>JBJKSX010000040.1:0-15260 GCA_046703545.1 Thermoplasmataceae archaeon | reverse complement strand
CACTGGAAAGCTCCTTGGAAAATGGACCATACCAGAGAGGTTCGAAGTGATAGACATCTTTCATTTCTGCGAACGGAGTTCTTCTACAGAGGAGGAAAATCTCTTTCTGTAAATGTGTAACTGATGGAATTGGTTCATTGTTCTTCTTTGACTTTCCCCACGCGTAGATGAAAGAAAGTAGCAAATCGCTTCTTGAAACCATACAAAGAGAATATTTCATAGTTATATACAATTCTTATGTAATTGGGCAAATCTTGACTGGTAGGGTTGACTTTGGTTTTATCGTCAGAGAAAACTAGTGGACCGGTCGGGATTTGAACCCGAGACCTCCTGCTTGCAAAGCAGGCGATCTACCGCTGATCTACCGGCCCGGTTGTTCCTCAAGGAAAAACCTGAGTTTTTAGGGATTGTTTTTGTTCTTATAAAATTTGATGGCTTCCCGAGAAGAATTAGTTCAGTTGTTCCAGTACCGAATTATTGCCTGATCTTGTCAGGTTTCGCTATTGGGGCACCCCTCCTTATGTGGACTTTGCTTAGATCCACAACACCGAACCAGATAAGCAGTATTCCAAGGAACTCGGAAAGGTAAAGGAAGGAGGGAAAAGCCGTAATGTACAGTGCTCCTCCCGCGCTGAGGACCAGGACACCCAGTATGATGCTGAGCAGCCTCGGGTTCCTTTCCTTCACATATGAAACCATGGATATGAGGATCAGCAGTGTAGCGCCAACTGCAGTTATGAGCACAGAACCAATGGTCACTGCTGTTGGCAGGGAGCCTGAGACCACACCATCCCTGATTAGGTTTCCAAGGGATCCCGATGCAGCAAGGGAATAAACCAGAAATGCAGTCACTGTGATCGAATATGCAGCATACAGGTAGGAGAACACCCTTTTTTTCAGAAGAACAACAGACCCCATGGCAAGAAATTCCACCAGCACGGCAACCAGAAGCAGGTATAGCTTTATGAGAAACTGGCTGTAGCTGCCAAGGGCAAAGAACGATTCAAGAAGAGCACAGACGGCAAAAACCCACATCCCGATTGACCAGAGCAGCTGGTTTGGTGACCTGATTCTTGTGTAGGACAGGGAAACCAGCGCTGAAAGAATGAAGCTTAGGGCAAAAATAATCATGGTTGACACGAAAACTACTGTATACATCTGACATGGACTTTACAAACTCATACTAAAGTTGATACGCTAACAAGTCAGATTTCCTTTTAATAACAAAAACATGGTGGCAACTTTCTTCCAATCCTCTTGGAGATGCTCATGGCATCTCCATGGAGTTCCCCTTTGGGGAAGCCTTATAACAATAAACTCAATTTTCAGCCTGTAAATGTATTCCAGTTACGGAAAGTGGATCGTCCAGAAAATCAGTGAAATCCCATCTGATTTTGAGATTACTGCCATTATCCGTCACTCTGAAAGGCCCGATTTCAAGGATATCCCGCCTGAAAGGTGGAACAGCACACTTCTCACCAGTCATGGGGAAGAGATTGCAGTTGATTTTGGAAAAGCTCTGGTAGGTGAGGCAAGAGCGCCATCCGTTGCGGCCAAGGGATGGGGGCTGGAGAGATGCCAGTTAACGGCCGAAAGGATCGCCCAGGGAGCCAGCCAGGCAGGGGGAGATGACAGCAGTTTCTCCAGCATAGTGGATCTGCCTTCACCAATTTCAAATCTGGACCTGTACAGGAAATATCTGGGGGAAGGGAAATATTTTGACATGGTCAGGGACTGGTTTTCAGGCTCGACAATGAACGCCATGAAACCATACGAGAGATATTCAAAAGACATCATTTCAAAAATCGCAAGAGACCACATGCCCGTTGGAAGAAGAGTCACCATAATAGTAACGCACGACCTGTATGTGCTTCCTATGCTGAACCATATTTTTGGAGGGCAGACCACTGATATTGATTTCATGGACGGAATAATTCTTGCTAAGAGCGGTGGGAGAATGCTGTTCTTCGACAGGAACGCCCAGAAGGAACTGCCTTTGAGTGAGCTTGAATGAGGAGAACTTTTCTCAGGAAGACTTCGTTGAAACTCCACCTACAGTATTTATAAACAGGGTTGATCCTGCAATATAATGTTCCTTGTCAAACTGGGAGGCAGTGTCGTAACTGTGAAGGGCCGTTACGGTTTCTACAGGCAGAAGGCAGTTGACAGCATAATCAGGGAACTGATCAGGACAGGGGAGCAGTTTGCCCTGGTCCATGGAGGAGGCTCATTCGGGCACATCAAGGCCAAGGAGTACGGGCTCCCCGGACCAATCAACAGACACACCGAAGAAGGGTATGCACTTGTCCACAGGGACATGGTTGACCTGAACCAGAGGATCGTGTCATCAATGATCGGAGCCGGCCTGAAAGGCTTCGGAGTGCCGCCAGCAGTTTTCAACGGAAACCTCCGGGCAATATCGGATTCGGTGGAATTCTACACTTCCCTTGGGTTCTACCCTGTGACGTTCGGCGATGTCTTCCCTGACATGGAGCACAAGAGCTTCGGCATCATCTCCGGCGACGACCTCATGGTGGAGCTGGCAGGTAGGCTGAGGCCCGACAAGGTTGCATTCCTCACGGATGTTGACGGAATATATGACCGGAACCCCAAGACATCAAAGAACGCAAAGCTGCTCAGGACCATGGATGAAGAGGCAGTGTTTGAACAACACGGCACTGATGTCACAGGCGGAATGGAGAAAAAAGCCAAATCGATAATGGACATAACAGTGACAGGGGCCGAGGTCTATGTCCTCAACGGCAACCATCCCAAGAGGATTCAGGACATAGGAAAAGACAAATTCATTGGAACCGTGATTAAATGATAGAGAACAGGAAGACGGAACACATCAGGATAGCGGAAAACGAGAAAGTGGACACGGACCACAATTACTGGGATGACATACAGGTGATGCACCAGTCAATCCCGGATTTTGATTTTGATTCAATTGACACAAGTGCCAGATTCATCAGCCATGAAATTGGCCACCCCATGATTATATCCTCAATGACAGGGGGAACAGACCTTGCAAAAAAGATCAACCTCAATCTTGCGGCTGCTGCGGAGAAATTCGGGCTTCCCATGGGTGTGGGAAGCATGAGGGCTGCAGTTGAGAAGAAGGAACTCTCTGACACATTTTCGGTGATCCTGGAGCACAAGGTTCCTGTGAGGATCGCGAATCTTGGTGCACCCCAGCTCATAAACCAGGAGAAGAAGGCATTCACTGACAAGGATATTGAGTACATCTTCAACCTGATTGACGCAAATTACCTCATTGTCCACTTCAACTTCCTCCAGGAGATGGTGCAGCCGGAAGGAGACAGGAATGCAAAAGGGATAATGAAGAGGCTGCAGGACGTGGCTTCCAGCTACCCCGTAATCGCAAAGGAAACAGGCAATGGCTTTTCCAGGGAAGCAGCGCTCGAACTCAGGGATGCTGGCGTCCGTGCCATTGATGTCGGTGGGCTTGGCGGGACATCATTCGCAGCAATAGAGTACTATCGGGCAAAGAAGGTGGGCGATGAGGAAAAGATGGTTGCAGGCAAGTCGTTCTGGGACTGGGGCGTCCCATCTCCGGCATCGGTGAGATACTGTGACGTCGGTGTTCCGGTCATTGGGAGCGGCGGCCTGAGAAACGGCCTGGACCTTTACAAGGCACTCTTGATGGGCGCCTCTGCGGGCGGGTTCGCCAGGACTCTGCTCAAGGGTGCGGACGCATCCGCGGAAGAGATTCAGAAGCAGGTTTCATACATAATAAGGGACCTGAAAATTGCGATGTTCCTCTCCGGTTCCAGAAATGTGAAGCAGATAAGGGAAGCCAGGCATTTCATAAGGGAACCGCTCAAGTCATGGCTTGATGTATATGGCGAATGAACCGCAGTACGAAGACCCTCCCAAGGAATTCCAGACTGAAACAAAATGCCCCTCATGCGGGGAGGGTCTCTTCTTCATCTACTATCGGACGAGAGTCAGCTACGAGGAGGCAGTTGAAATTGAGACATTCTTTTGCAAGAAGTGCCTGTACAAGTCGTCAAAGATCAGGCCCATCGAGAGGGACATACCCAAGAGGCTGGTTCTTGAGGTGAGGAACCATGATGATCTGAGAATCATCCTGTACAGGTCCCCTGAGGCAACAGTGGAGATCCCAGAGCTCGCTGCTGAAATTACGCCTGGGGAGATCTCCACCGGGGAGATCACAACCATCGAAGGGATTCTCACAAAACTGAGGGAAAAACTTGACCTTTTCGACGAAGAAGACGCGGACATAGAAGTTCTCACCGCACTCAGGGAAAGAATTCAGGGAATGCTGGATGGCAACGACGATCCCTTCACCCTGGTCCTGGATGATCCAACCGGAAAAAGCAGGATCAACTCGAGCAGGGTCATTACCTTGAGGAAGGCAGATTAATCCCTTTTAAACTTTTTTACATTGCCCTTTGTATATTTCTGAGGCACACAAATAGGCTTTATATATGCCACAACAATGATCCGTCGGTGCACTAAGCATGGCATTTGACTATACTTCAGCACTCTTGGCAATCGCGGCCTCAATTTCCATAGCCGGCGGTTTGATTGGAACTGGCATGGCACAGCAGGGAATTGGAGCAGCAGGTATGGGAATCATAGCCGAAAAGCCCGAGAAATTCGGACAGGTTCTTGTATTCTTCGTGATTCCGGAGACACTTTGGATTATCGGATTTGTTCTTGGTATCATTCTGCTCAGGGGAATTCTTTAAAGATCGGACATGTCTCTTGAGGAAATACTGAAGGATATTGAGCTGCGTGGCGAAAATGAGCTTAAAGAGCTCACAGAGTACTATGAGAAAAAGCTCAGGGACCTTCAGGCAAGACAGGATGCAGCCTTGAAACACCAGGCTGAAAAGATAAACAAATCTTCAGAGGACGAGCGGAGGACCGCCGAAAGGACCATAATCAGCTCTGCGGAAATGCAGGCGCTGAACACGGTACGCGGAAGGGAATCCGAACTTGTCAACGAAGCTGCCGGCAAGGCAGAACTGTACCTCAAGAACATAAGAAACAGAAAGGAATACCCGGAAGTACTTTCCAGGATGGTGGAAATAGCCCACGGAACCCTTGGCGAAGATTGCACGATTTATGCATCAAAAGACGATGTCCAGGCAATAAGCAGGGGAAAATCCAAGATCGTCGAGAAGGCAGTTGACCCCAACGGGGGGATCATTGCCGAATCCTCAGACGGTTCAAGGGAGCTTGACCTCACAATTTCGGCAGTGCTTTCAGAGGTAAGGGAGAAAATTGTCTCCCAGCTTTATGAGTATCTGGGAGAGTAACCATGGACCCTACCTACACGGGGGCTTACGGAAGGATCAAGGTCTACCTGACCGAGTTCCTTTCTGAGGACTTCCTGAAGAGACTGGCGGAAACAGCAAACATCGAGGAGATGTCTTCCCTCCTGTACACCACATTCTACAGAGAAGATATGGACAAGTTTTCGGCGCTCAACAAGGGAATTGACCTCCTGAACATGGCCATAAACCATCGCCTGATCGTGAGAAACAAGATCGCACTTTTTGCCGCTCCGACTCCGGGAAGGGAGACAATAAGGGCATACCTTTCAAAATGGGATATTGAGAACATCAAGTCCATCATTTCCTCCAAGTACATGGGTTACGAGATCAGGGAATCGGAGAGTTTCCTCATAAGTTTCAGGGATATTGCAATAGGCCTCTTCGGAGGGGCAATGACCCACGACGATTTCAAGGCCCTCCTGGCACTTGGGTCCATAGATGAGATCGTTAACCGCCTCTCACAATACGGCTATGGCCAGGACATAATGCAGCAGATGGACCGTTACAGAAAGTCCAACGATATCGGCATCCTCCTTGCAGCCCTGGATACGCATTACTACAACAACCTCCAGGATTCGCTGAAGTTCTACAATGGGGATGAAGGCCCACTAAGGAGGTTCATTGCCGAAGAGGTGGATATAAGGGACATAATGGTTGTCCTCAAGGGCATCGACCTCGGTGTCGAATTTGACAGAATCAAAGAGGGCCTGATCTCCAAGGGCAACATTCCCCTTTCATCACTGCAGGACATTTACTCTTCAGGATACATGGAGCAGGCTATCGAGAAACTCAAGCGCTATTACCCTGAAACGGAGGAGGCACTAAAGGACTATCAGGAGAACAGGCGCCTGGAGGGATTTGAATCCCTCATGATGGACTCACTTTACAGGAAATACATTGATGTCTTCTCGCAGCAGTCTCTTTCAGCAGGATCCACATTCAATTTCATACTCAAGTCAGAACGGGAGAGGGAAAGGCTGAGATCCATCATATTCGGCAAGCATTACGGGCTGTCCAATGACAGCATCCTGGGGCTGGCTTCCCTTTAGGTGATTAAATGGCAACAGCAAATGAAAAGGTAGGAAACATTGCGGTTGTGGCTGAAAGAGAGATAGTGCTGGGCTTCAGACTCATCGGCGTTGAACACTCATTCATTGCAGAAAAGGAAGATGGAGTCAGGACTCTCAATGATCTCCTGAACCAGAAGAAGTTCTCGCTGATCATGGTGTCCGAGAGCATCAAGCCATTCATGGACAGCAGGACGAGAAGGTTCACCGAAACATCAACCGACCCGGTGGTGGTCTTCATACCCGTACCCGGCGGAGAAGACCTTGAGTCGGTGAATGAACTTGCCAAGAGGGTTCTTGGCGTTGACATTGGCGGTGCACAGAGCATGCCAAAAACAGGCTCGGGCGGTAAGTAATCATGGTTAAATATTCAGGTTTTAATAATTCATCTTGCGCATCACAATACAACTCATATGCAGGAAGAAATGGCGGGTCAGCTAATTCAGGTTCAGAATATCAAAATTGGTCAGAGGTTTGAAAATGGGAACGATTGTCAGGATATCAGGTCCAGTAGTTATTGCAGAAGGCGTGGAGAACGCCAAGATGTTCGATGTTGTCCGTGTGGGGGAACTAGGACTGGTGGGAGAAATCATCAGGATTGTTGGGAAGAGTGCGACAATCCAGGTTTACGAGGATACAAGCGGCATAAGGCCGGGCGAAAAAGTGGAAAACACGAGCAGGCCACTCTCAGTGGACCTGGGCCCAGGGCTGCTCACATCAATTTATGATGGTATCCAGAGGCCACTGGACGTCATCAAGGAAAAGACAGGCGACTTCATAGAGAGAGGTTTCACCGCCTCGCCACTCAACGAGGAGAAGGAATGGGAATTCACTCCTAAGGTGAAGGAGGGTGACAAGGTCGTTGAGGGGCAGTTCATAGGGACAGTCCCGGAAACCGGAATCATCGAGCACCGTGTAATGGTTCCATTTGGCCTCAAAGGGACAATATCAGAGATCAAGTCAGGGAAGTTCAAGGTATCAGACACTGTTGCAGTTCTGGACACTGGAAAAGAAAAGGTTGACATAAAGCTCAAGCAGGAATGGCCCGTGAGGATATCCAGGGGAGTGCAGAGAAAGCTTCCACCTGACCTTCCGCTTATCACGGGGCAGAGAGTCATTGACACATTCTTCCCAGTTGCCAAGGGCGGCACTGTTGCAGTTCCGGGGCCCTTCGGGTCCGGCAAGACCGTAGTTCAGCATCAACTGTCCAAGTGGGCAGACAGCGACATCGTTGTATACGTGGGATGCGGAGAGAGAGGAAACGAGATGACGGAGATTCTGACCTCATTCCCGGAACTCACTGATCCAAAGTCAGGCAAGCCGCTCATGGAAAGAACTGTCCTTATTGCAAACACATCAAACATGCCTGTTGCAGCAAGGGAAGCCAGCATTTACACTGGAATCACCATCGCCGAGTATTACAGGGACATGGGATACAATGTAGCCCTCATGGCGGACTCTACCTCAAGGTGGGCAGAAGCCCTCCGTGAAATTTCAGGACGGCTTGAGGAAATGCCAGGGGAGGAAGGATATCCTGCATACCTTGGAAGGAGGCTTTCAGAATTCTATGAGAGGTCCGGAAACGCAATCGTCATTTCTGATGACGAAAGGAACGGCTCCATCACAATCGTCGGAGCAGTCTCACCTCCAGGAGGAGATATTTCGGAACCGGTATCACAGAACACGCTCAGGGTTACCAGGGTGTTCTGGGCACTTGATTCCTCTCTTGCATCAAGGAGGCACTTCCCTTCAATCAACTGGCTCAACAGTTATTCACTCTACCAGGACGACCTCAGGCAGTGGTTCATGGACAATGTGACCAAGGACTGGGGAGAGATCTACGATGAGGCCATGGAAATACTCCAGAAGGAATCAGAGCTTCAGGAGGTCGTCCAGCTAGTGGGATATGATGCTCTCCCGGAGAGGGAGAAGAACACCCTAGATATAGCGAGAATGATCAGGGAGGATTTCTTGCAGCAGAACGCGTTCGACGACATTGACACATACTGCTCAATAGGCAAGCAATACAGGATGCTCAATGCCATTCTTACCCTCGGGAGAAAGCAGTCCGATTCACTGGACAAGGGCCTGCAGATGGCCCAGCTCCAGAGCATAAAGGCAAGGGGCAAGATCTCCAGGATGAAGGAAGTCAAGGAAGAAGAATTCCAGGCATATTATGATACACTCATTAAGGAAATGAATGACCAGATAGACGGCCTTTTGGAGGTGGACTAATGGCGCAGGTAAGCTACAAAACTGTTTCACAGATATCAGGGCCTCTCCTTTTCGTTGAGAAGGTTGAGAATGCGGCATACAACGAACTGGTGGAGATAACGCTTGAAAATGGAGAAAAGAGGACAGGCCAGGTCCTTGACACGAGCAGGGGACTTTCAGTGGTCCAGGTGTTCGGACCAACATCCGGAATGGATGTTGACAACACAAGAGTGAAGTTCCTTGGAAGCACCGCACAGGTTGCTGTGTCGGATGACATGCTTGGAAGGATATTCAACGGCCTCGGGGAGCCCATAGACAAGCTTCCACCCATTGTGAGCAAGGAGAGGGTGGAGATCGTGGGAAACGCGATCAACCCATATTCGAGGGAAGAGCCTTCCGAATTCATTGAGACTGGCATCTCAACAATAGACGGGATGAACACGCTTGTGAGGGGCCAGAAGCTCCCCATATTCTCTGCATCAGGACTGTCACACAACAGGCTGGCCGCGCAGATAGCCAGGCAGGCCAAGGTGCTGGGCAGCAGTGAGGATTTTGCTGTCATCTTTGGTGCTATGGGCATAACCAGCGAGGAAGCAAACTACTTCGTCAACGAATTCACCAAGACAGGAGCAATTTCGAGATCAGTTCTCTTCCTCAACCTTTCATCGGACCCCAGCATGGAGAGAATTATCCTGCCAAAGGTTGCCCTGACCACAGCTGAATACCTGGCCTATGAGAAGGAGATGCACATTCTTGTGATCCTTTCGGATATGACAAATTACTGTGAGGCACTGAGGGAAATCTCATCCGCCAGGGAGGAAGTTCCAGGAAGGAGAGGCTTCCCGGGTTACATGTACACGGACCTGAGCACGATATACGAGAGGGCAGGCAAGATAAAGGGCAAGAATGGGACAATCACGCAGCTGCCGATTCTCACCATGCCGGGTGATGACATCACCAATCCAATTCCGGATCTGACCGGTTACATCACGGAAGGCCAGATCGTGCTTTCCAGGGATCTCCAGAGAAAGGGCGTTTATCCCCCTGTTGACGTGCTTCCATCACTGTCCAGGCTCATGAACCAGGGCATCGGCAAGGGAAGGACCAGGGAAGACCACCGTGGCGTTGCGGATCAGCTCTATGCAGCATACGCAAACGGAAAAGACCTCAGGTCCCTGAGCGCAATCGTCGGCGAGGAAGCACTGGGCGCTAACGACAGGATGTACCTCAAGTTCGCCGATGAATTCGAGAAGAGGTATGTGAACCAGGGAATATACGAGGACAGGACAATCGAAGACACGCTGTCCCTCAGCTGGGACCTCATGTCGGGCCTTCCTGAGGACGACATGAAGAGGGTCAAGAAAGACTTCATAAGCAAATACGGAAAGTGGAACAGGGAGGAATAATGGCTCAGATTGATCTCAAGCCCACCAGGATCGAACTCATCCGGACGAGGAGAAGGATAAAGCTCGCAAAGAGGGGCCTAGATCTCCTCAAGATGAAGCGGTCATCCCTTGTCATGGAGTTCTTCAATATCAGCAGGAGCGTAAAGGGCTTGAGGGAAAACCTCAGGGCGGATGTTGAAGACGCCCTTGAAACTATAAGGGCGGCAGAGATCAAGTCCGGGACCATGAACCTGGAGCGGATAGCATACATGTCCGCGGATTCCACAATCGGCGTGAACCTCAAGAATGTCATGGGAGTGAGGATCCCAGAACTGAGCAGGAACTATGACCAGACCATACTGTCGAACCAGTACAGGGCCATATCCGTTCCCACAGCTGTAAATGATGCCATAAAAAAATTCGAGTACGTCTACACGCAGATAGTGGAGATAGCGGAAAAGGAGAACTCAATGAGGAAGCTTCTCCATGAAATCGACAAGACCAAGAGAAGGTCAAACGCCATCGAGAACATACTCATCCCACAGCTGACTCAGTCGGCAAAACTCATAAGGATGAGGCTCGACGAGCTCGAGAGAGACATGTTCACAACGCTCAAGATGGTCAAGAGGAAGATGAACAGGAAGGCACAGGAGGCAGCTCCCTGATGAAGTACTGGAAGAAGGATCTTGGAAAATACATGAACACAACCGTGGCTCCGGAGGAGTTCCTCACCAACAGGAACCTCAGGAGATTCAGGAACATCAAAACATTCTTCATATTCTTCAATCCGGTGGCATCCGCAGTCATACTCATTTCAATGCTCTTCACAGGAGTGATCTAAAATGGAAGATCTTGAAACACTCAAGGTAATCAAGGAAAAGGAACAGTCAATCAACAGCAGGATTTCTACTCTGAAAGGCGAGAAGGAGAAACAGCTCCAGGAGCTGGAATCCACTTTCAGCAGCAAGCTCAAGGATAACGAGGAGAAACTGGGCCGGAAGGCCGCTTCAGAACTGGAGAAAACCAGGGGGGAAGCGGAGGCAAAGGCAGCAAAAATACTCGAGGAAAGCAAGGGCAAGGCCGGGAAAATGAAACTCAGTGTTTCTGACACTGAACTTGAGAAGATCTCAAAAGAGATCCTTGACAGGTATCTAGAGGGAATGTAATGGGACTTCTGCCCGAGAAAATGCTCAGAGTCAGGATCATCGGGTCCAACTACAGGAAGGACTCCATAATATCGGCCCTTCATGATGCTGGAGTGATCCAGCTGGAAGCAGTCTCGGGTGAGCTTGCACAGGCCATGGGCCTGTCCAAGCCAGGGGACCTGTACAGGCAAGTCAACAGGGCCCTCCAGATTTACAGGGGCTACGAGAGCATATTGCCTTCAGTGCCTGTGAAGACCGTGAGGGAATTCGACGACGTTGGCGAACTCCTCTGGGAGGCCTCCAGCATAGACCTTGAGGGCGAGCTCAAGATGATCAAGGCTACCGAGTCCGACATCCTTGCCGAGATCAAGGAGATACAGAACAGGCTTGACGCAGTCGAGGCACTGAACGGCCTGGATTACGACCTTTCAATTTTCAATGGCTCCGCCATTTCCTCATTCATTGCGAAGGAACTTGAGGACGGTGAAACCGAGGGGGCCATAAGGGCAAGGCTGCCTGAAGCGACACTGTTCAAGCTTCCCAACGGGCAGCTCGTTGTCACCATACCTGTCAAGAAGGATGCGGAACTGGCAAGAATCGCGTCCGAACTCAATTTCAAGATCTCGCACATTCCGGAAATGTCCGGAAAGCCCGCTGCGTACACAAAGGCCATGCAGGAGAAGCTGGCAAAGGACAGGGAGAGGCTCGCGGAGATAAATTCCAACCTCATGGAAATTTCCGAGGAGCATTATGCAAAAATCGCCCAGATCAGGGAACAGCTTGAAATTGAGAACAGGAAGCTCGAAGTGGCTGACAAGCTGTCATCAACCCAGGACTCCTTCATCATGGAGGGATGGATTCCCAGGAAGCATTACGATTCACTGACAAAACTGGTCAATGATGCAGCCGAGGGCAGTGTCATCATAAAGACCATAGAGACAAAGGAGGAGCCTCCAACGTTGCTCTCGAACCCGAAGATCCTCCAGCCTTTCGAGTTCTTCGTCAGGTTCTATTCACTGCCACAGGAAAGTGAATGGGACCCGACACTGATCTTCAGCATAGTGTTCCCGTTCTTCTTTGGAATCATGGTGGGAGACTGGGGTTACGGCCTGGTCATCCTCCTGGTTGCACTCTGGATGATAAGGAAACTCACAAAACCGGGCGCAAAGACCATTATGCCAAAGAAGCTGACCAACTTCGCCCTGACAATATTCGGCAGGAATGCCCTGCTTGTGCTCGCAAAAGCCCTGATACCGGCCTCACTGGTTGCCATCGCCGCCGGGGCCATATTCAACAACTTCTTCGGATTCCCGCTATTCCCGCTCACAATACTCGAGGCAGGAACCGGTTTTGGCGGAGCTCACATCGGAGCATTCCCGCCCACGCCAGCGGTGCTGTTCCATGTGGATTTCACCATTCCAAAACTGCTACTGTTCACAGGTTACGTCGGCCTCTTCATGGTCACATTCGGCCTTGTCCTGGGACTCCTGAATGAGATGCGCCTCAAGCACAGGAAGGGCATGGTCTCCAAGGTTGGCTGGCTTCTTGTTGCATGGGGCCTGGCACTCTTCGGCCTCAACCTGATCACAGGGCTGCCCGTTCCCCCACTGGCGTCCATTGCAGCTGCTGTGGTTGGAATATTGCTTGTGCTTGTTTCCGAAGGTCCGCTGGGGCTGATAGAAATACCCTCCATAATCAGCCATATCCTGTCATACACGAGGATTCTGGGCATACTGCTTGCGTCTGTGTACCTTGCACAGGTCATTGACCTCATATTCCTGAAGGGAATTGCAAAGTCACCGCTGTTCGGGCTCATAGGCGTGATTGTCCTGGTGCTAGGGCAGGCATTCAACCTTGCCATAGCCGTAATGGAACCCGGCATACAGGGTGCCAGGCTTATCTATGTGGAATTCTTCTCAAAGTTCTACAGGGGCAACGGAAAAATCTTCCACCCATTCAGCACCAAGAGAAGGTTCACAGCTGCGAAGTTCAACCTTGAATCCCCCAGGAAGTAATTCTCCGGGGGAATGAATTTCTATATTTCTATGCTGCATGAACAGGGCTAGCCAAAATTAATTCAAGTACAGCCCAATGAAAGGGAGAAAACGTGGACAACAGCAGGATAGTTGAGGAAGTTACGAGAGGCATGGCCTCGAAGAAATTCCCGGAAGATTTCATTGGCAATGATTACGAAGGTGACATCAGCCACATCCCTTCGGGAAAGGAAGTGACAATGTACCGGGAGCTTGAGGGCGTGTATATTATGATAGACGGCCAGAGGTTCTTCTTCAATCAGCCCCCGTATGCAAAATTCGTATTCTACTGCGCCAAGGCGGGAATTACCGAAGTGAAGGTTCCCGAGGCAAAGCTTGCCAGGAAGGCCACAAAGGGCCTTGAGGGGGAGATAACAAACCTGACCTACGAGCTCAGAAAGCGCATCCACGAATACAACCTTGGCGAGCAGTGGGAGAGGGAAATACTGGACCAAGCCCTTGAACGCCTTGGCGTGGGGTACTACTCAGACATCGTCTCAGAGGAAGAGGATCTCTGGTGAAACGGACTGACCGGTCCCATTTTCAGTAGCTGTTCCACCTGTTACCCAGCTCATCCTTCCATTTCTCGTAAACATCCTTCCTGAGGTCATCCCTCAGCATGCAGGTCTGTGGGAATTCGTCCTTTCTCTCAAAAGGCACGGTGGCGAAAACTATGGCCCTGTTATTGGTGTATTTTGCTGCAGGGACATCCCTTGGCCTGAGGGGGTCAACGCCGCTTGCCCAGGCTTTCTTTATTATGCCGATGTCAGCAGGGTTCGCCCTTGAGCACATTGCCCACAGCACATCATCCATGTCATACGGGTTGATGTCGTCATCGACCACCACGACCCACTTGCCCATGTAGGCTGCGCTCCTCGTCTGGGATGCCAGATAACCTGCTTCAGTTGCGTGCCCCGGATAAGCCTGTTTTATGCTGACATTGATGAACTGCCTGCCGACGCCGAAGGGAGGAGTGTACACACCCTTTACCCCGGGCAGGCCGTTCTTCACCATTTCATCGTAAATCAGTGCCGATCTCCATATGCTCCGCCAGAATGCATGGTCGTTGTATGACCCCTTGGACATAGCGGTTCCAAGCATTATTGCATTATTCCTGTAGTACAGCCCCTTAACTTCTACGAAAGGCTTCTCCTTTGCATCGCTTGCATAATAACCGGTCCATTCCCCGTGAGGGCCTTCAGTCATGGTTTTGTCCGGATACACAAAACCTTCTATAGCTATTTCAGCGTCTGCGGGTATGGGGAGCCCGGTGTACTTTCCCTTAATGGCCTTTACAGATTCCTGCCTGATTGCACCTTCATACTCAAGCTCTGAAACGCCTGTGGGGACCTCGCTTCCTGCCAGGACATAGAGAAGAGGGCTAGGCCCGAACACCATCACCACGGGCATGGGTTTCCCTTCACTGAAGTACTTGTCCCTGTGGAATGATCCGTGCTTTCCTCTTTCCGCATTTATCCCAACCCTGTTCTTGGTGTAGCGCTGGGCCCTGTATGAGCCAACATTTATGCTGTGTGTTTCGGGGTCTTCCGTAATAACAGCCACACCAGTTCCAATGAACGGTCCACCATCCCTCTCATGCCAGAATGGCGTGGGGAACTTCATGAGATCGACCTGTTCCTCCGTCTCCACATTCTCAAGAATGTGCCCCGATTCAACATATTTGACCGGATATTTTGGAGCGTTTTCCACCCAATTGTTAGGTTTACCCATGAGGTTCTCGATGGTTTCCTGTATGGTGAAATCGGTACTGCCTCCAAAGGTGAGATTGAATAGTTTCTCGTTGCCAACGGAGTTCACCAGAACCCTGAAGCCAGAGTCTTCATGCCCCTTTATTCTGTCAAAGAGAATTGCAGGCCCCTGGTTCTTGGCATTGATCTGAGCAATGCCGGACAGTTCCAGATTGAGGTCTGCACCCTCCAGGACTTTGACTTCTCCCAATTTCTCTGCGGCCTTCAGCCACTCCCTCATATCCTGCCAGGCAATCATCTGAATCTTCCTAAAAATGCAAGATCTGCATTTAATGCTTTTTGGGAAAATTCAGTATTCATGATGAAAATAAAAAAAA
>JBJKSX010000039.1:0-5867 GCA_046703545.1 Thermoplasmataceae archaeon | reverse complement strand
CAACCCGGGACAGAATACACAATAAGGAACAAGGAAGTCATTCTGCAGAGCCTTTCCCTGCCTTCCATTGGCATATATGATGGAGGCACCCTCAATTTCATAAATTCATCAGTCCGGATCAGCAACGCGTCATATTCAACAGTCAGGCACCTGTATCTCAATGCTTCAGCCGGCTCTTCATTCAGCCTAATCAATTCAACACTGGAATTGCCAGGATCAATGAGATTCAGCGGCTCAGATGTGTCTATAATCAATTCAACGGTGGGCTCTCAGAATACTGGTTCCACTAAGCCATTCAATGATGCGCTGACACTAAAGGTCCATAATTCCACTGTGAAAGTTGCCAACAGTACAATATCGGGCCTCTACAATCAGAATTCTCCCTACGAATACTGGGATGGCGGCCTGTATCTTTATGAAAGCGGCTTCAGCAAGAGCACCACCGTACCAACCAAGGTGTCATCAACTCTGGACAATTCCAGCTACATCAACAGCGCACGTATCAACGTCACCTATCAGGGAGCATCAAACGAGTCAGTGAATTCACTTGAGGTCTATTACAACAACACCTACCTGACAAGGCTTGCTCTGCCCTATAATTCAAGCCAGAGTTCAAGGCAGGAAAATTTCTCGTTGAACTTCACAGGGACACTGCATAACCTAACCTGGATGGAGAATACAAGCAATTTCAGGTTGGTTGCCAATATCAGTTATGCAACAGCAATTGCCCTCTCAAACCTCACAGTCTCCCTGTTGTCCAATGATACGGTTTCTCTCTACGGCCGACAGTATTACCAGTACTCGTTCAATAATTCAGTAATTCTGTTCTACAACAGTACATTGGGGCTTAACGAAAGATTGCCAACATTCAGTTCCGGGGAACCAGATTTCAACAGAATCTCTATGAATGCAGAGAATTCCACAATCCTGATTGGAGATTCATCTCTGCTTGATGGAGGAAAGTTCCAGTACCCTTTCTTTTCCCTTGAAAATTCAGACCTGTATCTCTTTAAGGAAGTCCAGGTCAACAGCTCCTATGATGGCATTTCTTACACCGGTGCCAAATATGCTCTTCTGCCAGTTGGCTATGGCCCGGACGAAGTCCAGAGAAATTCGTTTAAAAAATTCAACAGTGAGGTTAACTCAACAGGTTTCGGGTGGCTTCATGGAACAAACGAAATGCCGGCATTGTATGATGTCACCCACAATGGACTTGCCTGGAATTATACCAATGAATTCGAACTGTCTGGACCCTCTGGCAACCTGAGCGTGACAATGAACCCGTTTCCGAGCATTTCCCGTAATCCGAAGACGGTCAATTACACACTCCCGGTGCCATACGCCATATTCAATGTTCCGCATTCCATTGGGAACTTCACCGGCAACGTAACAGTAAACTACTCTGGAAACCTAGCAGGGATAAATTTTTTGAATGTCACCTGGGTTCTTTACAAAGGCGGCAATCGGACTGGAGCAGGGGTGTTTGAGATTACAGATCCAGATCAAAATCAAACTATATCCGTTCCAATTTCTGGCATTGCCAATGTCTCGTATGGCAGCTATGCACTTGTTATGCAGATTCACAGCCAGTCTCTTCACGCATTCAGAAATTCATCCAACCTTACAGTTTCCTTTTCGGTACCGCCACCTGCCAGGCAAGAATTGCTTTACACATTCAGGGAAAGCGGCCTTCAAAATGGAACGGTCTGGGGGCTGGAAATGAATGGCACAGATTATTTCAGCACCAATGGCACCATCAGAATAGCGGATGCTGCAGGAAAAAACATCACCATCATTGTTCCTCGGGGTGAAAAAACAAATTCTTCAACACTTCGTCCGTCAGGAAATGAGACCAATTACACTGTGGATTTCTCAGAGATATACTATGAACTGTCGATTAAAAATAATGTTGGCCCGGGGGTAAAATGGACCGTAATCGTGAATGGGCATGATTACAACGCCGAAAACAGCACATTCAGGCTGAGCCTATTGCCGGGCACCTACAACTATGTGGTTTACGACCCCCTCGGATACACCTCCACCAACAGCACAGGAATAGTGAACCTCAGCTCCGGGCCTGCAAAGGTGACCATCACTTCCCAGAAACAGGTATCAATAGAAACAACCATCTCGGGGAAACTTGTGAACCCATTCTACGCAGTACCATTGGCTGGCATGATACTGGCTTCCGCCGTGTTAATGGTAAGAAGGCGTTACCATTCCTGGTACATCTGTGAAAAATGTGGCGCAACAAGGCAAAGGAAAAGGGCAGAGTGCCCATCCTGCAATCTTCCTGAGGATCCCGTTGAAACCATATTCTGGGACGAGGACTGGGACTAAACTTTTATCCACAGGCAGCATGGACAACCATATGTTGGTTGCTGACGTTACATTCTACCCCATAGGCAAAGGAGTTTCCGCAGGCGAAACAGTCAAGGCTGCAATAGCAAAACTTCGAGAGAGCGGCCTTAAGTGCTACCCCAACAGCATGGCCACGGTCATAGAGGCTGAATCCATCGACGAACTGTTCAACGCAATATCCAGAGCTGAGAAGTTTCTGGTAGCAGAGGGATTCCAGCGTGTGGAAACAATTGTGAGAATTGACCACAGGCTGGATGTGGAAAACACTGTGGAAAGGAAACTGAAAGTCATAGGCGAATTGTAGATTGGCATGATCAAAAAATGGCACAACCAGTAATTTTTGTTGACAGGGATGGAACCCTTAACAGGGATTGCCCATACTGCCACGATCCAAAGGACCTCTACGTGTTCGCTGATACCGTGAAGATGGTCAGGGAGTATGCCGATAAGGGATATCCGGTCTTCATAATCACAAACCAATCCGGGATCAACAGGGGATATTTCACGAGGGAAGAGGCCGAAGAATTCAACAATGCGCTCAGGCAGGAACTTGAATCACTTGGAGTGCATGTTGCCGACATTTTCATGTGCCCGCACAGGCCCGATGAAAACTGCAGCTGCAGGAAACCGAAGGGAGGAATGGTGGAGCAGGCATTGTCCAGATACGACATCGACCTTCCCAATTCAGTTTACATCGGGGACAGGGACGATCAGGACGGCGAAGTCGCCAGGAAGTACGGCATGAAGTTTATCCAGGTTCTGCATTGATTCCCTTGCCCTGAGTGGATTCAGATAAAAAATTAAATATTCTTTTCCTGGTCACCAGTGCATGCCGGGAATCACTTCTTTCCAGTTTATGGACAATGATGGAAGGGTACTGGAAAGCCAGAATTCGGATATACTCGTAATGCCAGCTTCAAACATGAAGGTTGTCAGCGGATATGCAGCATACAGATTGCTTGGAAAGGATCACGTTTTTCGGACCGTTTTTTCCGTCAGCGGAAAGTCCTTGTTTGTTTCCGGGGACCCAACATTCCTTCTCGACGGCCCAAAGCTGATTGAGATCGGAGAGGAGATAAGGTCAACCGGTAATGGCATAGACGAGATAGTGCTGGATACATCCTGCATGGACAAGGTTCCATACGGCCCCGGATGGATGATAGATGACAGGAAATACACGTATCAGGCAAAAATTGCACCATTTTCAGTGAATGAGGGCAGCTCACCGGGGCATGAAACCTCTCTCAGTTCATTGACAGACCCGCATGGGGAGAAGATGAAACCGGTGGGCAACCAGCTGAGGTTTTTCGCGGAAGCACTCTGGAAATCCATAGGCCTGAATGGAAAAGCAGACTACAGAATCGGCAGGGCTGGTGGCGGAGATGTGTTGTACACATACAGCGTGGTGTTGGCAGACCTGCTGAAACATATTGAAAGCGTCAGCTGCAATTTTTCCATCGAGGTGCTTACAAAGCTCCTGCCTTACAAAACCGATGGAGTCAGGGGCACCTGGAGGCGTGGCGTCAAGAAGGTTTACGGTGTGATGTCAGAACTTGGTCTTGACACTGGTGAAATCAAGATATTGGACGGTTCAGGACTTTCCAGGCTTAATCTTCTCACCACTGATTTTCTGTCCAGCCTGATTCACAAGATATCTGTCTCAGGGGACCGCGATTTCCTGAAACTGTTGCCTTCATCAGGCATGGGAACATTGAGCAGCAGATTCGCGGACCTGGGACAATACGGCATAAATGCCAAAACAGGCTCCATTGAATATTGCTCAAGCCTCACCGGGTACTCACACAAGACAGGCACTTCTTTCAGCATAGTGATCAACCATTTCACGGAGTCATCGGGACCACTGCCAGAGAAGGTGGACAACATTCTCAGGGCCGAGCTGGCGAAGATCGGTTAGATAAGGCCCGGAAAGTACCTGTTTGCCACCCTGAACCCATAGGATGCAAGGAGGTCCCTTGCGTCCACATCCGGAACATTTTCAGTAAAGAAGGCCACAAAGCAGGTTTTGCCCTTTTCGCTGAAATAAATGACATCGTTCCACACGTTGTCAAGAACTCCCGTTTTGCTGCCTGTTGAGATGGTTTCAGGATAGTAAAAGACAAGTTTTGTGCGGTCAAATTGCATCTTCAGAAGAGAATCAAAGAGCTTTGCGGAATTCTCGTCGAGCCTGTTGCCTTCCAGTATCCCATGAAACAGGGAAACCAGGTCAGAAACAGAAGTGACGTTTTCCATGCCATTCTTCTTGGCTTCAAAATCAAGGAACCTCCTGCCGAATCTTGTCATGTTGAATTTTTCGTCCATGAGGAATCTGTTGATTCTGTCCATTCCAATTGAATCCAGGAAATAATTTGCAGCTGTGTTGTCACTCACAAAAATCATCAATGCAAGGGCTGCCTCCAGGTTAATGGTGTTTCCACCGAAGAACCTGAGAACAGTATCTTCCGTGAGGGAGAATTCAGAAACAGGAATCTGTTCCGTGAAAGAGGTGCGGTTCTTCAGGACATAGTACAGGATGAAGCACTTGATGATGCTTGCAGAAACCACTTTTTTCCCGGGATTGTGGGATTCCATTGGGTTCCAGTCAATGTATGTCCCGTATGATATCCTGTCCTGATATTTTCTTAGAATTTCCTGCAGCTCTGTCTCTTGTAGCACACATGCTGAAGCGTGAAGCGGATAAAGTGCTTATGCTGTCGCCCTCCTTTTTTTGAGTTCTCTGCAATCATTTTATTATAATTCAGGCATCACAGTCCTGTAATTATGAAACCTGTGGTATTTCCTCCATTTGAGAACAGAGAGGGTTCACTTTATCTGGAAGATTCAAACCTGATAGAAATTGCCAGCAAGATTGGAACTCCATTCATTGCCCTCTCTGAAAGCAGAATCAGGGACAACTACCGGAGGATACATGCTGCTTTCAAGTCAAGGTACCAAAACTTTGGCATCAGGTATGCCGTAAAAGCAAACCCAAACCTGGCTGTTATTGCTGCCTTGAGGCAGGAAGGGAGCGGTGCTGATTCATCAACGGTTGATGAAATAAGGATTGCGATGAAAGCCGGCATTGAGCCAGATGAAATTGCCTACACTCCTAACAACGCACCTGCTGAAGATTTACTGGAAGCGGTCAGAATGGGTGTGAACATAAACTTTGATGATACTGCCCAGATGAACCTCGTCGGCAGCAATTTGCCCGGCACAGTATCGTTCAGAGTCAACCCTGGAATAGGGGGAGGAGAATTCAAGGGTATTGTAACCGCTGGGCCAAAGACTAAATTTGGAATTCCCACCAGCGTTGTGCATAATGCGTACTCAAGGGCAAAGGAATTGGGGGCCACGAGTTTTGGAATGCAGATGATGGCAGGATCCAATGTGTTGGACTGGAAACACTTTGACAACATATCAAAGGCGTTCTTTGATCTGGCTGGTGAAGTATCACGTGACCTTGGCATCCAGTTCTCCTATCTGGATCTTGGGGGTGGTTTTGGAGT
>JBJKSX010000038.1:0-39553 GCA_046703545.1 Thermoplasmataceae archaeon | reverse complement strand
AAAAAACAGGAAGTCCCATTCGGACATCTTCGGATCTAAGGCTCCATGCGCCTCCCCGAAGCTTTTCGCAGCTTGGCACGTCCTTCATCGGCTCTCAAACCAAACCATTCCCCAAGCAGTTTAGCAGTTTACACAATCCATTTTACTGTAAACTAATTTGGCTTCATTGGTCCAATAACATGAACCTCTAACCCTTCCCTTCTAAGTATGTCTTAGGAGGTGCATCAAAGTGCGTAAACGTGGTATATCTCGGCCGGATATAAGCGTTTTGGTGAAGGCAATTATCAACGGTCCCTGATAAAAGGGACGATTGCAGTCATGCATGACTTATACCCTGATCGAGTAGCGAAACATGATTGAAGCCGAATATTAGAATCCTGGGTATAGATGATGGCCCATTTCAGAGGGGAATCCACACCAGAACCCCCATTGTCGGGGTGCTGATGAGGATTGACAGCACCATTGAGAATGTCCTCACTGATTACATAGCCCTTGACGGCGATGAAACTGCTTCCGTGATTGCCCACTTTGTCCAACAGGTTGGGCAGGGGAACGTGAATGTGATCCTCACAGAAGGGGTGACATTTGGTGGCTTTGATATCATAGTGCCAGAAGAGATATACACGAAAACCGGAGTACCATTTGTTTCGGTTACAAAGGGCAAAGGGGACCTTGATTCAATGATCTCAGCCCTTGAGAAACATGGTGAGCGTGGAAAAATGGCTAAACTGAAGGCTCTGAAGCCCGTCCGGAAAACCATCGGAAACAGGATTTTTACACTTAACATGTCAGGCATTTCAGAAAAAGAAGCCATTCTACTGGTTAGAAAGCTCATGAGGGTGGGAAATGTTCCTGAACCCTTAAGAATAGCCGACATGATAGCATCTTCACTGCAAACTTAAGACAAAAAAGGTGCCCTAAATAGAAAAGATTTACATTTAGTAACACAATTAAGAGGTGGGGCTAGTAAATTGTCACAGAAGGATAAAGGCGCACTTGAAGCTTTGATTGAGGTAACCAGATCTGACTGCCCGATCACAAATTTTGTGAAATCGCTGGAAAATGAAGTTAAAGTGGAGCGCCTCAGAATCGGTGAGACCAAGACCCTTCACCGCCTTGAAGCCAAGTCAGAGCCTGAATTTGTCCTTCCTGGACTGCAGAAAACAGCCAACAACGTCATAAGGGTTGGGAAAAATGGCTTCTGGGCAGAAGCCCACAGTTGCTCTTCCTGCAGATTTTTTGCATCCTCCAACCTTGTAGTTCTTAGCTCAAAGGCGATCGATGACAAGAGGATTCTCTACCGGATCCTAATTCAGAACCCCACAAAACTGAAGATCCTTGAACGGGAACTTGATCATGCCGGACTCAATCCGAATGTACTGGAAACTGAGTTCGAGAGCATTGACATACTCACTGAAAGGGAGAAGGAAGTTGTCAACATGGCTTTCAGGCATGGCTACTTTGATCCTGACAGGGGAATATCCATGACAGAGATTGCAAAACTGATGAAGGTCTCAACACCATCCCTGTCAGATGTTCTCAGAAGGGCCACCAAGAAGATAGTCAAGTTCTACATAGAAAACAAGCTGTAAAGCCTGCATTAATTGCAGATGGAAAATACAGCTGAAGATAGGTTATTATTAAATATCTAACCAGCATGATTAAAACGTAACATGAGGGGCATGGTACTGTTTGCCCTTATGGCAGGCTTTTTTAACATACTGAGTGCAGCGGGTTCACTTCGAATTTTCGCGTCCAAGATGCTCTCTACGTGGGCCAGATCCTCGTTGGGATTGGTTTCATTTATATCGCAGCACGTCCAGAAAAATTCTCACGATCAGGAAAAAGGGCTGCGGGTAAACCAGGTGATTGAGCCCGAGGCTGAATGGCTTCCAGTTAGACTAGCTCTATGGACGGAATGGCACCTGTTATCAGGGTCCCTTCAGATTCCGGGTTCCTGAAATTCCTGATTCGGATTGCGGTCCCTTTCCTCTCTGCGAGATCAATAACCTTGGGATGAAGTATCCTTGAACCTCCTACCAGGTACTGGCTGGTCTGATCATATGTCAGGAGCTTCAACACGTGGCTTTCCTTCACAACTTTGGGGTCCCCTGTCATGAGGCCTGGCACATCCTTCCAGAAAACCAGTTCATAGGTTGGAAGGGAGAACGCTACAAGAGCAGCCGTGTAGTCACTGCTGTTCCTGCCGAGCAAGGCCGTCATGCCTGAAAGTGAACTGCAGAAGAATCCAGTTACAACAGGAATCTCTGACTGCTCATAGTGGAAGGAGATCCTGCTTCTAATTTCGCTGAGGGATATCTCTTCGTCGACGGTTGCATCCAGATATTCATCATCCTCGGAGAAAATGATTTCATCAGAATTTATGGTGACTGCCTTCAATCCCCTGTCCTTGATGTACCACCTGAGGATGTTTGCTGAAAGCCTTTCCCCAAAGGACAGAATGTGGGCCCTGTCCGGAGAGGATCTTCCATTCATGGTCTCAAGCAGGATGCCTTCCAGTATCTCAAAGAAATACTCAATTTCCTTTTGGGCATCTTCCCTTGAAAATTTGCTCTTCAATTCAGAAAGAATTTCAATGTGAGTGTCTTTGAGTTCCTTCACCTTCTTGCTTATCTGCCTCTTCTGTTTCACATCCGACAGTTCAATCAGTTTCTGGGTTACTCCCTTTATTGCGCTGGCCACAACTACGCAGTTTCGGTACTTTGAAACTATTGAAGCGGCATTTGCCATGTCCTGGGCGTCTGCAAGGCATGAGCCTCCGAACTTCATCACGTAATGGCTTCTTGAATTCATATGATCCTCCTGGAGTAAGCCAGTTCAGCATTGAGCACTGAACCTCCTGCAGCACCCCTCAAGGTGTTGTGTGAGAGTGTCACGAACCTTGCCTGGTTGCCCTTCACTCTCAGCCTTCCAACGGTTACAGCCATTCCCCTAGCTCTCCCCTTTCCCCTTAACAGGTCCAGGGCAGGTTGCGGCCGGTCTTGCGACTCCTCGAGAATCACCGGAAAAGGTGGTGCGGTTGGAAGGCAAAGCTCCTGTGGTCTAGCCGTGAAGCTGGAGAATGATTTCTTCAATTCACCCTCATCAGGTTCTTCTGAGAAGGTTACAGTGACAGATTCGGTATGGCCTTCCCTTACCGGGACCCTTGTGCAGGTTGCGTCTATCTGAAGGCTGGAACTTTCTATGCTGCCTTTTGATGGTTGCCCAAGTATCTTGGGAACTTCCCTCATTATCTTCTCCTCCTCAGAATCAATATAGGGGACCAGATTTGAGATTGCGTCCAGTGATGGAATCCCAGGATACCCTGCTCCACTTAGGGCCTGCATTGAAGTGACCTCAACATGTTCAGGCCCAAACCTCATGAGCGGTTTCATTGGAAGTGCAAGGCCGATTGAACTGCAGTTTCCATTGGCCACAATGAAGCCATCCCTGCCCTCCACCAGTGAGAAATGAGAATCGTTCACCTCGGGGACGATAATAGGGACTTCAGGATTCATCCGGTTCATGCCTGAGTTTGTGAAAATTCTTGCACCGCCTTTGGAGAGTTCCAGCTCTATGTTCCTGTCAAGGCTCGAGGGAATCGCACTGAATATGACATCATAGGATTCCCTGAGAATTTTGCTGGTTTCTATTGGCATCAGCGTCTGCGCCAGAAGAGTTTCGGAAACCGATTCTGGTTCTACCTTGAGAATATCAGATAGCTTCCTGCCTGAATTGCTCCATCCGTAAAGAACGGGCTCTTCAAAATAGGGATGGTCAGTGAGCAACTGGCAGAACCTCTGCCCAACAAGTCCGCTTGCCCCCATCAAGGCTATCCTTTTCTTTGGCATTACTGAACAGATCTCCCAATTGCAGGGATATGCAATTACGGCGTTCAGTTATGGGATTTATAAATTGATTTAGTCATACATAATCATCAGGAATCATAAATTCAGTTCATGCGATTACTGTAAGTAAAGTTCTATTCGGTTTGGGCACTTTTAGAAGGTCATTGCACAATATTTCAAAAAGCCACATTTTTCGTTAAATTTGCAGTATCTGTTGTCCAGATGGCGGCGAATTCGTGTGCCCAACTGGAGAGAAGTATACCTTCAGAAGGTTGCGTTGTGATATTACTTCCAGGCATTCCAACTGAACATTGCCGATGGATTCTTTCTCAGAATTTGCCCATATTCCGTCTCCCCAATGGAACATACCAACCTGTGAATCACATAATGTCTGGTTCCGGATACGTGACTGATGATGTGCCCACTTACAGTGCAACCTGCTCATACAACATCAGCAGGAGCAACTTCACCATGGATGGAAATAGACAGGCATTTAATGTCACATTTGACCTTAACCGCACCCTGGTTTTGTTCCCCCAGCATGAATCTTGGGTTGTATGTGCTCACAGGGGAAATAATACTTGCGGCAGCGGTGACTGCCCATTTCTGAATGGTTATGGGAAAAATAGATAAATGGAGGAAAAAGTTCTGGCTTTTATTCTTTGAACATGGCGAATTCCAGTTCGTCCACTGCCTTTAATTTTATGCCGTCGAGGTTCTTCACGATGTCATCGAGTTTTTCCTCTTCCTCAACAGGCATGTATTTCATCTTTCCAAGGGACATGTGGTATGAGCCTGGGCAGAGGACGCCTTCCTTCACCACTATGGCATCTGGCTTGAGTGAAAGGATTCCAGCCATGCATCTTTCTTTTCCGCCATATGGGGAACCGAATCCCGGGTTCTCATATTCGATTATCTTCTTGGTCTCGTCGTCTATCACCATTATTGAATTTCCGTACTCAAGAGGGGTCACGTAATTCTCATCGTCTACTACTGCTACGATCTTCATGGGCCTCTATTTCTTTATCCCTAAATTAACTTAATGGTTTGTTAATAGCGACAATAAATGAGTTGACCCTGGGACTAACAAAATGGCTGAAAACTCAATGTTTTGGCTCAACCAGCGGGTTTCCCCACACCACTTCGAATTCCATTTCCATCTCAAGTGTCCCGTTGCTGGCGTAAGGCAGGAGCAGTTCCCTTAGCTGATTGTCAAACTCATGGGAAAGATGTGTTCCCATTGGTCTCCTTGCCCAAGTGGCCTGTGAATGCTGCATCTCGATGAAATGATCAATGGACTGTGTGATCCTCTGGTTAAAATCTTTCTTTCCCCTGATCTCCATCCAGTTCTCGTGCCTGTTTGCCTCTTTCTGGAAACCGCTTGGATCGTACTTTTTCCATATTGCCGGGTCTCTTTCCGAAAGCCTTGAGAGCCAAGCTGAAACAAAGCCAACCCACTTTTCCCTGCCGCATGGGGGCTCGGCTGGAAAATCCCCGCTCACAATGGCAATTGTGTCGGTCATGTCCGCAAGCCTGGGAAACAGATACTCATGATCAGTCCAGTGAATTGAACTCCCGGCAACAACCAGGTCGAACTTCTTCCCCGTTTCATAATCTTCAGCCCTTCCCAGCACCCATTCTATGTTGTTTTTGCACTCTCCAGCCAACTTTTCTGCCAGGGAAAGCATTTCCGGAGAGGGATCAAGACCCACCACTTCTTTGAAGCCTGATAAGAGGTATTTCGTGATGCGGCCGTTGCCACAGCCTATGTCAAGGGCACTTTGGTGTTTTTCAGGTATGCGGACCAGGAAATCCAGCAGTTCTTGTGGATATTGTGGCCGGTATGCATAGGCTTCTGCCACATCCCGATCCATGAAGTTGGCGGCAACCCTGAATCTTGTCTCCCTATCCCTCCTGAAAGTCATGTGATGCACCTTTCAGTTCATTCACTGGATAAATGTTGGTGCCACTGTCATGATACGGTAGGAAAATATGGTGGGCTGGTGCAGCCCTGAATCCAGTAAATCAATAATATCCGGAATATTCAACTTCCATGGATGGCAGGGATATTCCACTTCCATCCTCGACATGGCCTATTTCCTTGAATGGTATCCTGCTCCTCAGTGAACTTATGAAGTCTATCCTGCTGTCAGGGTCGATGACAATCACGTAGCCCATGCCCATGTTGAATATTTCATACATCTGTGACAGGGAAATGTTTCCCATGTCCCCAAGCTGCTTGAATACGTTCTGAGGCTCAATTGGGTCTGAAAGGACATACTTCATGTCCTTCATTCTGGTGAGGTTCTTTATTCCCCCTCCAGTTATGTTGGCCATTCCCTTGATGTTGACTATGTTCATTATGTCAAGGACTTCCCTGACATATATCCTGGTTGGCTCCAGGAGGACATCGACAGCCTTCTTGTTGTCACCCGGGAATTTGTCGTTCAGGTCAAGTTCATTCTTGCTTATGATGTCCCTCACCGTGGTGAAGCCATTTGAGTGAAGCCCGCTGCTCTGAAGCGCAAATATAAGGTCCCCATCTCTTATGTTTTCCCCATTTATTATCTGCGTCTTCTGCACGATACCAAGGGATGTGCCTGAAATCTCGGTGTGGTTTACCATGTCTGGCACCACTGCGGTTTCGCCTCCCACAATGGTTATGTTTGACATCTGCGCGCCGACGTTGAAGCCTGTGCCAAGCTGTCTTGCAATTTCAGAATCAGGTTCCCTTAGGGCTATGTAATCCACCATGGCTATCGGTTCAGCGCCGGCGGTAATAGCATCGTTCACGTTCATTGCGATGCAGTCTATCCCCAGGGTGTCGTACCTTTCTGCTTCCTCGGCGATCATGGTCTTTGTGCCAACACCATCGTTGTTCAGAGATACCGCAAAATTGCCAAGATCTATCAGGGAAGTGAACCCTCCAAAACTGCCAATGGTCCTAAAGTCTTCCCTCTTGAACTTCAATTGCCTGATGAAAGAACTTACGAATTCACCGACCATCTTCCTGTCTACTGTCTGTGGGTCGCTCCCTTGCATGTAAAGAGTATCACATCATGACTTAAATCATTATCAGACATCAGATGTACATCAGAACCCGTATGCACTTTTGTGGAAAATGTGGCTTTATGGGAAAATCGTTGATTTTTTAGCCATCTGAAAGGCTGGCTGGAGCAAGGGAGTTAAATGTCGTTCCCCAGAATATATATAAATAATATTGGAAACATAATTTACTTTGACCCCCCCCAACGTTCAAACGTGAAAGCCCTTACTTCTGTACTGGGCGCCCAATCAGTTGGTTGCTTCTCGCTATCCTCCAGGGGTGGTGATGTTCAACTGTTCAAAAGTATATTTATATCTTAACTGGTTGCAATTGGTGATGAGGTTGATATCCACTCGGAACTGGAATGCCAGGTTATCGGTGATCTGGTGGATGTCATCATTCCTGGCATTTGGTCCTTTGCAGGTGGTTCTGGGCAACGGAGAGTACATGGGGTCAATATTCGGCAACAGCCCAATTCTTTACTTCATGGCCCAGGGTTTTTTTGTTGCAACTATTTCCACAGGAGTCGTAACATTGGTGCACTGGATCCGGAAGAAGAGAAATGAGGAGTCCCAGATGACCAAATGATTTGCCATTGGCAGATTTTTTTACATTTCTTGAATTCTGCCATTGAACAAAACGGTCGGTTCTAAACAGTAAGGGTAACCTATTTTAGCTGGTTGAGGAATCCTACTGAATGTCAAAATTCCTCTTCACAGAGAACGAACTCATGAGGCAGTTCCGCAAGATAAAGGACGGAAGCGTGATTGCAATCTCTGGGTTCAACATCTCCACTGCACCAGAATACCTCCTGCTCAAGCTTTATGAGACCTATGAAAAGTACGGAAGCCCCAAGCACCTCTTCATAGAATCAGACAGCCTCCCCGGATCCCCTGGAAGGGGGATTGACAAGGTCTGTGAGAAGATTTACAAAGATGGGAATTTCGAGTTCATGGACGGTATCCTCATGCCATTCCTTGGATGGTCATACTGGCTCCAGAAGCTTGTGGTCGACGAGAAAATCGAAGGCTACACTCTGAGCATCGGCACCGTCGCGCACCTGTTCAGGGAGATGTCGGCCAACCGCCCGGGCCTTCTGACAAAGGTGGGGATCGGCACATTCCTTGACGCAGACCAGGACGCGGGCGCGTTGAATGAGAAGGCGAAGCATGCAGCAAGGCTCATTGTGGAGAGGAAGACAATCCAGAGCGAGGACCTCCTTTTCATAGATGCCCCCAAGCCAGACATAACGTTTGTAAGGGGCACCACTGCAGACGAACTTGGAAACATAAGCATGGAGAAGGAGGGAATATACGGCACCGTCTTCACCATGGTTCAGGCTGCCAAAGCCTGCCCGAGCAGGGGGCAGGTGTACTGCCAGGTCGAGAGGGTTGCCAGGCAGGGCACCATAAATCCAAAGGCAGTCCACGTCCCCGGCCCCTTGATTGATTTTGCCGTGGTTTCACCTTCCGAGTTCGCATGGCAGACCGGATCAATAGAATTTGACCCCAGGATATCGGGCGGGCTCATACCACCCAGGGGCAAGCACTTCAAGTCCAGGGAGAAGATCGACGTAAAGACGGTTATTCAGAGGAGAGCGGCCATAGAGGTGATCAACAGGGTGAAGGAGGAACGCAGGCCGATAATTGCAAACTTCGGTGTTGGAATTCCCGCCGGCATCCCGACAGTCCTGGATGGGGAGAAGGTTTCCGATTATGTCTACTCCACCGTTGAGGCAGGCCCCTGGGGAGGCATACCACTCCAGGGAAACGACTTCGGAGTTTCGGTGGGGCCTTTCGCCATCATACCCCTTCCCGACCAGTTCAGCCTTTACGAGGGAGGAATGATCGACATAGCGGTGCTTGGTTTCATGCAGATCAGCAGGGATGGTGATGTCAATCCCTCCATGCTTCCAGGGAGGATACCGGGGCCCGGAGGTTTTCCCGCGATCACCGCTGGATCGCCCTCACTGGTCTTTGCGGGGCAGTTCATGGCGGGAGACACCAAGGTCATTGTTGACAGCGGCAGGCTGAAGATTCAGAAAGAGGGCCAGACAGTGAAGTTTGTTGAGGAGGTTTACAAGATCCTGTTCAGGGCTGATGTGGCAAGGTCTTCCAAGAAGGAAGTCACCTATGTGACCGAGAGGGCGGTCTTCAGGCTTGGAAGCAAGGGACTTGTCCTCACGGAGATTGCGCCGGGAATAGATGTGGACAGGGATGTTCTGGAACACATGGATTTCAAGCCCGTTATCGGAGAGGAATACAGGGAGATGAATTCCAAGCTCTTCAAGCCTGGAAGGATAGGGCTTGGGACACGGCTCTCAGGTATACACAAAGGCGGAATCGAATGATTTCCATTCCCCATATCCGAACAATTGCTTCCTGACATTTTGTAATTCAGTGTTTCCAGAGTCAAGACATATGTTTTATATACGTCGCAAATAATGTCGAATCAGGTGATTGTTTGGTAAAACTGGACACGCTAGATTACAAGCCAAAACCAATTGATGAGAATTTTCTTGAGGACACGGAGAACTATCCCGTAACCGGCACGCATCACGATCACGAGGTCAGGGCCGAAGGCGTACAGAGAATGGACGCTGAGGGCAAGCCTTACCCCACCAAGAACGGAGTTCACGGATCACATGTAGCTATTGACTGGGAGGCCTGTGTTGCTGACGGAGCATGCATGGACGTTTGCCCTGTGACCCTCTACGAATGGGAACTGAACCCTGGCGAGATGGGAACAGGAAACGACAAGGACATTTCGGGCGACAAGGACCTCTTTGCAAAGTACAGGACAGACAAGTGCGACCCTATAAGGGAATCCGAATGCATATTCTGTATGGCATGTGAGAGTGTCTGCCCGACAAGAGCTGTAAAAATCACACCATAACCAAATTTTTTCTTTTATACCGGCTTTTTCTATTCATTGAACCATTTGTGCATATGCCATCCAGCCTGATTCTGCCCTGACCAAGTTTATTGCCTTTCATCCTCTCTTGCTGCAATGGCAGCTAAACTCAGGATTGATTACTCCCGGGCAGAACCGGAGGCGGCAAAGCCACTGTACAGCATTGCATCCTACTTGAGAAAGAGCAGGATAGAACTTGGGATCCGGGACCTGGTTTACATAAGGGTCTCCCAGATCAACGGATGCGCATTCTGCCTTGACATGCACGTTCAGGATGCAAGGGCCCATGGCGAGGGCGAGCAGAGAATAAGCTGCATTTCCATTTGGAGGGATGCCCCTTTCTTCACGGACAGGGAAAAGATGGCGCTGGAAATCGCGGAGGCGCTCACTCTTGTTTCAGAGCGCAATTTCTCTGATAGCCTTTACAGCAGGGCCAGGGAAATATTCGATGAGCACGAGTTTGTAGCCCTTGTCATGGCAGTGAATGTCATAAACAGCTGGAACAGGCTGATGATAAGCTGTGGCGGAACAGCCGGCATGTATGTGAACGGAGAGCTCAAGGAAAAATCGCCCGGATACTTTTCAGATAAGCCAATAGAAAGAACTGAATGAAACTCCGGTTAATAAAATATGAAAAAGGGCCAGGATCATCCTGGCTCTCAGGCTTCAGAAGAGGCCCGTGATCTCCCCGTCATCAGTGAGGTCCATGCCATTGGCAGCCGGTTCTGTGGGAAGGCCGGGCATGGTCATTATGTCCCCAAGCATTGGCACCGCAAATCCTGCTCCGGAGGAAATTGCGACCGATCTCACGGTGATGGTGAAGTCCTTTGGCCAACCAAGCACGTTCGGGTTGTCTGTAAGGCTGTACTGGTTCTTTGCCATGCATACGTGCATGCTGTCCATTCCAAGGTCTGAAATCCTCTTAAGGTCCCTTTCGGCCTTCTTCAGGAACTTCACGCTCTTGGCCCCATAAACTGTTTTCGCAATGGCTATTATCTTGTCCTTCACGCTCTGTTCCACAGAATAGGTCCTCCTGATCTCTGGAGTCTTCTTCAGGGACTCCAGGACTTTCTGGGCAAGCTCTATTCCACCTTCCCCTCCTCTGGCGAACACCTCTGACATGGCCCAGTTGACCTTGCGTGCTCCGAGGATTTCCTCCATCTTCTTTATCTCCGCATCTGTGTCTGTGGGGAACCTGTTCAGTGCAACCACTGGATCAATTCCGAAATTCCTCATAATGTCTATGTGTTTCAGAAGGTTCTCAGATCCTGCCTCAAGTGCCCCAACGTCTTCTTTCGAAGGGTCCGCAACTCCTGCATTGAGCTTTATTGACCTGATGGTTGACACAAGAACCACCGCATCAACGGGCAGGTCGCCAACCCTTGAGACCAGGTCAAGGAATTTCTGGCCGCCAAGCTCTGAACCGAACCCAGATTCAGTGAAAACGTAATCTGCGAGCCCCAGAGCCATCTTGTCTGCTATGATGGAAGAAGTCCCATGGGCGATGTTTGCGAATGGGCCTATGTGGATGAAAGCGGGAACTCCCTCGGTGGTCTGGACTATGTTTGGCTTGAGCGCATCCTTCAGCAGCGCAGCCATGGCACCGTGCGCCTTGAGGTCTCCAGCATAGACTGGATCGTTGTCATAGGTATAGCCCACAAGAATCTTCGAGAGCCTCTCCTTGAGATCCCTGTACCCTGTGGAGAGGCCCATTATTGCCATTATCTCTGAAGCAGGGGTGATCACAAAACCGTCCTTCATCATGACCCCTGTGCTTGAGGCCCCTGCACCCACAATAATTTCCCTGAGTGACCTGTCATTCATGTCGATGGCCCTTGGGAATAGCACTTTCCTTGGATCTATCCTCAGCTTGTTTCCATGGAATATGTGATTGTTTATAAGTGCCGAAAGCAGGTTATGCGCGGCAGTCACGGCAGGGAAATCACCGGTGAAGCTCAGGTTGATCTGGTCGCTGGGATGAACCATTGACTTTCCCCCTCCTGTGGCCCCTCCCTTGATTCCAAAGCACGGGCCAAGTGAGGGCTCCCTCAGTGCAATCACAACCTTCTTGTCCAGCCTTGCGAATGCCTGGCCAAGTCCTATTGTGGTTGTGGTCTTGCCCTCGCCAGCCTTTGTTGGGTTCATTGCGGTAACCAGAATCAGCTTCCCCCTCTTCTTCCCTTCAACTCTCTTCAGGACGTCGAGGGACACTTTAGCCATTTGATTTCCATACTTTTCATATTCATTTTCCGAAAGGCCCATCTTGGATGCCGTTTCAGAGATATCTCTAAGGTTCTTTCCAGCCATTTATAAACATCCCGATAGACACGAGAGGCAAACAATTGAGATAAATCTTTCAAATTAATGGTTAGGTTACATTGAAGGGATGTTGACTTTTGTAGAATGAAGTTTATGTCCCTGTGCCTTCCTTGAAGGATTCTGCCTGTTCTCTGGTTCATCTGGCCAGCAATGTCATGTTGCTTTTCTTCGTTTCGGGGAAATTGCTGTCAGAAAGGGTCATTGTATTTCATTTCGTGAGCGGTGAAACATCAACGGTTAATATACAAATGTCATTCATGGGCATGGCACTTGAGACTGTGGAAGTTGAGAACCCGGGCCAGAGATACATTTCAAACTGGATCATTTACTCTGCACTTGGAGAGCCTGACATTAAGCCGGAGAACTGGTCCCTCAAGATCACCGGAAAGGTGAAGGAACCAAGAGAATACAGCTTCAAGGAAATCATGGAGATGCCACACATTGAATACATCTGCGATTTCAACTGTGTCACCGCATGGAGCATCAAGAACGTTACCTGGAAGGGCCCGAGCATAAGGGACCTTATCGAGAAATCAGGACCTGACCCGGAGGCAAAGTGGGTCATGTACAAATGTGTGGATGGCTACAGCACCCCGGTTCCCATTGAATATGCCATCACAGACAAGGCGGTTGTTGCAGTGAGGATGAACGGTGAGCCGCTGAAGGTGGAGCAGGGATTCCCCGCCAGGCCATTCATGCCGGAACTCTACGCATGGAAAAGTGCCAAGTGGCTGAACGAGATCGAAGTCATAAGCGATTATGAAGACGGTTTCTGGGAGAATTACGGTTATCACGAAAGGGGCCTTGTTGACAAAGGGGAAAGGTACACCAACAACACCTGGAGAAGGGTAAGGAAAACTGTAACCGGCATGTTCCGGGCCTGAATTCTCTTCTTCAACTCTCTGGCCTTTGAGCATAGGTGCCCTCACAAGGTGGCTTTAGTGCCCCCAGAAAATCATTTTTCGGTGCAGGCCCATACCATAGAATCTGATTTGCAGTTGTAAGCCCACAGTTTTTCATTCTTGCGCTTCCTGGAGATTCGCTATAACAACCTAGCGACTCAGGAGTGAGGCGTTCAGGTATAATATGGATCATTGAATCTTTTTCACAGAGGTGTTGCAAATGGAAGTGCAAATGGAGAGTGTGAATCCATTTTCCCTCAAGGGAAAGAGGGCTCTTGTGACCGGCGGTGCCATGGGAATTGGCATGGGAATAGTCAAGAGATTTGTGGATTCAGGAGCCAGGGTGCTTATTGCGGACAAAGTCACGGAGCCTGCGAAAAAATATATTGAGGACCTTCCGCGGAATATGAAGGACTCCGTTTCTGTGATGAGCATTGATCTGCTCAATGAGGACGCGCCGGAACACATGATTTCGGAAATCGTGAAAGACATGGGAGGGATAGACATTCTGGTGAACAATGCCGGCATTTATCCGACGGTGCCCATGCTGGAAATGAAGGGAGACCTGTTCGACAAGGTGTACAAACTGAACCTGAGGGCTCTGGCCTTCACGAGCCAGGCGGTGGCCAAGCAGATGATAAAGCAGAAGGCCCCTGGAAAGATCGTGAATATTGCATCAATAGACAGTGTTCATCCCTCATCAATAGGGCTTGCAGCCTATGACGCATCCAAGGGCGGTGTGCTGATGTTCACGAAGAACTTTGCCCTTGAAGTGGCAAAGTACCACATAAACGTGAACGCAATTGCCCCAGGCGGCATTGCCACTGAAGGCACAGGAATGGCACCTGGAGCAAAGCAGTCGGAGGAAATGAAGAATATGCTTGAGGAATTCAAGAGCCATATACCAATGGGGCGCATGGGAACTCCCGATGACATTGCGAGGGTTGCAGTCTTCCTGGCCTCAGGTGCGTCTGATTACATGACTGGCAGCCTTGTGGTTGTTGACGGTGGAAGGCTCTTGATGTGAAGTCATATCAACCGTCATTTTTTTAAATTTCTTCTTTTTTCATCTCTGCAGCCTGATGGAACCTCGTTCTGATGTCACTGTTTTTGGAAATTTCCGGGGGAAGGCGGCCGGAATCCGTGGTCCTGGTTTGCCCCTGAATGGAGACATTTCAACCTCCATGAGATATGGCAACCTCGATAACTTAAATAAGGGATCAAAAATCTTGGGGGGAAGGAGCCCCGTGGTGTAGTGGCCAAGCATTCCGGACTTTGGATCCGATGACGGCAGTTCAAATCTGCCCGGGGCTGTCTTCAATTGAATGCTGCCGAAAACTGGATTTTCAGGAAACCGGGAAGACGTTGTTCGAGAAGTAGCTTGCCATCTGATTTGTGCTGTTCGTTCCCAGAATGATATAAGTGCCTGATTTCAGGAGTATCACAAGATTCGTGTTGTTGTCGCTGACTACATAAGCGGTGGCTCCTGTATTGGTGGTGAAATGCCCCTCGTTCAGGGACCCAATGCTGGTTCCTGAATTCCTTGTCGCCAGTGTTATGTTTCCTGATTGCAGATTGTCCACAAACGCGTATTGCATGTCGCTTGAGTTGTAGGTTTGGTTTCCTATGAACGGAACGTTCATCGACACCTGGCCGTTCCCAATCTCGAAAGTGTAATTGCCCGTTGTGGAATGTATCACTGCCCAGCCTGGAAGCATGGCGACCGCAATGACGGCCACCGAGACCAGCGCCCTGATGTTTATTTTTGAAACTCTGGTCAGTTTCAGGACCAGCAGGATTGCGAACACAACAATCATGGCCACCATGATGTAGAGCATGGCACTGCTGATCAAGCCGAGTCCGGTGTTGCCGGTTGAAATTGTATAAGTCTGCATTGAAGTTCCCACCTTGTGTGCCTTGTGCCCAGATGCTGCAAGCCTCTGAAGGCACTTTTTTTATAGAACTGGTGAATATTTAAATCTTTCAACGTGCCCCAAAGAGGCATTTAGCCCAGCCTCCAAACTTATAGGGGGTTATGCCATCTGTTATCAGAGCATGATCAAGGTAGTTGGAAGGGCAGGGTTTGAACACAGGTTAACAGAACCGGAAAAAGTTGAGGATGTCCTCAAATCACTGGGGCTGAAGGAACTCAGCTATGTCTGCATAAGAAACGGGTCCCCGGTTACAAGGTTCGACACAATTGAACCTGAAGACGACGTTGTATTCATGGAGATATTTTCAGGCGGATGATGCCTGCCAGGAATTGAAAGGCAGTTTCACTCGCGGAGTTCCTTTCTTTGGAATTTCCCAACCACAAGATATTCTTTTCCTGAAGACACTGGATCAACAATTTCCATATCTTCCTTAAGGTGGTCTATGTTCTTTCCAATGCTGAATTTGCCTATGCTGCCCCTTATTACGGCATCAAGCTCCCTGTTTTCCACAGCAACATCGGCACACAGCCTGTTGCCGCACACGTAAGGGCCGAGCAGGGAGTTGCCCATCCATTTCTTGATGAAATCCATGGCATTCTGTGCATCAACCGGGGGACCAACGTGTACCCTTGTTCCGGGTATCCTGTCTGTCTTGCACTCCACCAGCACCTCAATCTTGTCCGAGAGTTCAACTTCGGAATTGATCGGGCCGAATCCCTGTTCCTCCAGTATCTGGACCAGAATGTTCCTGAAGCGCGATGCCTGGCTGAACAGAATATCATCTATGATGTCCGGGCGCTCAAGAAGGAATATCCTGACAGCTGTGCCCCTGTCCCTGAACTGCAATGGCGAATATTCCCTGTCATCGTTGAAGTAACCGGCGTGTGGCATGCTGAGGAACATCCTGCAGTTGATCTTCATCCTGGAGTAGTTCTCCTCACTGATTGCAGCAGCCGCATTCCTTGTGATGTCAGTGGGATCGATGATCACCACGGGGGAATCGTATCTCTCCATGCCTGTGCCATCCCCATCAAGGGCTATGCGCAGAGGCCCCTTTGCCTTGCTGAAAGCCTCAATCACCTTCAGCATAGTGCCGAATTTGATCACCAGAAGTTCGCAGACATACCCTGAGAATCCCGATACCTTGATCTCGGAGCCATATACCCCGGTGGTCTTCATGAAGAGCTTCAGGAGCCTGACCTCGTCTTTTCCCCTGTCATTGAGCTTCTCCAGCACATATTCCGTGTGAAGAGGTGTCCGGTCAACTGAGCTGATAATCCTGGATTTTGGGGTCAGCTCGAAGCACGGGACTATGTCTATCTTTCTATCTCCAACATAACCGGAAACATAGGGATGCTCGGCATATTTTTCACTTCCGCCTGGAATGACCTCATGGCCTATTTTAAGGCCAAGCTCCTCCATTTCTTTTGTCCTGTAGTCCTTTGAGAAAACTACAAAAATGTCAAGGTCTCCGCTGGCAAGGTTTGTGCCCTTGGCAACGGAACCCACAAGCAGTACCCTGGCCCTGACGCCCATTTTTCTGACCACTTCCTCAGTGGAGCCGATAATGGACTGCGCAATGGCCTTCAGCTCACCGTTCTGCTTCTCGGTGGGCTTGTGCTTTGCTAGTACTGCCTGGTAATCGATCATTGGGGTAGCAGGTCCATGATCGCCTTGGCAGGCTCACCGTCGGCCTTCTTCAGGGCTTCAATGGCCTTTTCCTTTGAGACAGATGCCCCATCCATGACGAGCTTTATGTCATCCTCAGTGAAATTCAGGATCTCCGACTTCTCCTCTGGAGACTTGGCAACTTCCTTGAAGTTGCCCATAATCTGGAATGTCTTCTGCCCCTGGGCCTCAACCTGGGTGACCTGTGCTTCTGTGATCATGTAGTCCTTGGTGGCGCCCTTGAGTATAACGGTCTTGACATCTGGCATTTCTGTCTGCTTGATGCCCATCTGGGCCATCATTCTCTTTACTTCTCGTGAATTCATTTTTCCGGGTATCATGATACGTACAATAATTGACCTCTCACATATATATGATTGCTCAGGAGATGTGGGTTGAAGTCATTCTGGGGCGGTGCTCAAGCACAAGCATCACAAGAAGCATGGAAATGGCGGCAGGTATTATTGCAACTCCGAAGAGCAGCCTTGGCGAACCCACCCACATGGCAGCACCAAGAAGGGGCCCGACAATGCTTATGGGGGCAGAGAAGAATGAAGCAAGTATCCTGGACCTGATCTGGTCTCCCTCGCCCATTGACTTGAGCATCAGGTCCGATGAGGCGGAATCTGAGAATATCCACAGAAGGATGATGAAATAGCCCGCTATGAAAAGGTAGCTGCTCATCACAATTGACAGGATGAGGAAAGGCACTATCAGGAAGACAGGCCTGAACATGTAGAACACTTCCCGGATTGGCTGGATGTTTATCTTCCTGGCCACCTTGTCCAGCAGGAAGCCGAGTATTGAAAAGATCCCAAAGATCAGGAAGACATTCTGGTTCGTGAGGCTGTCCTTGACTGCCATAGCAGGAAGGAAAACAGCAGCTATGCAGATTGAAAGGTAGATCAGAGCCTGAATTGTGAGGTATGGGTAAACGGTCTTCCTGTCCACGACCATGTCCATGGACTTCAGGGGGGCAATTGCCTTTGAGACGAGATCCTTGAAGCTGGTTTTCTGGGGGAACTCAACCTCCTGGGGCTTGAGTGACAGTGTGTATGAAAGCGATAGGAACCCTACCAGTAGGGCAACAACTGACACTAAGCCATAAAGGCTTATCACATTGTTTCCCGGGAAGAAGCCACTCAGCATCAGTATGGCGAATATTCCAATAGCTGATACCATGTCCTGGCTGAACATGTTTCTCACGGGTTCTATATTCCTCAGGTTGCGGTCCTGTTTCCTCACCTTGACCGTCCTGTACATTGCTGCTGCGATGGACATGATTGCAAAGCCCAGGATGACAGTGTACACATTCACTGAGATGTAGAGTATGCTGAGAGAAATTCCTGCAAAAAGCATTGCCATGACAGGAAGGATATCCTGCCTTCCCCTCTCAACATAGAATTTTATGGGTACCCGCATGAGAAGTGAACTCAATATTCCAATGGAATAGATTATTCCCAAATAGAAGAGATCGATCTTCAGTTGGAGAAGAAGCAGGGGAAGAGATACCCAAACAAACACTATGACAGCAGGCATCAGAAATGTCACTGCCAGGGTCGATATTTCCCTCAAGCTGATATCCTTAAGTTTCTCGCTGAAACCCATCTTCCACTCTCTTTTGACTTATGATAATTTTAAAACTGTTATTTATACTTCTTTGTGGTAAAAGCGAAATTTTACCTGAATCACCTGTTTTGGCAGTCAAATGCAGAAATGGCAACACATATGTGTGATTCTGTGAAATCATTAAATAAACCAAACCAATTCCACAGTTACGCCGTGATAGCTCAGTTGGGAGAGCGTATGACTGAAGATCATAAGGTCGCTGGTTCAATCCCGGCTCACGGCACTTTCTAAACAGGGCACTTAACCTGTCTCATTCTTTTATTTGTAACCACTATATTTTACTCCCTAAACTAGGCTCCCTAGATTAATATATGATTTTGCTGTGTAAGGAATTATCAGATGGATGCCGAAGCAAATCATGTTGCCAGGAAAATGACAAGGCGTTTCTCAGGAAAATTCAGGAGGAATCTGTCCCTCCAGTTCGGGCTTGGAGTAATAATAGCATACGTCGCGATTTCACTCCTGGACGTGGTTTATCCACAGTATATAGGAGTGTCAAATGCATTCAACCTCCTTGCGTTCACAAACCCTGGGCCAATAAGTGTAGCACTGGCCAATCCTGTGCCCCCAACGCTTAACAACGGAATTTACTACATCTTTGGTACAACATCGTACAAGATCCCCATTCTCCCTGCAATACTCGCTTCCATTCCTGTGGACCTTGGTTTTGCTGTGCTCATAGCCGGATTGAGCGCCATAATCGGAGTCATAGTGGGCGTATCCACCACATACTACTCCAGGAAGCTTGAACTGACAATATCCAGCCTCTCCAACGTGTCCATCAGCTTTCCCCTGTTAATATCAGTGGTGATATTTGGAGTGCTGATGCACTTCACGCTTCTGTCCCTGGTGGTGGGCATTGTGGCCGTCCTCTGGGCATATTATGCGCAACTGACAAGAATGCTGACACTGAACATCAAGCAGCAGCAGTTCGTTGAGGCTGCAAGGGCAGCAGGTGCACCCGGAAGGAAGATAATTTCATCCCACATTATTCCAAACATAATGACTCCGGTTCTGGTGAGGTTCTCAACCGATTTGGCAACTGTGGTGGTGATCTTCTCTGCGGTCAATTTCATCCTTTACGAGGTTTTCAAGCCGTTCACCCTGGTGCCGGAAATGGGAAGCCTTCTGGCAGCATTTCCAGCTTTCGGAATGGCCTATGGGCCCAAGATCGGAAACCTGTTCGGCACCTTCACTCCACCCACAATACAGAGCTTCCTCCTTGTGGGCGACTGGTGGACAATTGTGTTCCCGATCATCTTCCTGCTGCTGCTCATAGTTGGCCTCATATCTTTCTCTGACGGATTAAGAAAGGCACTTGACCCCAGGACGACGCTCTGATTTATTCTTCTCAGTTCCTTATGAGGGGGTTCTTTGCATAGTTGACCACATCTATGGCTATGCCGATTGCAATAATTATGAGGCTGAGAAGGAATATTATGACCGCTGTTGGATAGTACTGCCCGTAAAGGATCGTGGTGATGAGGAACAATCCAATACCGGGGAATGAGAACACGTACTCCATCATTATTATGTTGCTAAGAAGGTAGGCCACCATTATTGTTGCCGATGCCATGACTGGAAGCACTGCGTTCTTCCTCACGTGCCTCTTGATGATGTAATTCTCTGGAAGGCCTTTGCTCCGGGCACCCCTGACGTATTCCATTCCCATGTTGTCTGTATAACCTGATTCAAGCAGAAACGTGACAACACCAGTTATGCTGATCACCAGCGTTATAACAGGAAGCACCAGGTGCATGAATGCGTCCTTTGCCACGCCGAGGCTCCCGTTGATCAGAGCATCAAAAAACAGCATATGGGTGGGGTGTGACAACAGCACGCTGCCGTTTGAAGCCAGCCATGCAGGCAATGGTATTGGCATTGAGAGGAAATTGTATGCCCCCACTATGGGGAAAACTCCAAAAGGGTTTCCAGGTATTGTCCCCTGGCCCAGGAGAACCTGCAGGATCACCGCTATGATGTATGCAGGAGTGACGTAACCAGCTATAACCAATCCCCGGGTTATCTTGGCCTTAATCTCGGTATGGCGGGTCCCGAGGTACCTCCCCAGCGGGAATGATATGGCCAGTGCAATTGGGGCGGAAATGAGAACAACTTCCAGCGTGGAGAACAGGAACTGCTGAACAAGGGAAAACACCTGTCCAGAAAAAGTTGATTGTCCCCGTATTGCACCTAGATAACCCCAGTTGCCTGTCAGGATATTCTTGTCAAAGACGAGGTAGGCATGAAGAAATGAGGTGAATGTGTTTGAATACTCAGGGAATTGTGATGATACGGTGCTCTGGTTTCCCACGATGCTGAAGACGGTAAATATGATCAGCAGGACAAGCAATATTGTGGGGGGTACAGAGAGCAGCCGCTTGAGGAAGTATTTCCAGATACCCACCTCCAACCAGTGAAAAGATAGTTAAATAATTTTGTGAACCGCATATAACGGGAAATCCCTTGATTAACTGAATAATTTGCATAGCCCATATTCCATGAAAGGATGTAATGCCTTCAGGAGTTAGTGACTTAAACAGTACGCACGGTCATATCTCCAGGTCACCCTGCATAACCTCGTGGCAGTATCCCCCAACCCTGATGTCTCCGGGTATGCCATGGTCCAAGTTCCCCCGCACATATATCCTGCTTGGGCGCCCGATCTCTATTCCCTGCTCGATAAAATGCTGCTTCCCGGGTTCCGCCAAACCATGTTTCAGCAGCCATGCGGCAGCTGGACCTGCTGCTGATCCAGTAGCAGGATCCTCACCTCCATAGAAGGGCATTCTGGCATGGGCTATTGCATGAGAATCGGCTGTTTCAAGGGAAATGGCATACATGAAATGCGCATCTGAACCCTCCAGATATTTAGCCATCCTAGAAAAGTCCGGGCTGAGTTTCTTCATGGTCGAGAGCTTCTTGAAAGGAATTATGGCGAAGGGATTCCCGGTTGAAACGGTCTGGATGGGATAGCTGCTGTCGATTTCTCCCGGTTCAACATTGAATATTCTGGAGATCTCCCCTGCGTCATGCAGGTCTCCGAACACAGGATCGTTCTGCCTCATTTCCCCGTATGCCATTCCATTCCTGTCCTCAAATTCAACTGGAATATTGCCAACCTTCAGTTTTAGGTCGACGTGGTTCCCTCCATACAGCTCCCTGAGGATGAATGAAGTCCCCAGAGTGGGGTGCCCGGCGAACGGAAGCTCCTCATCTACTGTGAAATACCGGGCCTTATAGGATGGCTCTCCATGAGGCCCTTTCTCAGTTCCGGTTATGAAAGAAGTCTCAGAAAGATTCATTTCACGGGCGATTGTCTGCATCTGCTCAGTTGAAAGGTTGTCGGCATGGGGATAAACAGCCAGCTGGTTCCCCTCAAATTTCCTTTCCGCAAAAACATCAACCCAGTGGAATCTCAATTTCGACATGTGTTTACCGGATGGTTATGGTGGCCCATGGCATCAAGTTTTTTCAGGCGAGGCTTGAAAACTTCATCCCTTTCTGTTACAGGCCGTCGGAAAGTTCCTGAAGATTTCCCATGATGTCATACCCGTGGCCTGCGAGAAGAGTGTGTGCTCCAGACTTCCTGACAAGCTCCTTGAATTCCCTGTGAATGGTTTCATTTGGGGGTTTGGGAGGGTCGAAATTCATGGACTCTGGCCAGAGACGGAGCTTTCCGTCTACTGTGCCCATTCCATTGTCTGATACTGCAAGCATTCCCCCCTCAGTAACGAGCGCAAAGTCGTAATAGTCTTTCAAGACCTTCATTCCAAGAACCTTCCCTTCACCAAATTTTACTGCCTCCTTTATTTCACCGATTGAAATCTGATCTCTGGGGTCCACGGCCCTCTGGTCCTGATCCGGGATGTACACTGTCGCACCAGTCCTGGACGCAATGTATTCTGTTCCCCTCACGTGATTCTGCGATGTGAGGATGATTGAGTGCGCGGTTCCAAGCCTTTTTACTGTTTCTACCAGCCCAGGCACAACCGGGGGATCTATCAGAATGCATTCAGACTCCCTCATTATAAGGTGCCCAACAAGATTCTGGTCATTCAGGGGAAATGGGGTTTCCCACCTGAAAACATTCCGTGTAATAGGTTCAAACATGACGAAAGAACTGCAACTACAGGTTAAGCTTTATGCCGACAGGTGTTGGACAATAATGCACTCCACAATAGTGCGTCAGGCAGCAAATCATGTATTAATAGAATCCAACCCTTGTTCTAGGCATGTCATTCTGGAGGATTGATTTCAGGATAAGGTATGATTATCCATTTGCCAAAATTTCCGAGGAATTCCCCGGAAAGAGGGCGGATATGTGGTGTGCCTGGAATACAGAAATAATCCAGGTGCCCCTGGACAGTGCAGGAATGATGCAAGAGATATTGGAGCTGGTGAACTCTCACGGTCTGCCCAATGAGGGAAGCACGCTCAGCAATGGAAACCATCTTCTTCGGCTCAAGTGTTCCTGTGGCATCTTTCCCAATGTATGGGACAGGATGCATTTACACAACTGCTTTCCAGTGCATCCTGCACATTTCCTGGATGGGTGGGCACACTACAGGATGGTGAGCCCCAGCGAGGATAGCATGAGGAGCTTCCTCAATGAACTGGGAGAAATAGGTGAATTCGAGATAACCAGAAAGAAGACAGCATATGGAGACACCATGCCACCAAGCGGCTGGATAAGGGACTTTGTCTCAGACCTCACAGAAATGCAGTTCAGGTCTGTGGAGAGAGCTTTTGATCTTGGCTACTTCTCTTCTCCACGCAGAGTTACTGTAAAAATAGTTGCGGACAGCCTGGGCATAAGCAGGTCCACTTGTGAGGGGCATCTGCGCGAAGCCGAAAATAAGCTCATGGCCGGGATCATGCCTTTCACAAAACTCATTGGCAAATAAAGAAGTGTAAAGCGGGAGGTTTACTGGGCGAGTTCGCCGAGGAATGCCTTTACCTCGGCGTTCTCTATTCCAGTGAATTCTGTGCCTTCGCTGCTTGCGACAATCTTTCCGTTGTAGATCAGGTTGGTGTAGTCTGAAACCCTCCTGGCCTGGTTCATGTCATGGGTGACCAGTATCACGGTGTATTTTTCCTTGAGGTCCTTGATGAGGTCCTCGATCCTGCCCTTTGCAACAGGGTCCAGTGAACTGGAAGGCTCATCCATCATTATGACCTTTGGCCGAAGGATGATTGCCCTGGCGATGCAGAGCCTCTGCTGCTGCCCGCCGGAAAGGGTGCTGGCCTGCCTCTTCTGGTTGTCGCTCACTTCCGTGTAGAGCCCAACCTCATTGAGGGCCTGGTTCACCATTTCTTCCATGACTTTCTTTTCAACCTTGGCCTGAAGCCTCAGCCCGAAGGAAACGTTATCGTGAATGGACATGGGGAAAGGGTTGGGCCGCTGGAACACAAGCCCTATTTCTCTCCTGAGCTCCACATCATCGTACTCACTTATTGGCCTTCCGTCGAAGATTATGTCTCCGGATACCTTATAGGAGGGATCAAGGTCTGTGAGCCTGTTGAGGCATCTTAGAAGCGTGCTCTTTCCTCCACCTGAAGGCCCCACAATGGTGTTAACCTTGTTTTCATAAATGTCAAGGTTAAGGCCGTCTATGATGACTTTCTTGCCTGCTTCCACTTTCAAGTCTTTTATTTCAATTATTTTTGCCAATCAGTTCACCTTTTTCTTTTTGGCCTTATCCTTCTTCTTGCTGCTATCCGGGGGTTCGACAAAAACCTTGTGCAGCAACTTGAAGATCTGGCTCTCGTATTTCGATATGAATATCAGTGCGGTAATGCTCAGAATCAGCACCATTGCGGATATGAACGCAATGTTGTGTGCGTACTGGCTCGGCTGGTTGATTCCTGTCCAAATCATGTATGTAAGGTATCCAACCTGGGAATGGGTAAACGCGTTTGGAAGCACTGAGCTGAATCCTGCCGTGTAGATCAGCTGTGCCGTCTCTCCTGCCGCTATGCTTATTGCCAGGAGCACACCTGCGAAGATCCCGGAACTTGCCTGGGGCAGGTAGATCCTGGAAAATACCCTTATATGGTCAGCGCCAAGTGCATAGGCGTTCTGGACCTGGTCTCTGGATATGCTCTTGAATGAAAGCTCGCTGATTCTCATGATGTATGGGAGCATCATAACTGCCAGGGCCAGACCTCCTGCTACAATGGAGTAGCCAAAATTGAACTTGATCACTATGACCAGGTATCCGAAGAGGCCTATGACTATGGATGGAACGCTGGTGAGCATGTCAGTGAACAGGCGCATTGTGTTGGATATGCGCTTGTTTGAGGTGCTCTGCGTGAGGTAGACGGCGCCAAACAGCCCTGGGGGCAGGGAGAACAGAAGGCCCATGCCCACTAGTTCCCAGGTGCCCCATATTGCGTTTGCGATGCCGCCGTATGAGGTGTTGCCGTTTGTTGTCAGTATCTTCCACGTGACGGTGGTTGCCCCTCCGTGGATGACATATGCGAATATGGATATGAGGATGATAAAGAGGAATGCGAATGATGCATACCCAAGTCCGCGTATGACCCTGTCCATTATGTTCCTGCGTGAAGTCTTCTTCCACTTTATGCCCTTGTCGTATGCCTCGGGATTAATCACTTTCATACCCCCTCAGTACGCCGCGTCCTGCGATTCTCCTGCCTATCATGTTCACGATGAGGGAGATCCCCATCAGGACCAGTGCCAGTTCAGCAAGTGCGGAAATGCTCATTCCGGTGCCGTCGAAGAAGGAACTGTCAAGATAGGAGGCGATCTGTGCAGCCATTGTGTTGATGGTTGAGTAGATGCTGCTTGGCATGACGTTTATGACGGTTCCGCTGACCATGAGCACGGCCATTGTTTCGCCCAGTGCCCTTCCAAGGCCAAGTATTGTGCCGCCGTAGGTTGAGGCTTTTGCATAGCCTGTCACCAGGTACTTGCCTGTTTCCCACTTTGTGGCACCTAGAGATGAAATTCCCTGCTTGATGTCCTTGGGAATTGTCTCGAGGCTGTTCACCATTATTGAGGTTATGATGGGTGCGATCATGAGGCTGAGGACGAATCCTGCAGCTATTATTCCTGCCCCTGTATACACATAGCCTGAAAAGCCGGGTATGAAGGACAGGTGTGCAGCCATCCATGGTTCCACGTTGTAATACAGAATTGGCTCAAGAACCACTATGCCCCAGAATCCGTAGATGACGCTTGGTATGCCTGCGAAAAGCTCGATCAGTGAAACCAGCGCTTTCTTTGACCTCTGCGGAATGTAGAATTCAACTGCAAGGGAAACAAACATTGCCAGTGGGAAAGCTATTAGCAGTGCGAGGAACGATGAGAGGAGTGTGCCTACAAGAAACTGCAGGAACCCGAAGTGTGCACCGTACAGGGCGGTAACGCCCCTGATGGTTGTGGTGCCACGGCTTTCGATTCCGTTGTTCCAGATGTATGATGTGAAGAAGTGGATTCCGTTGTAGATGATGGATGGGAGTGAATAGTAAAAGATGAAGATGAGAATGACCAGCAGAATTATGGCTGGCACTAATGACATTGCCAGATTGAAATAATTAAAAATTTTATTTTTGGTGTCCATTAAATTTGGTCACCCTGTTATTTTATTTACAAGCGGATCAACAATCTGATTCACTACAGCCGAGGGAAGCGGTGCAAGGTTAAGCTGGTCAAGGTAACCGGATGCGCTTCCACCAGATGGTGAAACTATCCACTTTATGAAGCTCTGGAGTGCTGATGCAGTTGCGCTGTTTGCCTGAACCTTCTGGACTATCACATACTCCATGTCGGCTATGGGGTAAGAGTTGTTTCCCGGAGCATACTGGAGTGCGATTGTTCCGTTGGCTGGAATCTGGTTCAGGTACTGGGCTGCTGCCTGAGACACATTTGCTGCTGTGGCGTTGACGTAGTTGCCGGCTGCATTCTGCAGGGCAGCAATTCCGAAGCCGTCATTGCTTATGGTCGAGGCATAGGTGGCTGCAACGTATCCGATGCTGTATGGGTCAGATTTCATTGTTGCAAGGACACCGCTGTTCTGGGCTCCAGTCGCTGATGCCGGGTTTGTAGGCCAGCTTGGAGTTGTTGATGCCCCCACATTGTTTGCCCACCATGAGTTTGCCTTGCTCAGGAATGAGCTGAACATGAAGGAGTCCCCACTGCCGTCAGACCTGTGGACAGGCACTATGAGCTTGTGTGGGAGGGTTACACCAGGATTGGCGCCAGCTATCATTGAGTTGTCCCAGTACTTGATTGTGCCATTGTAGATTCCCACTATCATTGATGCATTCAGGTTCAGTGTGTTGCTGTTGAGCCCAGGTATGTTGTATGTGATGTACTGGTATGATATCAGAATGGGTATGTTCATGACTCCCGGGTTGTTGTTTGCAAGTGTTGGTGAAAGGAAAGCATCTGATGCCCCAATCACGTCTGTGCCTGCTATTGCGCTCGATATGCCAGTTCCGCTGCCGGTTGATGCTGTTGTTATGGTTGCCCCTGTATAGTTGGGTGCCCACAGGTTAAACGCCGGGTAGAGAAGGCTTGATCCTGTCTCTGAGAGTGTGACCAGTGCGGTTGAAGTCCCTCCAGGTCCGTGTATGTTGTTTATCAGTGGTGCCGTAATCTTTGAGATCACGTTGGACGGGAGGGGTGCCAGATTCAGTGAACTTAGGTATTTGGAAGCACTTCCGCCGTTTGGTGAAACCACCCAGTTAAGGAAGTTCTTGAGTGCTGTAGCCGTAGCATCAGTTGTCTGGTTCTGCTTCACTATGACATACTCCATGTCCGCTATAGGATAGGATGTCGCTCCTGGCGCATACTGCAGTGCAATTGTTCCGTTTGCAGGTATCTGGCTCAGGTACTGCGCTGCAGCCTGTGAAACGTTTGCCTGTGTTGCATTCACGTAGTTTCCTGCTGCGTTCTGGAGTGCTGCAATGCCAAATCCGTCAGTGTGTATTGTGGAAGCGTATGTTGCTGCAACATATCCAACACTGTATGGGTCAGACTTCATTGTTGCAAGGATTCCACTGTTCTGGGCTCCTGTTGCCGATGCTGGATTTGTTGGCCAGCTGGGTGTTGTTGAAGCTCCAACATTGGATGCCCACCAGGCATTCCCTTTGCTCATGAATGAGCTGAACATGAAGGAGTCCCCACTGCCATCTGATCTGTGAACCGGAACGATCTGCTTGTGCGGAAGCTGGCTGGCAACAGCCGGGTTTGCCGCCTTGATCTGGGCGTTGTCCCAGTAGTTTATGGTGCCGTTGTAGATTCCTGTCAGAACGGTTGCGTTAAGGTTCAGTGTGTAGTTGTTGATTCCAGGTATGTTGTATGTGATGTACTGGTATGATATCAGAATGGGTATGTTCATGACATACGGATTCTTGTTGGCCACAGAAGGTGCCAGATATGCATCTGATGCCCCTATAATGTCTGTACCCGCCACTGCGCTGGAAATTCCTGTTCCACTGCCTGTAGAAGCTGTCGTTATGGTTGCGTTCGTGTAATTCTTCGCCCAGAGATTAAATACCGGGTAGAGAAGGCTTGATCCTGTCTCACTCAAGGTCACATTTGTGCCTGAGTTTCCCGTCGGGGAAGAACCAGTGCTGTTTCCTTTGTTGAGCTCGAAAGCTGCAACGCCGGATACTACAATTATGACTGCAACAATCAATGCAATTGCCACATTCCTTGTATTCATTAGTTCTCAATCATTGAATTTGACTAGCTTATATAGAGAAAATCCAATAAGTATCAATATGTATATAGTTCTCCATAGAGCGATATATAACACCAAATAAACTATAGTTTTAAAGGTTAAATAGGAGGAGGACCCCTGACCTGCCTCAAGCAGCATTCCTCTCCTTATTGCGGGAAAACAGCTCCTTGTTTCGTGAATACATCAGGGACATCAGCACAGCAGAGAATACAGATGTGATTGAAAGTGCGAGGAAGCTCAGAGTAAATCCGGCGACGAAGCTCACGTACCCGATTATCACAGGGACAATGATGAAGAGTGAGTTGTTGTAGGCCATGAAATAGGAGTTGGCAACACTTCTCTCCTCGGGAGTTGTGCCTCTTGCAACCAGCATTGATGCTATCGGGAATATGGTCCCATGCGGTATTCCCAGAAATGCAACCACAATCACGAAGTAAAGGAAAGAGCCGGTGAATGGTATGAGTGCCAGGCAGGCCACTGTCAACAGGGAGGAAGCCACCATTGGGACAAAGAGCGACCTGAACGGCCTGATTGCTATTGACAACCTCAGGATGAAGGAAGCAAGGAAGAAGTAGATGAATACTGAATACGCAACACTGCTTGAAACAGAAAACCTTTCCACCGCGAAGATGACAAGGAATGATGTGAGAGCTGCAAATGGCACATTGTACACGGTAATTGCCAGTATTGCTGAAATCAAGCCCCTGTTCCGTAGCGCAGCACTTCCCATGACCTCCCCGCTTATGTCCGGGAACTTGATGAAAGGGGAAACCAGAAAGCCTGCCAGGGATATGGCCACAAAGGGCAGGAATATCTGCCTGTAACCCAGGAGATTGAGAAGCCAGGTCTCGATCGAAGGCCCCAGCACAAGACTGAGGCTCAGGCTAAGTGAGTAGATCGCAAGCAGCCTCATCTGCACAAGGTGGTCCCCGTGCAGGGTTGCCGAGGTAATTATGTTGGGAAACAGAATTCCAAATGCAAGCCCCGAAAGTATTGAAATTGGCCAGAGAGTAACTGGCGTCGCCAAGTAGTATAGGAACAGAAAAACAGGTATAGATCCGGAGGACAGGATAAATGCCTTCCTTCTGGTGCTGCTTTTCATGTGGGGATTCAGATATGAGGTGACCGCGAAGGTGGAAATGTTCAGTACAGCCGAAAGGAGCCCCACCGATACGTTGCTGAAGGTGAAGGTGTATTTTGCCAGAAAGGGGATGGTGGTTGCAACCATGTTATTCACGGACCTGGCGGAGACCGTGGCCAAGACCAGGGTGGCCACAACAAAGGCCAGTGGCAATCGGGAATTGCTTCTTGCATCGCCTCGGGAAAGGCTGTTTCCAGATTCTACGGAACCAGAATCAAGTTGCCCCATCAGTTTCCGGTTTCCCTTGAAAATTGTTCCGGAATGCAGCCACATTGATCGCGGAAGTGCATCAGGAACCGCCACCTGCCCTTTCAATATGGGTCCTGTATATCTCAATGAGCCTGTCGCAGTGCTTTTCCATGCTGAAATTGTCCAGGGCGAAATTTCTTGCAGATTTGCCCAGAGCTGCCAGAGCTGAAGGGTTTTGCCTCAATTCCATGATCCTGTTTCCAACCTCCGCAGGCCTGCTGAAATCAGCTTCAATAAGGCCGGAATCCTCCATTCCCTGATAATGGGTCAGGGGAAAGCCCTTGGGAACAATTGCAGGGAGCCCGGCAGATAGCGCTTCCAGGACAGAAATGCCGAATGTGTCAGAGTCAGATGGATAAATGAAGAGGTCCGCCCTGTTCAGGAGCTCCAGCTTTCTGGCCTCATCAATGTAGCCCGTCATGGAAATCACTTCTTCAAGCCCCCTGCGCCTTATCTCCCTCTCAAGGTTCAAGGTTTCAGGGCCGGTTCCTGAAATTATGAATTTTGCATTGGCAACCCCACTGATGGCTTCAGCAACGTCAAGTATCCTGAAGACCCCCTTGTCCTTTGTCAGCCTCCCCAGGAACTGCACCACGAAAGTTTCATCGTTCCATTCCACTGGATGGAATTTGCCGGTGTCCACGAAAAGCGAAAGCTCCTGGGAATTGGGAATTCCATTCACCTTAAGGTACTCCGCTGTCTTTATGCTGGGTGCAAGGACAGTGCCGCATCTCTTGAAGAGGTACTTGTTGTATCTCCATGACAGCCTTATGAGAAAATCCTTGAAGGGCATCCTCAGAGATTCCTTCATTCTTGCGAAATCGGTGTGAAAAGATGCAATCACAGGCAGATTGAGTGATTTTGCCAGCCTGTATCCCAGTGATCCCATGAAGGGGTCGTGAATGTGGACAACATCAAACCCCACTCTTCCAGCTATCCTGTACATGTGCATCGGGAATGGATTCAATGGAACCCTGTACTGTGGATACACGGGAAATGGAACTGTTGCTGGGATGTGGACGTTCTTCTCCTCACGGTCTCCGTTGTATGAAAAAACATGGACTTCGTGACCTCTTCTTTCCAGTTCATGCTTTACGTCCCTCAGGTAATGTGACACTCCGTCAGGAGTTGGATAGTAAGTCGTAGTGAAGAAGCCTATTTTCATTTCCAGGGCACTCCATTAGTTTAAATGAGTACTTAAATGCATATACGCTCAATCTTTCATGTACATAACATCACGGGGCAAAGTGGCGGTGAAATCCAAATCCATTCCCTGAGTCAGGGATCACTTGAAAAATTCATACTTCAGGGTGAAGTCTCTCCAGTTCTCCGGCGGTATATGGAACTGTGCACAGATGTCCGGTACGTCAACACCCTTCTTGAGCAGTTTTCTTATCTGCTTTACTGTCTTTTTGTCCAGATCTATCAACCTGACAACTCCTTGTACTAAGTCAGATATACATTCAGTTGGATTTAACGTTTTACCACCAACAGTTCAGAAGGGGCGCCCTTAGGAGCTTTTTCAGAAATTCATAAATAGAGAACTGTTTTGTTAGATTTGGTGCCTTATCAATGAGTAGTGTACAGGAAAAAGAATTCAAAATAAAGACACACGACGGAACCGACATGAGGGTTTTTACTGCCAGGCCGGACGACGACGGGGAACATCCTGCCGTTCTGGTCATAATGGAGATATGGGGGCTCACCCCGTTCATAAGGGATGTTTGCAGGAGGCTTGCTGAACAGGGTTATGAAACACTTGCGCCCCACCTGTATTCAAGAAAGGACCAGGTGGACATCTTCACAGAGGAGAACATAATGGATGCCATGAGGCCTTTCTGGGGCCTTCCTCCAGAGAAGAGAGGCGACCAGGATGCCATACAGGAAATCCTTTCCAGGGCATCAGACTCCTCCAGGAAGATAGGTGACAGGATAATGTTCAACAGGCAGGAAGCCGAAGGGGACATGATAAAGGATCTTGAGGCTGCGTATGAATACCTGTTCAAGGGAAAGGACGACAAGAACAGGGGAGTGGTGGGATTCTGCCTTGGCGGCGGCCTGGCTTTCCAGCTCTCGACCCAGGTCCCCTTCGCTGCTTCAGTGATTTTCTACGGGGCAAACCCAAGGAATATTGATGATCTGGCCGGCATAAAGGGGTCCATCCTGGGCCTGTACGCGGGCGAGGATGGATCGATCAACAGTGGCCTTCCCGAGCTTCTGGAGAATGTTGTGAAACACAAGAATGACTTCGAGATGAAGATCTACCCCGGAACATACCACGCTTTCTTCAACCACACTTCAATGAGCTACAGCAAGGATGCTAGCGAGGAGGCATGGGAAAGGATGCTGGAGTTCTATTCGAGCCACCTTGGTGAGTGAAATGGCGGAGAAGAAAAGTAAGGAAGGCCTCGTTGATGGCTGTTTCCTGACCTGGGTTCAGGTCACTGAACATTTCAGCAACGTGGGAATGATCAACGAAGAAACCAGGAATTTCAGGAAAAAATCCTGATCCAATTTTTTAAAGCCCGGCCATGGGATATATCCCGAGAAGCCTGAAACTGTTGCTCATGCTTTCTATTTCTCTGAAAGCCCCCTCGCATTCCGGGGAGTACACGGAATCGAGGAAAAAGATGTATTTCCAGGGAGAGAATTTTACAGGCCTTGACTCAATTCGGGTCAGGTTTATTCCATGACTTCCGAATATTTCAAGGACCTCTTTCAGTGACCCGGGCCGGTCCTCGAGAGACACGACCATGGAGGCCTTTCTTCTTCCTGGTTCTTCATGGGCCATTTCCGTTTCCTTTGATACCGATATGAACCTCGTGTAATTTTCCTTGAAGTCCCCGATGTCTTCATCAAGAATTTCCATGCCATAAAGATCCGCGGCCATCTTCGTCCCTATGGCAGCAAAACCTTTGTACATTGGATCAGCGAGTGATGAAACTGCTGAGGCGGTGTCCTGGAACTGTACTGGCTCCATGCCTGCCCTCTCAATGTACTTGGAGCACTGGCCCAGGGCCTGTGGATGGGAGATTACTCTGCTGACCTTCTGGATTTCCGTTCCCGGCAGCGCAATGAGGCAGTGGGTGATCTTCTCGTAGTGTTCCGCAACGATATGGAGGCTGTCTCTGTAGAGCTGGTCATTGGTGGCGCCTACTGAACCTTCAACCGAGTTCTCAATGGGGGCGACTCCCCTGTCTATTTCGTCCTCCCCTACAGCCCTGAAAAGTGAGGCAATTGAAGGAAAACTTCTGAATCTGCCACTGTACATAACGGTTGCAGCGTGGTGTGTGTTGGATCCTTCCTTTCCAAAATAGCCTATTCTCATTCCGGGAGCCGTCAAGGTCTCCGCATTGTGTAATACCCTATTATTTTTGTTTCCAATCTCTATTTCAACTCTGAAAATGCCTGTTGCAAAACAAAAACGAAATTAATCATGAACTGCAACATAAATCAAAACTTATATATGTCTGGTGAACTAGCCCAAAAGTAATGGAAACAAGTCGCCTGATGTATGGAAGTATTGGCGCCGGTGTAATAGTGGGCATATTACTGCTGGGCCTTCTTGGCTGGATCCCCTTTTACGGCTGGATCCTTGCCGGGTTCGCTGCCGGTTTGGCTTCCAGAGGATCAGCAAGAGGACTATTGTCCGGTATTTTGGCAGGAATAATAGTTTCAGCTGTGGCAATCGCTGTTACCCTTTTCGTACCAGTGTCCGCACTGAACACCATATTCTCTGACATAGGCAACCAGTACCTTAGCAGCACAGTCTTTGCAACTGTATACACAACAATAAGCCTTCCAACAATGGTTTTGGTTAAGAAACTGGTGGTTGACCTTATTGTTCTTCCAGGTATTGGTGCTTTCGTGGGCGGGTCAATCCTCACAAATGGATATCACGTTGTTGAGGTCCATGAGGAGGATGTGGCACCTGCACCTAAAGCAAAGCCTGAACAGCCAAAGAAAACGGCAAAAATAGTTGAAGAGGATAAAGAGGAAGTATCCGCTTAAAGATACCCCGATTTATCCCCGAATATCTCTTCTGCAAGTCTCTGGGAATCAGAATGGGGCCGCTGGAACAGTATGGACAGTCCTACGGCATCCCTGTAGAATTTCTCAACCCCAGTGTCCTCTATGTACCCGTATCCGCCATGGAACTGCAGCGAGTACTTTGTGGCCCTCTTTGTAAGGTCAACAGACAGGGTCTTGACAACGAGATTTTCCCTGTCAGAACTGCTATCAAGATTGCCGAGATACCTGCTCAGAACCTCATGCTCCGCTATGAGCCCTGAAAGTGTGGATGAAACTGGGCCGTAATCCTTGAGGGGCCTCTCGAAGGTCTTCCTGACCTTGACATAGTCCACGGCCTTGTCCAGTGCCCCCTTGGCAATTCCAAGCGCGATGGCTGCCACCTCAAGATCAGCGCTGTCAAGCACCTTTCCCAGTGTTTTCCTTCCATCGGGCGAAAGGGCCATGAAATCACTGGAATCCACAGAAAGGCTGCCGTACCTCAATCCCCTGAAGGAGAGGTACTGGTCCGTTCCTGAATGGGATATTCCGTCCCTTATGAGATACAGTGTGTCGTCTGAGCCAGATAGGGCGATGAGCACATCTCCGCCAGAAGATAGTGCTGTCTTGACTGAACCCTTGAGCGAGTTTTCCGTTTTCTTGAGGCCTGCATCATCGTTGGTTCCGTGCAGGACAGGTGAAACCGAAACCGCAACCCTGACCTCTCCTGATGCAATTTTCCCCATGAGTTCAGGATCCTGATCCCCGATGAGCGGCGCCACAATAGAATTGGTTGCCATCACAAGTGCAGCCACGGATGGTGAGAACCATGCCAGTTCCTCAAGTATTGCAAGATATCCATCCTTTCCGATTCCGGAGCCACCGTATTTCTCCGGAAACCTTGCTGCAAGGAATCCCTGGGCAGCCAGCGATTTGAGCAGTTCATCGTCTATTCCGTCATGCTCAATGGCCATTACCCTGTCTACTATAGCCTTCTGTGCAAAATCCCTCACTGCTGATTTCAGCATGTCCTGTTCTTCAGAGCTCATTGATTCACCTCCGCAAATTCCTTCATGAGATTCCTTGAAATGATGAGTTTTTCAATTTCGCTGGTCCCTTCCCAGATCTCCATGATCTTGGAGTCCCTGAAGAACCTCTCAAGATCGCCAGTTATTCCTGTATAGCCAGTAATCTCCAGGGCTTTCTCTGCCGCATAGACTGCGGTCTCTGAGGCGTATGCCTTGGACATGCTTGTGAGCGTTGGGTTTGGCCTGAACTGGAACAGGTATGATGCCGCCTTGTATGTAAGCAGCCTTGAAGCTTCAATTCTGGTTGCGATATCTGCAGCCATGAACTGTATCTCCTCCGTGATCAGGTCCTGTTTTCCGTTCTTCTTAAGTCCATCCAGGTAGGCAAGGATCCTGTCAAGTGCACCCTGAGCAATGCCTATTGCCTGTGCGGCCACGTATGCCCTGCTTATGTTGAAAAATGTCATGATGTAGTAGAATCCTTTTCCTTCCTCCCCAATGAGGTTCTCCTTGGGAATGGCCACATTGTCCAGTATGAGTTCCGCCGTGTTTGTTGCCCTCACCCCAAGCTTTCCAACCAGCTTGTTCTTCGTGAAGCCCGGGAGGTCGGAATCGACAACCACAGCGGATAGGCCATGGTGCCTCTTGCTGTCCGGAGTGGAAGTCCTTACCAGCATGACAAAGAAGTCCGCGATTGTCCCGTTTGTGATGAACATCTTTGCACCGTTGAGGACGAGTTTTCCATCCTTTTCCACAGCAGTTGTCGTGATTCCTGCCACATCGCTGCCCCCTCCCGGCTCCGTTACCGCAAGGCCCATGATCTTCTCGCCGTTCTGCACTCTGCCGAGATACTTCTCCTTCTGTGCGTCACTGCCGAAAAGCATGATCACCTCCGCGCCGAAGAGGCTCACTGTTGCGGATATTCCCATACCCGGGTCTGCCCTGCATAGCTCCTCAATGGTCACCAGCATGGACCAGGGATTCTGGTAGTCTATGATCCCGTACTCGAATGCCTTCTTCCTGAGCTCTTCGGGGAATTTCTCTTCAAGGTCATACTTCCTTGCCATCTCCGAGCTTATCTCCTTCCTGGCAAAGTCCATAGCCTTCTCCCTTGCCTTTGTTATGTCTTCCGGAACATCAAAATCCATTTTTTACACCCTCTCAAACAACACTGAATAGCCCTGGCCACCGCCGACACATAGGGTCGCGATTCCCAGGTCCTTCTTCTTCTCATGAAGCTCCCTTGCAAGTGTGCCCCCGATTCTTGCGCCGGTGGCACCTAAGGGATGCCCGATGGCTATTCCTCCACCGTGAATGTTTACCCTTTCGTGGTCGATGTTCAGTTCCTTCATTGCGTTCAGGGCAACCACTGCGAATGCCTCGTTTATCTCCCAGAGGTCTATATCGTCAGAGGTCAGACCCTCCTTCTTCAAGAGTTTCTGAGATGCCGGCACCGGCCCCTGCCCCATGATTGTGGGGTCAACCGCGGCCCACGAGAATCCCCTGATCCTTGCCATTGGCTCTATGCCGTATTCTTTCACTTTCTTTCCTGACATAAGAACAGTCAGTGATGCCCCGGCATTAAGTGGGGAAGAATTCCCTGCCGTGATAACTCCGTCCTTGACGAAAGCCGGCTGAAGCTTTGACAGCGATTCCATTGTGGTCCCAGGCCTGATGCTCTGGTCTTTGTCTATGGTGACGAAGTCCTCACCCTGCTCAACCTCCAGCGGGAGGATCTCGCCACTGAAATATCCGTCTTCCTGGGCCTTTGCAGCCCTTTCGTGGCTTGATACAGAGAACCTGTCCATTTCCTCCCTGCCTATTCCGCTCACCTTTGCCAGTTTCTCCGCTGTCAGGCCCATGTTGTAGGACGTGGTCATGTCATACCTTGCAACCTCTGGCCTGACAATCAGCTTGATGTTGGGCTTTACGTTGGGATTATTGGACAGCGGCACGTGCGTCATGTGCTCCATTCCGCCTGCCAGCACTATGCCAGAATTGCCCGTCATGATCTCCATCGCGCCAACGCTCATGGCGTTGAGGGATGAGGAGCAAGCCCTGTCCATTGACATTGACGGAACGTTGAATGGCAAACCGCCCATGAAGACCGGGTGCCTCCCGCCATAGAGCCAGTTTTCGTCCGCCTGTATTGCACAGCCTGTTATGACGTCGTCAATTTCCTCAGCCTTTATCCCTGTTTCAGAAACTGAATTCTTGATGAGTTTGCCAAGTGCCTCGTCCATTCTTATATTATTGAAAACATCCCTCTCCGGATCGTTTGGCCTGGAACGGGATATTGCGGTCCTCTTGTAGTGAACCAGAAATACGTCGTTGTCTCCCTGCATTTTAGTCCTCCTTTCATTATAAGGGCAGTGTTATTAATTATCTTTTGCCGAAAGAATTGTCTAGAATATATTGGCTATTACCTAAGAGATGTGTAAAAATTGACTCGGCCTATTCACATGCTTATGAAATGTGTCACTGAATGCCGTGGCAGAGGTGTTCATTATTCAAAGAAAAAATATAGGAACATGGATGTCCTTATCATATCAATCGGTGAATTTTATGGTGGAAATAATAGTTCTCATAAAACAGATGCCGGATCTTGAGCAGGTTAAGCCGGATCCGACCACGGGGGAACCTCAGTTGAAGAATGTTCCTATAAAGCTTGAGAATCTCAGTGAGAATTCTGTGGAAGAGGCCGTGCGCCTGAAGGAGAAGTACGGAGGCAAGGTAACGGCACTCATATTCGGCAATGAGCAGTCCAGTGCAGTTCTGAAGAAAGCATACGCCATGGGCGCGGATGAAGGCTTCATCCTCACCGGGTACCAGGGAAATGACCCATCGCTCACGGCTAAGGTTCTGGGCGACAAGATAAAATCGCTGAAACATGATGTCATTCTTCTTGGAAACCAGTCCGCAGATTCAATTTCGGGGCTCCTGGGAAGCAAGCTTGCTTCGTACCTTGGGATGCCCCTGCTCGGTAACGCGAACTCAATTGAAGTTGATGGCACAGCCGTGAAGGTGAAAAGGGTGCTTGAGGAGAACAACCAGACGGTTCAGGCGAATTTTCCGGTTGTAATTTCCGTGACCCAGGAGATCAATGAGCCAAGGCTGCCGCCGGTCATGCAGATAATGCAGGCTGGAAGGAAGCCCATAAACAACGAGAGCCCGGAGATCAATGGAAGGGCCGAGGTGACGGTTCTGTCCAACAAAGCTCCAAAGAGTGAGAGGAAGAAAATGGTGTTTGATGACATGGACAAGGGAATTCCTGAGGTTGCCAAGGTACTGAAGGAGGAATCAAGATGAAGGCCCTGGTATTTTCAGAGTTTCCTGATATGGCTGCCCAGATGGTCACCTACCTGAATGGCTCCATGGAAGTGGATGCGGCAACAACATCCCAGAAGGCTGATGGGCTTCTTGAGTATGGTGCCGGGAAGGTGTACAAGCTCAATGGGGAAGCACAGTACGATAACATCTCCGCTGCCCTGAAGGACATATTCGGAAACGGTTATGATTACATCTTCTTTGCTTCCACCATCCTGGGCAGGGAGGTCGCAGGCGCTGTTAGCCAGTCACTGTCGGTGGGAATACTCCCAGAGATCACAAGCTTCGAGTCAAAGGATGGAAAATCGGTAACGAAAAGGTTTTTCCTCGGAGGCAAGACTGTTCTTGAAGAGGAATCCGCTGCCAAGGCATTCACTTTTGCCCCCGGAATTGCAGAACCCGAGAAGGCTGGATCCAAGTCCGAACTATCGGAGGTCACATTGCCCCAATCTGCAATAAAGGTCCTGAAAGTGGAAGAAAAACAGGCCAGTGGAGTCAACCTGGAGAAAGCCAAGGTCATTGTCTCCATTGGAAGAGGCATTGGAAAGAAGGAAGCACTTGAATCCATAGAGCCCTTTGTGAAGGCTGTAAACGGGGAACTGGCAGGTTCAAGGCCCGTATGCCTTGATTACCAGTGGCTTGGAGAAGAAAGGCAGGTGGGAATTTCCGGAAAAAAGGTGAGGCCAAACCTGTACATTGCCCTGGGAATTTCCGGCCAGATCCAGCATATAGCAGGAATGAGGGGATCAAAGATTGTGGTGGCGATAAACAAGGACAAGTCAGCACCCATTTTTGAGGAAGCTGACTACGGCCTTGTCGGTGACCTTTTCCAGATTGTCCCGAAACTTGTCGCTGCCCTTGGTTCCTGATCACAATTTTTCTTTTCTTTTTATTAAATATCTTTCTGTTTTTGTTTTCTGCAAGAAAAAAATATCGGCAAAGATTTTTTTAGGTCAAATCCTTAAGAATAAATGTTGGCATAAGCCAATAAAGCGCATCTGGTGTTAATCATGTATGTTTTTTCAATTCTTGTTCTGGCAGGTCTTCTTGTAGCAGCAGGATTGTTCTTGTTCTCAATTTATGAGATTCTGTGGAATGCTGTGAAGATCCCTGAGAGGAAACCCGGCCTCAAGCTGCAGCTTGGCAGGAGGATATACACAGTCATCCGAAATGTATTCCTGCAGGCAAAGCTGTTCAAGGACCTCGGTGGAGGGATAATGCATTCGCTGATGTTCTGGGGCTTCATCGCCTTTGCATCATACTCAAGCGATTTCTTCGTAAGTGCTATTTTCCCTCCCCACCAGCTTCTTTCTGGCCTCTTTGAGCAGGTAGCGCTCTTCACTGTTGACATTTTTGCTCTCATCGTGATAGTGGATGTGGTTTACGCATTTATAAGGAGATGGGGTATCAAGATCAAGAGGTACCAGGGATACAACGGATTCGAGGCATGGTTCATCCTCTCCCTTGTTGGAATCCTCATGGTGACATACTTCATCCTGTCGGTGCTGAGGATAGATGGAGTTTCTGCAAACATCCCTGGAAGCATAGGCGAGAATCTCGCACCCATGAACACTCCCATCAGCTATGCCATAGCGTCCATTCTTCCCCACATTTCAGCCAGCACAGGTTACTGGATCTACTGGATCGCATTCTGGATTCACGCACTCGACTTCGTTGTTTTCCTCTCCTACATACCAAGATCAAAGCACCTTCACCTGTTCGCAGCGCCTTTCAACGTGCTCTTCTCAAAGGATTACCAGGCCAACCTCAAGCCAATTGACTTCGAGAAGGAAACAAGGTTTGGCGCAACAGACATAAGGGATTT
>JBJKSX010000037.1:0-21627 GCA_046703545.1 Thermoplasmataceae archaeon | reverse complement strand
GATTATAGACACATCTGAGCCGCTGAATCTCATTGATCCTGGCAATTCCAGTGTTGAATTGATTAGGCTGAATGAGGAGCCGGCTGAAGCATTGAGATACAGGTGCCTGACTGTTGAATATGACGCGTTGCTGACCCGGACTGATGAATTTATGAAATTGAGGGTGCCTCCATCATATATGCCAATGGAAGGCAGGGAAAGGCTCTGCAGAATGACTTCCTTGTTCCTGATGGTGTATTCTGTCCCGGGCTGGATTGTGAGATTCCCTGTAATGTATAGGGTTGACTGCACGCTACCACTAGCGGGGGCAGAACTGGGCTCAACCTTCTTCCTGGAAGGTGCACCTGTCATACTTCCCTTCGCATTGGAATAAGGCGAGTGGACAATTGTGCCGGACAAGACAAGTATTGCTAAAGTAACAAAAACCAGAAATTCCTTACTAAGTATCTTGGGCATAGGGCGATTAAGCCAATTTTGGTCAATTATAAGATATTTTTGACTGTAAATGCCCTGAATTAGCGATAAAATAAACAGTTAACCTAAACAGCAAATTCAATTTTTTATGAATGTGATGGTGGAATCCTCCATCTCCTGGAACAGTTTGCTCTTGATCTTCAGAAAGCGAAGATGAGTCCTGTCAATGTGCCAGGCTACCTCTTCAGACACATCAGGCATCTTCAAGAATTCCCTAAGTACCAGTGATTCCAGTACAGATTCCATGAATATTACGTAATTGTTCCTGTTGTAGGAAACAGGTTTTATCTTCGACATCCTAGACCCGATATATGCAAAAAACAACTGCCTGAAGCTAGCCTTGCCTTCCACGTCCTGAAGGATCCTCGCCATTTCCCTTATGTCTGAGAAAGAATGGTTGCACGAGATGATGAGGTCCTTGAGGAGACGGTGTGAGGAGGCCGGGTCATTCTCCTGGCTTTCGGGAAATGCCCTTATTGAAAGAAGTTCCCTGAATTTCCTGTCATCGCCAGGCAATAAGCTTGTTGGGCACGCAAAAACTCCGTAATTGATTGAGATCCGTGAGTACAGGTCGATGTCCTCGCCTGATGCAAGGTTTCTCCAACCGCCAACTTCTGCGACAATCTCCCTGCTCACAAGAGCCAGCTCAGAATAATACAGCCGTTTAAGCTTGAATTTGAGGAAATCATGCAGCACATCCGAGTACCGTATTGGGTATGAAATGCTGGTATCGAAGGGCACCACGAACTTGCCTGTCCCGTATTCGAATGCAGTTTTCTTCCCCTGGCCCAGGGTATCAATCTCGTCTTCCAGCAGAACCAGGTTATGGTATTTCTTGCGCAATTGGCGCACTTCCTCCTGCCTGCCCTCTGGAATTGAGTTGTGTGCCACAATGACCTCGAAATCCCTGCCCAGGTCGTCGCCTATTCGGTAGATGCTCTTGATTGACTGGACAAATCCATGGCCAACTTCAATGGCTGCGCCTATGAAACTGATGACATAGTTGTAGTCCGTGGGTTTCAGAATTCCCACATCTTTCTGCAGCAGTGGCTCGAGAGCGTCCAATATAATCTTATGACGTTTTTAAATATAATCTTGGTTGTTTTTTCCAGACTGAGAGTGCGTATTTCGGAAAATTCAGTAATTGGAGAGCTCGTTCCAGACCCTCTTCACGTTTTCCTCGAAACTGGCAATGGTTTTTCCTGTATCGGGGCTGTTCCTGAGAAGATCCCTGATCTGGTCAATATTGTAATTGGTGATCATTTTCGCGAGGTCCTGCACCATTCTGTATTCGCCGGAAGGCTTTTCATAATCAAGGTCCGATACCTTCCTGGAAAGCAATGCCATGATATAGGGTTTGACGAGCACTTCGGAAACAGTGGAATCTATCTCGTCTGATGTGCTGGACTCAATTGAGTCACTGCCAAGAATCTCACTCAGTGTTTTAGAGGCGGTCTCCGGAGATATGTCTTCAGCCAGCAAAATCCTGCACTCCGAGTCTGAGTTCTCATCGGGAGGGGTCAGCAGAACTGCCATGGATATGAACTGCCCCCTGTAACCCTTGAGCTGGGCCTTGGAAAGCGACAGATCTACGATCTTCTCCCTGTTTTCAATGGAATGGATCAGCCTTCTGTTGAATGATATGGTCTGGTTCAGCAGAAGATAATCTGTATCCCCATATCGTGATAATATGTGTTTCAGGTCTGTGGACCCATCCCTCTCCACCTGGTGTCCGTTCGAGGAGGCTCTTTCAGATATCACCCTGAAAACTGCATTGTCCGGCGAAGCAATCAGTATCTTCATTCTTCCACTGTCAGAATTTAAGTCGAAGGAGCTTCATCTGGGGATAAACCTCTCTCTTGATGATTTCATCGATCCCTGTTCCTTCTTCCTGTGACATCAGGCAATACTTCACCGTATCATCGTGGTTAATCTCTTCCCTGTTTCCATCCTTGAGGTACACAAGCAGGCTCCCAAGTGATTCGCAGTCTATTCCCATCCATTGTGTATGCCTTCTGCAAATTCAATGTTGCGATCCTTTTCCAAAATAGAAATGCCTCGCACTTCACATATTAGTACTGGGTCTTAAGTGAATTGTTAATGTTCATGAGCAAAATGGACACAAACCAGGAAGTTATGGACGACTCTCCCAAGCCAACACTTATTTTTATTGAAACCACCACCGCATGTGATTACAGATGCAGGCACTGCAGGGCAGCCACACAGGCAGACCCTTCACCGGATGAGCTGACAACTGCGCAGCTTAAGAAAGCAATTGATGGCATTCTCCAGTTTGGGAAACCATACCCCATGATAATATTCACAGGGGGAAATTTCCTGCTCAGGCAGGATATGCGTGAGATCATTTCCTACACCCATAAACTGGGCATACCATTTTCTCTGAGCCCATCTGGCTCATCTCTCATCACCCCTGATTTTCTCAATTTCTCAATGGAGAACAATGTCAGTTCCTATTCAATAAGCATCGACGGAGGCGAAGCGAAGACACACGACTGGATCAGGAGGAACCCAGGATCCTATGCACTGACTGTTTCACTGCTGAAAGAGATGAAGGAAATGGGCATCAAGGTCCAGATCAACACCACGGTCATGAAAAAGAATCTGAAGGAACTGCCCTACATAGCAATGCTCATGAAAGGCCTACAGATCGATATCTGGGAGGTGTTCTTCCTGATCAAGACCGGCAGGGGCGTCTATGAAAGGGACCTGAGCCCACAGGCCATTGAAGATGTCAATGTGTGGCTGAGCGATCTTGATGATTATGGCATAACGGTCAGAACCGTAGAATCGCCAATGATACGGAGAATAAAGAAGCAGAAGGAAGAGAACGCAGAACTTGAAACCGGGGAAGTCTACAGGAGGCTGACCTCCAAGACACTTCAGCTTATGGGTGAGCCAAGGGCCAGGAAGACACCCGCCAAGAAGGGCCAGAGAAACAGGAAATTCGGCATGATCTTCGTCTCCCAGAACGGCAATGTGTACCCTGATGGTTTTCTACCCTTTTCCTGCGGAAACGTCAAGACTGAGGGCCTTGCTGACATTTACAGGAGCAACGACATTTTCACCAAATTGAGATCCAATGAACACCTCAAGGGCAAGTGCGGAATATGCGAATTCAGGGAGATCTGTGGAGGCTCAAGGTCAAGGGCGTATGCAACCTACAAGGATCCTTTTGCAGAGGACCCGGGATGCGTCTACATGCCCGCGGTGCCCCAGCCATCCTCACAGGGAGCGTGAAATGCCATCCATAGACTGTGCAATACAACCTGCCCCTGAAAATGATGACAATTTGAAAACCATCGTGATAATAGTCACCCTGATGTTTTCTCTCATATTTTATAGAATAAAAAGAAAATTTAGTTTTTTGAGGAGATCTGGGACTGGAGCCCGGTAAGGTTCAGCGAGTTGTCTATGGTGCTCTCACGGGTCTTCTCATAGATCTGTGAACCAAAATGGCATTTCACTGAATGGCCCCCCTTTACCTCAACGTATTTTGGGGATTCGTCGAAGCATACCTGCTGTGCAAAGGGGCACCTGGGTGCAAACCTGCATTTTGGAAGGTCAACATCCTCAGTCTGCTCAAAGATCTTTTCACCAAGTGTGTCAGAGATCTTCCCCTCAATCCCCATGCTGGAGATTACAAGGGCGATGGTGTATGGGTGAGCCCCATACCTTATGATCTCATCCGTGGTCCCTGATTCTACGATCTCGCCTTTGTACAGGACATATATCTTGTCGCTGATGTACTTGGCTGATGCAATATCGTGGGTGATGTAGAAAAGTGTGACACCCAGTTCCTTCCTCAGGTTCTTGAATATGTTCAGGACACCTGCACGAAGTGATACATCAAGCATTGAGATGGGTTCATCCGCAACGAGAATCTTTGGATTTAGCACCAGGCTCCTGGCGATTGATACCCTCTGTCTCTGGCCGCCACTCAGCTGGTGCGGGAACTTATAGATGTAATCCTCGATGGGCACAAGCCCCGTATCCTTCATTGCCTTGATTACCCGTTCCTGCGCACCTTCGTTCACTAGTTTGTTTACAACCAGTGGCTCCATAAGTGCGTTCTGAACTGAGAATCTCGGGTTGATGCTCTGGAAAGGATCCTGGAAAATTGTCTGTATGATCTTCCTCAGATCTGCTATCTGGCGTTTGTTGCTGAAGTCCACTTCCTCACCTAGCACCTCGAGGACACCATCAGTGGGAGTCTCAAGGAGGCCAAGCATTCTGCTCAGGGTTGTCTTTCCGCTGCCGGTTTCACCTACCAGTGCAACGGATTCGCCTTCCTTGACATCTATGTTGACATGGTCCACGGCCTTGACATATTCCACCTTCCTGTTGCTGAGTTCCCTGATTCCCGACTTCTTCTGGAAATATTTGGAAATCTCTTTTGTGGAAACTATGGAATTGCTTCTGACAAAGGCCTCTCCTTGGGCTACTGTTTCGGTCTGCCTCTTTTCTGGCCTTCCGGCGCTGAGGGGAAGCACAACACATGCAGCTTCATGTTCACCGGACACTTTCCTCAGTTCAATTACCTCATCCTCCAGGCACATATCCTGATGGAAATCACAGCGTTCATAGAACGGGCACCCATGAATCTTTGTTGAAAGAATAGGTGGTGCACCCCTTATTGGGAGTACCTCGGAAACGTCCTCCTGTATCTTTGGTATGGATTCAATGAGCATGTACGTGTAAGGATGCTGCGCATTTGCAAATGTGCTCTCGGGAAGCTTTTCAATCACTCTGCCGGCATACATGACCATAAGCTTGTCCGAAAGGTGGGATACCATGGACACATCATGCGATATGCTCAGGATTGCGAGATTGTAGGTCTCCTTCAATTTCTTGAGTTCTTCAATGATCCTGTATTGGGTGATAACGTCCAGTGATGTTGTTGGCTCATCCGCAATCACAAGGGAAGGCTTCAGTGCGATTGCCATTGCAATTATGACCCTCTGCTTCATTCCCCCGCTGAGCTGATGGGGGAAAGCATCAAGCACCCATTTGTCCAGGGCAACCGCTGAAAGCAGCTCCTCTGACCTTGCCTTGGCTTCTTCCTTGGTGTTCTTCTCCTTGTGGATAAATATATCTGCGAGCTGCTGGCCGACAGTGAAGAGAGGATTCAATGAATCAAGCGCACCCTGGAAAACGATGGAAATTCCCTTCCACCTTACCACCTTGAGTTCGCTCTCGATCTTCCTTTCCTTTCTGTTGTTCCTCAGGGAGTATGTAGCACCCCTTTCCAGGTCCACAATAGTCTGCCCTTTGAAGATTACTCTACCGGAGGTGACAATACTATTCTGTGGCAGGATATGGGAGACTGCCATAGCCAGGGTCGATTTTCCGCATCCACTCTCTCCGACAACTCCAATCGATTCGTTCTCCTTTATTCCAAAACTCACGTTGGAGAGTGCGTAAACTCTCTTGCCAGAAACGGTATACTCAACAGAGAGGTTGTCAACGTAAAGCACGTAGTCGTTATATTCTGTTGTTTCAAGTTCCATGAATTTTATCTCCTCAAGGTAACATCTGTTACTTCCCTTACGGCGTCTCCCATCATGTTGAATCCTACAACTATTGCAACTATAAATAGACCCGGAAGCACTGAAACCCACCACTGGCCTGACACTATATAGTAGAAGCCGGTCGTTATGATGGCCCCAAGTTCAGGTGTTGGCGGCCTGATTCCAAGCCCAAGGAAACTCAACGATGAGGTTACAATAACTGCAGTGCCAAGGTTGAGTGCGTACAGGACAATCGTCGGCGTTATTGCAGATGGGAGGATGTGCTTCACCATTATGTGCAGTTTCTTTGCTCCCAGTGCTATGGCTGCAGTGACATACAGATCGTTCTTGGTTGAAAGGACCGCGCTTCTTCCAACCCTGGCGAAAGTTGGGATGGAAATCACTGTGATTGCAATGAATATTGTCAGGAAGCTCTGTCCCAGCACAACAGCTATTGCAATGGCGAACAGAAGGTATGGGAATGCGAACATTATGTCCATGACCCTCATTATTGCGTTGTCTGTTATCTTGCCAAAGTACCCTGCCACTATGCCAAGTGCGACTCCTATTATGTAGCTCACCGTGGTGGACAGGAACGCTATGTTCATGTCAAGCCTGATTGCATACATGACCCTGGAGAAAACATCCCTGCCATTCAGATCCGTTCCGAACAGGTGCGCGGAGGAGGGCGGCAGGAGTATGCTGTTGGGATATAGCTTATCAGGCGGATACGGGGCAAGGTTGGGCCCAAAAATGGAGAGGAATATGAAAGCCCCAATTATGGCGACCGCAATCATGCCCGTTGGATTCCTGAGAAATAGCCTAAGGGTTTCACGCATAGGGCTGTTTTTTCTCAGTTCACTCTTGTCAAATAATTTGCTTTCTTCGTCTGTCATATGTTTTCACCTACAGCCTGACTCTGGGGTCCACGTAAGCATATAGCAGGTCTGCTACGAGATTCAGCAAAGTGAACAGGAATGCTGAAACCATCACCACTCCCATGACAACTGCAAAATCCCTCTGGTCAATAGCGGTGACCGCGAGCAGCCCCATTCCCTGCCAGGTGAAGACCGTTTCTGTGAGAACTACCCCGCCCATGAGCACGCCTGCATTAATGGCACCCACGGTAATGGCGGGAAGGAGTGCATTCCTCAATGCGTACTTGTTGACGATTATGTTCCTTGGTAGCCCTATGGCGAAAACGGTCCTCATGTAATCCTTGTTCAGGACATCAAGCATGCTTGACCTCAATACTCTTGAGATTGTGGCTATGCCCGCCAAGGAGAGGCCTATGGCTGGCAGTATGATGTGCCAGGTAGTATTGAACAGGTCAGCGAAATTGAAGTTCAGGAGGCTGTCCAGTATCATCATACCGGTGATGGTATGAGGTGCGACCAGATTGAGAGCTAGCTGCCCATCTGGTGCTGGTGCCCATCCCAGGTAGGTATAGAACACAATGATCATCACCATCTCAATCCAGAACACTGGCATTGATATTCCCAGGAGTGACGAAACTCTGGCTCCGTGATCACCTGCTTTGTTGGCCCTAAGCGAGGCAAACACTCCCAGTGCTATGGAAGTGGGAATTGTTATGATCAGAGTGGCTATTGCCAGTTCAAAACTGGCGGGGAACCTCTCGAGTATCAGTGAATTCACCGACTGCCCGAAATAGTATGAATAACCAAGGCTCAAATGTAACAGTGAGCCAATGTAATTTTCGAATTGAACAGTTAAAGGCTTGTTGAGCCCAAGTTCATTGACTAGTATCTGGTATTGTTGCGGGTTGTATTCTGGTCCTACAAGTGTACGGGCTAGATTTCCTGGCACTACGTGTTCCAGAAAAAAAGTTATCAGAATTACCCCAAAAATGGTTGGGATAATTGATAAAATTCTAAAAATAAAAAATTTTTGGAAACTGTTCATCACATCACGTCACGACAACGTTGCTTGACTTACGTAGATATCAAACGTTGGGTAGACAAGCAGTCCATGGACATTTGTTGTCATGGGTATGACGTTCTGCAGGTTGAACAGTGGAACCTCAACTGCCTGGGCTGCAATGATCTGCTGTGCCTGTGTGTAGTTTGCATCCCTTATTGCCTTGTTGTACTGCTGTCCTCCATTCACGAGGTCGTGTGAGACCGTTGTGTTGTTGAAGTAGTTGTAGTTTCCACCCTGTCCCAAGTTTGCAACATTGAACAGTGGCCTGAGACCATCATCTGGTGTTGCAAGGAGGTTGACCCATCCATCATAGAACATTGGATATGTTCCAGCTCCAACTGTGACATCAAACGTAGCAGACTGAACCGGGTTCAACTGCACAGTTATATTGATTGCCGCAAGCTGTGACTGCAGGATCGTAGCCACCTGTGAACCTATTGGGTCACCAGAGGTATAGTAGAACTGCGTCGTGAAGCCTTTCGCATATGTCGAGTTCTGTGCGAGGTACTTCTTGGCCATGGACACATTCTGCATATACTGCTTGAACACAGGCGAGTATGCCTCTATTGTTGGGGCCATTCCACTATAGATGGTAGTTCCATAGCCGAATACAGCTCCAGCCGTAATGGCAGATGCATTCACTGCGTATTCAACTGCTTTCCTGACGGAGAGGTTGTTGAATGGTGTCACGTTCTCATCCATACCAACGTAGTACTCGGAGGAAGTTGGTCCTGTTTTGACCTGCACATTGGTGTAGTTCTTCACAGTGTTCATTTCACTGAGAGGTATGTTCAGTGCAACATTCACTGATCCCTTCTGCAGAAGTGTCTGCTGTGTGGATGGTGAACTGACGATTGAGTATATGATCTGCGTTATGTTTGGCTGTGGTCCGCTGTAATTGGGGTTTGCCACGAGTGTGATCTGCTGTGTTCCATAGTTCTGAAGCTCATAGGGGCCTGTTCCCATAGCATGTGTTGACATGTATGTGTTGACTTTGCCTGCCTGAACTCCGCCATGCGCGTTAACGTAAGAGGGGTCCACAATGCTGGTCACCCAGAGCTGGAACAGGTTAAGGAACCAGGGGTATGGTGCAGATGGCACAAGCATGATTGAGTATGTTCCAAGAACGTGTATTCCACTTGAGTTAAGGAACTGCCTGACGTGGAAGCTTGGTCCCTGTGCCATTGTTATGACTCTGTTCAGTGAGAATGCGACATCTGATGCGTTCAGGTGGTCACCGTTTGCAAAGGACACATTTTGTCTCAGGTGGAATGTTATAGATCCATTAGAGGCGATTGTCCAGTTCTGGGCAAGGCCAGGTGCCGGTGCTATTGAACCAACCTTCTGCCCGTTGAAGGTAGAGGTGTTGTATGCAACCAGTGTCTGGTAGATCTGGTCATCGAAGAACACAGAGTTTGTGTCAAACGCTACTGCCGGGTCTATAGACGACGGTGTAGCCGAGCTGGCAAATGTTATGGTATTGTAGTGCGGCGTCGTGGGACCGGTTCCCGTTTTACTGGAGCCTGTGTGAGTGATGTAAAAGCCCACACCTCCGACGACTGCAACAACCACAACCAAAATGGCTACAACAGCCATTGTTGTTTTGTTCATTACCGCCTACAAATAAAGGGTTCTATATTGACATTTATTGTCATACGTCAACTATTCTTTAAACACTAAAGTAATAAAAAATTAGGTACAATTCTAACAACTCAGTTGGGTTTATAATTATTTCCCCTTAAAAAACAGGCGAAAAAAATCGTCAGTAGTCTGTTTCCTGAAGGTCTGTAAAAATGCGCTTTTCCAGTTTCCTTATCTTGTATGTCAGGGTGGAGCGTGGCACATTTATGCTTTTGCTCAACTGAGACAGGGAGGACTGCCTCGGCCAGTCATAATAGCCGGCCCTCAATGCCTCTGAAAGGATCTCTGAACCGTTTCCGCCAGTCTGGTTGTCCAGCCTCAGCTTCAACATTCCATTGAAAAGCTTTGAATAGGAGCTTATGAAGTCATTGGTGCTCATCCTCTTTATTGAGCTTACCCGAGTGAGCTGGTCTTCAAGCATTGACTTTCCATCCCCCAACAGATTTGCTTCCTCAGAAACAAAAAACCATCTCTCGATTCCGTCCCTTACTACAACTGGGTGGAGCCTGAAGCCAATTTTCTTCACATTCTTGTATGCAGAAGTCCTTGGGAAGCTGTATGTCAGAGACATCATGTTCTCCTTCTTGCCGAGAATGTTGATTTCCCTGATGTCAGGGTAGTTCTTCAGGTGGTTCAATGCCTGCCTCATCCCCTTTTCATCCTTTGAGAGAAATATGCTGAAAGTGTTCTGGTAACCATTGGGTTCATCGCTGGTGTTCATGATGTAGATGACCAGGTCCTTCACCATTCCGGTGATGAACGTGTGGGGACAGTCATCCTGCCCGATGGTAACATTATAGACATTTACCACATATCTCGAATCGGTTGATCTATATCAACATTTTTCTTCTTAAAAAGCAAATAAATAATGGATTCCTGTGCCTATGTTTAGAAAAAAATTGAGAATAAAATTAATTGACAAATTTTTGTTTGATTAAGATCAGTTCACTGTGCGCCGATTGAAATGCCGTCTCCCCTTGGGTCGGCACCGCCAACCACCACACCGAACTTGTTCATCTGCACCAGTTGTGCGTGGCCCGTCTGGGATGACAGGTCGTCTATCTCCTTGAGCCTCAGTGGCAGATTCCTGTATCCTGAAAGGGTGCCATAAAGGCTTGACTCCACAATCATGTCACCCGGCTTTTCATATATGGTGTGCGGGAACGCCCATCTTGGCCTGTCCAGGGCCAGTTGTGGATCCATTTCATCATCCACAAGTGATGTTATAAGCTGGAAATGAACCTGTGGCTGAATGTCTCCGCCCATGGTTCCGGCGGAAAACTGGAACTCGCCATCTTTTTCTCCCATTGCGGCACAGAGCGTGTGGAAGGTCCTCTTTCCCGGAACAAGTGCATTGTGGTGTTCTGGGTCCAGGCTGAAATAAGAGCCCCTGTTCTGAAGTATGAATCCAGTCCCCTTTGGTGTTATTCCTGTGCCGAAGCCCGCATAGTTGCTCTGGATCACTGAGAGTGAATTTCCATCTCCGTCTGCCAGGTTGAAGTAGGTTGTATCTCCGGGGTCCTTGACTTCTCCCTTGAATGATACGGTAAGGTCCGCCTCATTCAGAACTTTTTCTGCAAACTCCCTTGTCCCCCATCCCATGGGTAGGTCATGGTACTCCGGGTCAGTTATGTGTCTGGCCCTCTGTTCATATGCAACTAGGCCACTCCTTATGGATTTCATGAACCTGTCTTCATCTGAAGCAACCCCATCCTCTGTCATTATGTCGTACAGATTGAGCCACAGTGCAGCCGTTGCGGCCTGGCTGTTGGGGCGCGTTTCATACAAATCGTAGCCGTGGTAACTTGTCTTGAGCGGATCCCTGACCGTTGTGGAATGTTGCCTGAAATCCTCTGAATCAAGCACACAGCCAGTGCCTTCAAGACCCTTGACAATCCTGTCAGCGAGGAAGCCCCTGTAATATGATTCAGGGCCTTCTGATGCTATAAGAGAGAGTGTTTCGCCCAGCTCCTTCTGCTTGAATATGGACCCTGTCTCCGGAACCCTTCCTCCGGGGGTGAAGAGGTCTTTCCATCCATACTCTCCAAGATACCTGGCAGAAATTTCTATGGATTGGTGATAGTTGTGGGTGACCGGGAAACCTTCCTTTGCAAGTTTTATTGCCGGTGCAAGGAGGTCGCCAATCTCCATGGTTCCATATCCCCTGTTCAATGTTTTCCACGCATCCACGATTCCGGGAACTGTCAGTGCTGCGTTTTCTCCCCTGAACGGGAGAGTCTCGAGGCCCTTGCTTCTGAAATAATCTATGGTTGCATTGTGTGAGGCCCTGCCACTACCGTTGATGTCCCTGATAGGCTTGCCGTCCATCCGCACCAGCGTGAACAGGTCCCCTCCAAGCCCACAGAGATTGTTCTGTGTCACACAGAGGACTGCACTGGTAGCAATTGCTGCATCCGCGACGTTGCCGCCATTTTCCAAAACTCTTGCACCTGCAAGTGAAGACTGCAAGCTTGATGATGATACCACTCCTTTCCTTGAGAAGGCATTGGGCCTTGTTCGCATTGATGGAGATTGGTTCAATTGAATAAGAGTATGTGTTGACACTGTTCAAAATTCATTAAAAATCATGGGAAGAGCTGGAATTTGACTTCTGTGACCTGATGGCCAGAATGAATGATGATGACAGGAGAACATTGGCAATGAAAAGTATCCAGTTTCTAAGCAGCAGATACTGCGCTGTGCCTTGAATTGAATAGGACGAATCCGTTCCGAAAAATGGCTGGGACGGGTTGAAGCTGAACTGGTTAACAAGCGCAGGCGCACCGATGTTTGCCTGATTGTAAACCGTCTGCCCGAATATGGTGATGTATGGCATATTATGTGTCAAGGCAGCGGAAATCAGTAGTATGGCACCTACAATGGACAAGGCATAGGACACCGGTCCGGATCTTTTGCCCAGGAATAGTGTGAAGCGGGAGACTGCCAGGACAAATATCACTGCGGATATTATGACCAGGGTGAAACTGCTTGAGTTGAACAGAGCACTGGCGATGTTGCTTGGCCAGTAGTTCTGGCTCAGGATGTTGTAAGATACCAATATCCCGAAGAGAAGGAACAGTATGAACAGCAAAATGGAAGAGACGATTAGGGCCACTGAGCCCCTGTCCTCCCTGGACAGGCTGAATGACCTGACAGCAATGGCTGCAATGCTCAGGAGCAGTGTTGCCAGTGGAACTATTGTGTAACCAGTGGAACCCTCATAGAATGTGAGATAATTGCCAAAAAGGGAATATATCGCACTGAGGGCGAAAGCCGCTGAGGCAAAGTAGAAGCTCCATATTGCGAGCCTGTTGACCGGGCTCCGGCCTGCGGATGTGTGCTTCCTCTCCCTCGTCCTGTTCGGTGCTGCCTTTTCTGAAGTGAAGGACTGAAGCCCGACCCTGTCATAGAAAGCATCGCTTACGGTGGAGATCAGGACTGGTGCCCTGACGTAGGAAAGCATTGAATTGTCAAACAGGTATTTCATTGGCTTTTCAGACTGTGTGAGATTTGCACCTAGGAACTGCTTTATGGTTTCCTCGTTTATGGAGTATATCAACTTGGGGTCAGAACCGCCTTCATCTGGTTCCCCCTTCAGCGTTTCAGGATCCAGTTCCTCTATCCTGTAGCCCCTTGTTTTCAGTACCCTGAATACTTTCTCTGAAAAATGTTCGGCATTCTTGATGTCCCGGCTCTTGATAACCTGAATTCTTGGCCCGCGGGAATTTCTTGTGTACTCTTCGATCTTGTTGACCACCCGTAGCTCATTGGGCCCAGGGGGCAAGTCCCGCCTCTTGGATTCCTCCTCCTTTTCTGCCTCCGGGGCTTCTGGAGATGGACCGTCCCATGGGTCTTCTGGTTCATAGTCTGGCATGGGATCGTCAGTTTCCAAAGGTTAGCTCACTCCTGATATACACAATAGAAGTGAGTGGATAATTAAAATGTTACTCCCGTATGGAAGCGAAAAAATGAAATTTCAGCTTGCAGGCTTGACTGATTTCCAGTCCGACTTGACCGCAGTCCGGCCAAGTTTCTTCTGGATGTAGTTGTAAGCTGAAAGCGCCGCCACTGAACCCTGCCCTGCTGAAATAACTGCCTGCTTGTAGGGTATGTCGGTGACATCTCCCGCGGCGAACACCCCCGGCTGGGAAGTGTTGCCAAGCTTGTCCGTTATGATTTCATTTCCCTTGGTCAGGTCAACCAGGCCCTTGACAAAGTCGGTCTTTGCAATATAGCCCATCTCGATGAAAAGCCCTTCCACTTCGAGCGCTTTCTTCTCTGTGGAGCCCTTCTGGTTGCTTTTGATGTGGACTTTGTTAACGGTCATATCGCCTTCAATTTTTTCCACACTGTAATTCAGCAGGAATTCCACGTTGGGTTTTTCCCTGAGCTGCTGGTAGAGTTCGTCATCCTCGCTTATCCTTGAGCCTTTGTACACAACGTGCAGCTTTGATGCAAGGCCCGAAAGGTAAACCGCTGCCTGAAGCACGTGTTCCCCTATGCCCACAACCGCAATGGGAAGTTGCTTGAACAGGGGGCCGTCGCACACAGCACAGTATGAAACGCCTCTTCCCCTGAGAGTGTCCTCCCCCGGAACATTGAGGTTCATGGGGGTCTTTCCGAATGCCAGGATCACGGAAATTGACTGATACTCCTGGGAGCCGGTCTTAACTGAAAAATTGCCATCTTCAAGCTTTTCAACTGACACAACTTCATCGTAAACAAACTTGGTGCCATATGATGCGGCCTGCTGCTGGAACTTGTTCATGAGCTCAAAGCCGCTTATCTGGCCATAGCCGGGATAGTTCTGAATGTCATCAGTGAGGAGGGCCTGCCCCCCTATATCCTTGGAAATGACCAGGGTTGAAGCGGCCTGCCTGGACAAATAAAGGGCCGCAGTGAGCCCTGCCGAAGCTGCACCTATGACTATGCTGTCGTATTTTTCTGCCGTCAAGTGCTGCACCTGAGTGGAATTTACTGTGCCTTGTGGTTTTCTATCTTCTGTGCCAGCATTGGCTTGGGAACTGCGCCAATCTGTGCGTCCACCATCTTGCCCTTCTTGAAGAACATGATTGTGGGTATGCTCCTTATCATGAACTGCTGTGACACCATTGGATTTTCGTCCACATTCAGTTTCCCGAATGAGACCTGGCCCTTGTAGTCAGCTGCAAGTTCCTCAATGATAGGGGAAACAAACTGGCAAGGTCCGCACCATGCGGCCCAGAAGTCAACCACCATAAGATCAGCCTTGTTAATTTCCTGCTGGAAATTATTGTCAGTAAGTTCCATTGGCTTTCCGCTTGATGCTTCTGATGTGTTGTTTTCGCTCATCATTTTGTGTAACATGTTCTCCCTTATTTCATCTATGTTTCTGTCTACCATACAATTACCTCGAAATTGATGCGGTTTTATTCCCGCGCTTCTGAATTGACAACTGTATTTAATATTTTTCGAAATTTCCATTTTACCACAATATCGATATACCTGAACACAATGAGGTAACATGGTTTCATTCTCGTCCCTTATACGTGCCCGGGCAAAATGCTCAGATCTCCTTTCCTGCTTTCTTGACCTTAACGACCTTGAAATAAGGCTCTTCTACACCATTGTATCAAGGGGCCAATGCACCCTTGACCAGCTGTCTGAACTACTCTCAAAGGACAGGAGCACCGTTTTCAGGAACCTGCAGAAGCTGGTTTCACTGGGGCTTGTCTACAAGGAGATGAATTCACTTGAAAGAGGAGGGCGGGTTGCAATGTTCCTTCCCAATGACATGGAAAGCATCAAGGAAATTGTTTCAGTGAGAATTGAGAGCCTGAAGAAAAGCATGGACGCATTCATGAATGAATTCGAGCACAGGATTGAAACCGAATCCTACGTGTATGGTGGGAAAGTACCAAATGTTGGATTGAGGCAGATCAAGGATTTCTAGTAGTGATAAGTTACTAATCTGCCATAGTGTTACTAAATCAATGACGGACGAGGAATACATCTCGGTCACAGATCTTCACAAAACCTACGGTACGCTCAAAGCAGTGAATGGAATCTCATTTTCAGTAACCAAAGGCGAGGTTTACAGTTTCCTAGGCCCAAATGGCGCGGGCAAGACCACGACCGTGGAAATACTGGAAGGGATAAGGAAACCTGACTCCGGCTCTGTCAGAGTTCTTGGCCAGGACCCATGGCGATCCGCGTCAAAGATCAGGGACATTGTGGGAATAATGCCCCAGGATTTCAGGTTCATAGAACGGATCACGCCGGAGGAGGCAATAAAATACTACTGCACACTTTTTTCAGTTCCTGACCGCACCGATGAGCTCCTGAAGCTGGTTGAGCTCGAAGATGTCAGGAAGGTGCATTTCATAAACCTCTCAGGAGGGCAGAAACAGAAAGTGGGCATATGCCTTGCACTGATCAATGACCCAAAAGTGGTGTTCCTCGATGAGCCAACCACTGGCCTGGACCCCAAGGCAAGAAGGAGGATATGGGGCCTTATAAGGAAACTGAAGTCTGAGGGCCGCACGGTGATCCTGACAACCCATTACCTGGAAGAGGCAGAAATGCTTGCAGACAGGGTTGGAATCATGGACCATGGAAAGATGATCGTTGAGGGCAGCCCGCAGGAAATCATCGGGAAGATGGGCAAGGGCAGGAGCCTACACATCAACAAGAGCAACAGGCTTGAAGAGTATCTCAAGAGCTCAGGAACACCTGGCTATTCTGTGAAGGGCGATGAGATAATAGTGCCGGTGGAGAATGTTGGCGACATTACCAGGATACTCGAATTTGCGGAAAAAAACAGCATTGAACTGAGAAACCTGTCACTCAAGGAGGACACCCTGGAGGATATCTTTGTGGATCTGATCACGGAGGAGGATGAATGATATGAAGCTGAAAAACATAAAAGCAGACCTGGTGGTCTACGCCAGGAGCTACATGAGAAGCAAGTCGGCAGTTTTCTTCGTTTTCATATTTCCACTCATCCTGATGCTCATTTTTGGCTCTATATTTTCGGGCACCGGCAGTTCCACGGTTCCACTTTACGTGCAGAATCAGGACGCCAACGGAACTCTGTCGTCCCAGTTCATCAGCACCCTCAATGCAACCAATATCGTGTCTATCCACATGATTCCAAGCAACGTGAACATCCAGACATACATCTCTCAGCACTCCATATCTGCGGCGCTCCTGATACCCGCTAATTTCAGCACGGAAGTCTCAAGCAGCGGAGGGCATGTGGCGCTTGTCTATTACAACAATCCATCGGTTTCATCCAGCGGCATTGCACAGAGTGCAATCAATTATGCCGTGCAGATTTTCAACAACAATTTCCAGCTTCCAAGCCAGATAGTGTCTCTTGAGAGCACTTCGGTCACTTCTCACGCCACAAAGTACATTGATTTCCTCATACCTGGCCTGATCGGGCTTGTGATACTCACGTCCCCAATGTTCTCCATGACTTTCATCGTGAGCTCATACAAGAAGGAGAAGATATTCAGGCAGCTCTCCCTGACTCCGCTCACCAAATCTGAGTGGTTCCTTTCAAAGTTTCTGTGGTACCTTGTAATATCTGCACTGTCTGCTGTGGAGATTGCAGCCGTGGGCCTCTTCGTTTTCCATTCTGAATTGACGCTCACCACATTGATGATCCCGTTCCTGGTGGTGGGAGTCTTCATGTTCACGTCCCTGGGCATACTGGCTGGTTCCCTTTCAAAGTCCGAGGAAAGTGCTTCAGTGATAGGCAACGTGATAACATTCCCCATGATGTTCCTCTCTGGGACATTCTTCCCAATCTCCATAATGCCAGTCTGGCTGCAGACATTTGCCCACGTGCTTCCCCTGTACTACGTCATAGACGGGCTTAATGCCGTAACCATCTACACCAACTACAGTTCGGCCATGCTTGACATCGTTGTGAGCATTGGAGTTGCAGTTGTCATTTTCATCCTGATGGTTGTGAAGTTCAGCTGGAAAGAGGAGTAGGAAAGGCACTGCTTACTGGTCCCTTTGCAAAAGGGACTCAAATATTTATAAGTGCAGAACCGTTAATTGAAAAGCATGAAAGTTCCAGTTCTTTATGGCCAAGGTGATGGGGGCGACTTTCGCTCCAGTGCAGAATATATCGCAAGGAGACTTGGAATAAGGCTTGAAAGCGTCTGGGATGGACTTGCAGACCAGGAGATTCCGGAGACTTCTGAAGATATAAGGAGGGAGCTCCTGGAATTCGTTCCTGAAACACACATAAGCTTCAGCCCCACTGAAAGGTATGCCCATTCCCTGGGAAAGTCTTCCCCAGAGTTGCTCATGGCCAGGCATTCCTCAATAGAGAGGATTGTGGATGCCGTCATATACCCCGATTACAAGATTGCCGGTGACATTCTGAAAGGGCTGCAAAACAGGAGCTACAGGGCCATAATATACGGCGGCGGGACATCCGTTTCCGGTTCCCTACTGGTGAAAGACGAGGGGAAGACAGTTTCCATTGATACCAGAAACCTGAAGCAACTGCGCATAGAGAAGGGATACGTAGTTATAGGTGCTGGCTACAGGGGAATGGAGGTTGAAAAGAGGCTGAACAGTTTTGGCTACACTCTTGGAAACTTTCCTGAATCCATGCTTCATTCAACGGTTGGCGGATGGGTGGCCACCAAGGCCACAGGCCAGGAATCAAACCTCTATGGGGGAATTGAAAGGCTCGTCCTGGGAGTCAGCCTTTCCACATCCTCTGGTGAGCACACTGACGGTGTATTTCCCCGGAAGTCCACAGGCTTTGACTACAAGGATGTTGCAATTGGCAGTGACGGCAAATACGGCCTTGTGACCGATGTTGTCATGAAGCTGTTCAATGCACCGGAGAGGAGATACTTTTCATCATACGTTTACAGGAGTTTCAAGGACGGGATAGAGGCCCTTTCAAGCGGAGACCGATTTCCAGCTGTGGCAAGGCTCTCGGATGAACTTGAAACTGAGTTTGCCTTCAACACCGCTGGCGATGGGGCCATGGTTGGGCTCTTCAGGAAATACGTCAATTTCAGGACTGGGGGAAAGGGGGCACTGCTGGTTGTTGTTAACAATGACTTCGCAGTCACTCCTGTTCTCACCAATTCGATTTCCACAGGCTCTGCACCTGCCAAGTCCTGGATAAAGGGGAGATTTTCCAGACCGGGGATTGCAAATGTCCTCTGGAAAAGTGGGCTGATCCCGGACACACTTGAGACTTCCACAACCTGGGATAACATGTACCCCCTTTACCTGGACGTAAAAAACACATTCGGGAAACTCAAGCAGGATTTAGGATTCAGGGGCGAGATCATGGCACACATATCCCACCTTTACAGGTCTGGGGCGTGCATATACTTCACCTTCATCATAAAGTCGGAGAATGAACTGGACACTCTCCTGAAAGTGAGAGAAGAACTGGTCAGCTGTTTCGTTTCTAATGGGGGGACAATGACCCACCATCACGGAAAGGGGGCACTTTTCCATAAGAACATGGACAGGGAACTGGAACGAATGCAGGCAAGGCTTGCGGATCCGCTATTCTCTGGAGACAGGCACAATGAGTGATGAATTTTCCTTCAGGACGAGGGGGACTGCCCTGTCTGGGCTCGATGGAGGGAAATGCCAGGTTCTTGTCATAGGGGGTGGCATTTCTGGCGCTGGTGTGGCCAACCTGCTTTCGGAAAATGGCATTGACACCATCCTGGTTGAGAAGAGTGACTTTGCCTCGGGCACAAGTTCCGGATCATCAAAGCTGATCCATGGGGGATTGAGATACCTTGCACAGGGTGAGGTCAGGGAAGTCAGGGAACTCCTCAAAGAGAGGAACTACCTGATCACGAACACCGACTTCGTGAAGCCATTGAATTTTCACATTATTGTTGACCAGTACTCCTGGAAAAAGTACACCTTGAGATTCGGACTGTTCCTTTACAATCTCCTTTCAGGAAATCCAAGCCTGCCGAGATTCAAGAAGAACACCGGAGAATATCCGCCTTCCGTGAAGGGATATTTCCAGTACATGGATGCATACACTGACGATTCACTGCTGGTAATTCACAACATAGTTTCCGCGCAGAGGAATGGAGTCAGATGCTTCAATTATTTGGAGGCCACAAAGCTTGAACCCTCAAGTTCAGGATATGCAGTAACCCTGAAAGATGCATTCTCCGGCAAAGAATCTGTAATAACCGCGGACCTGGTGGTGAATGCAGCTGGGCCCTGGGCATCAAGGCTTCTCGATCGGTTCGGGAAGAAACTGGAAAAGCCCCTGCAGTTGAGCAAGGGCATACACCTTGTGGTCCCTGCGGACAAAATTCCCATTAAGCATGCCATTGCGTTCAGGACTCCCCTTGACAAGAGGCAGATGTTCATCATCCCAAGGGGAAAAGTTGTGCACATCGGGACAACAGACACCTTCGTGAAGGAGCCGGATGATTTTCGCATCAGCGAGGAGGATGTCAATTACGTTGTGGAAAGTGTCAGGACCCTCTATCCGGAACTGAACAGAATGGATGTTGTATCCGCATATGCCGGCCTTAGGCCATTATTTGGGGAAGGGAACGATCCAGGAAAGGTATCCAGGGACTTCGAGATAGTGAATACCGGAAGGCTCGTAAGCCTCCTTGGTGGAAAGATCACCAACTACCGTGCAGCCTCCAGGAAGGCTGCCATGCGCATTTCAAGTTTGCTGGGAACGAAAATAGAAACCTCCGGGCTGCCCACAATATGCTACAGCAGGTCAAAAAGCGGAGATTCCATAAGGGATGTGATAAGGCACGAATGCCCCGTGACCTTTGAGGACATAATGAGAAGAAGGATGGCATACCGCATTTATGAGCCAGACCAGGGCAAGTCCCTAGAGAAAAGTGTGATGGAGGAAATGAAGAAGGAGGGAATGGTGGTTTCATGAAAGTAACCGCCATCATCAATCCAAGCGCCGGCGGCAACTATGCATCCGAGATCTACAGATCGGTGCTTGACCAGTTCAGGGAATTTGAACTGGAGCATTTTCTCACCAGTGGGCCGGGAGATGCAACAGAAATTGCAGATAAAGCCACAAAGAATGGGTCTGATTACATACTCTGCATAGGCGGGGACGGCACCCTCAATGAGGTGGTGCAGTCATTGGCTGGCGCAAGTACTGTTCTGGTGCCAATCTCTGCAGGAACAGGATCAGACTTCGTCAAGTCGCTCAGCTTCAAGGACATCCCGACGGTCAGGGAAGCCATGAGGGAAAGCCTGACAAAAAAGATAGATATGGGTGTGGCCAGGCAGGGCACTGAAAGCAGGTACTTTGTCAACATTCTGGAAGTGGGATTCGGGGCCTCGGTGATGAGGAGGGTCAATGCGCACAGGAAGTCAAGAGGGGGACATTCCTTCACCGCTTCTGTTCTGGCACTGCTGCCATTCTTCAAGCCATTCAAGGTGGCCATGAAAGTCAACGGAAAGGATGTACACCTGGACCTTGCGGAAATGGTGGTTGCGAATGGAAGGTACTTCGGTGGCGGCATGCTGGCAGCCCCGAAGGCTGAACTTGACGATGGGCTTCTGGACATTCATGTTGTGTCAGGAGTGGGCAAACTCCAGATGATATCCAAGCTTGGAAAGCTCAGGAATGGATCCTACATTGATGACCCCACGGTGCAATCTTACCGAGCGGAAAGGATTGAGATTACGGGAAATGCGCCGGCAGAAATGGATGGCGAGGATTACGGGTCTTCCCCGCTGGAGATATCTGTGGCCAGGAGTAGACTCAACATCATTGATCCTGGAAAAGGCAACTAGTCCAGAGAGGCTTGCGCAACCTGGCCGCGCCTATACTGATACCCCATTCCCCTGCTGGGACCGGCTATTTTCTTGTGTCTTCAGGGCGGTCTTGAGCAAATCTGATTTCAATAGCATCATCGCGGTGGCTGCCACCATTATTGCTCCGATGAGGTAGAATGGTATGTTGAACCCAAACTTTTCACCAAGATACCAGGAAACGTTCGGGGCAATGGCTGCCCCGGACCATCTGAGAATGTAGTAGGCCGCGGATGAA
>JBJKSX010000036.1:0-14365 GCA_046703545.1 Thermoplasmataceae archaeon | reverse complement strand
CGTTGTCCAGTACAAGGATCTTCACGGGAAGCTTGTAATTGGAAATTGTCCACAAAGCCTGCACAGTGTACATCAGGGAACCGTCCCCAACTATTTCCAGCACCCTGGGGTTGACCATTGAAATACCCGCAGCAGCGGCAAGCCCCCAACCCAGCTGTCCGCTCTTGGCTGTAAAATAGGATTTTGGGGAGTAACCTATATTCTTCCTCACAAGAAGGGATGATGATATGGCCTCATCCACTATAGTATAGCCTGTGAACATCTTCTTCACCTTCTGAAGAACATAATTAGGGCCCATGGATCTCCTCTCCCTGGCTATGACACTGTTCGTGCCGCCTTCCTCAGGCTTCCTGTAGTTCCAGTTTCCGGAAGCATGTTTCTGCAATTCTTCCAGGAACAGGCGAGGGTTGCTCCTAATGTATTCCCCATGCTTGTGTGTCGGTGATGTGGAAACGGTTACCACTGCCTTGCCGGGAAGAAGGGGAGAGGGAAGGTAGGGGTAAATGGTGAAATCCCCTCCCACGTTAAGAATGAAATCATGCTTAAGCAGGGCCAGATTGATGGCGGTAGTTGCCGGAGGCAGGTCCCCGGCATATGAAGGGTCCTCTGAATCGAAAACTGCCCTGCTGCCCAAAGGTTCTGCATAAACAGGGACCGATATCTTGTTCGCCAGTTTGGCCAGTTCCCCGAAGGCATTGTACTGGTCCACTTCTGAGCCCGCAACAATGGCTGGGCTTTTTGCTTTTCCCATCTGTTCCCACACCCTCTTCACTGCACCGGTGTCCAGCACATCCGTGCCAGGCATTGAGTGTGAAAGGCCAAGGTAATCCGCCTCCTGATCCATGACGTCCATGGGGAATGAAAGGAACACGGGGCCGGATGGAGGTTCCATGCTAACGGAATATGCCCGTTTCAGGGCCTTCTCTATGTCGGATGCATTCTTCACCTCATAGCTGTATTTTACGGCACCTTTCACAAGATCGGTGAGTTCGTGCCACAGGAGCGGCTCATAATACATGTGCCGTGTGTCCTGCTGGCCCGAGGTAATTATCACAGGTGCCCTGTTGAGCCTCGCAGTGTGGATGAACGCCATTGAGTTCGCAACGCCGGGCAGTGTATGCAGGTTCACAATTGCAGGCTTTCCTGAGTACTGGGCATAGCCATCAGCCATTCCAACCGAGATGGAGTCGTGTAGCGTCAGAACATAATCATCCGCACCCCTGAGCATGGGTATTTCGGTAGAGCCCGGATTGCCGAAAATGGGCTTTAAACCAAGATCCTGCAGGGTTCTGTGGAACAGCTCATAGCCTTTCATCAAAGCACCCTGTACTGCGGTTCCAGGCCCTGGACATATTTCAGGACATTGGAGACGGTCTCTGTTATGAACCGCTGCTGGCTTTCAATTGTAACGCCAGCAATATGCGGAGAGAAAATTACATTGTCAAGCTTTGAGATCTCTGACTCTGGATCTGGCGGCTCCACTGTATAGACATCGATGCATGCCCTGATCCCCTTTGACTTTACAGCCTTCACGAGAGCACCCTCGTCGACCACTTCCCCTCTGGCTGTGTTGATGAATATTGCACCGTTCTTCATCAATGAAAACTGCTTTTCAGAAATGAATTTCTCAGTTTTTTCATTCAATGGCACATGTATGGAAATGATGTCTGACTTTTCAAGGAGGGTGTTGAGGTCTGATGAGGCCACACCCAGTATCTCTTCCTCCTCCTCATTGAGTGTGACAGGGTCGTAGTATATTGTATTGGTTCCAAAGAACAGCAGCCTTTCGGCAAGCTTCTTTCCAATGGCGCCCATCCCAACTATCCCGAACGTCTTCCCCATTAGCTCCATGGAGTTTGTGAGGAATGGCCAATTGCCCTTGACTATCTCGTTGTGGAAATACATGAGATTCTTGAGTTGCGCAAGCGCCATGGCGATCACATGCTCAGCAACACTTTCCTTGTTGGCCACTGGAATGTTGGAAAGTTTGGCCCCCTTCTCCTTCAGAGCATCAGCGTCAACATTGTCGTAGCCGGTGCTTGCAATCTGGACAAACTTGAGGTTTGGGAGCTTTGAGAGAAGTTTCCTGTCCACGGGGGTGAACGTTGTTGCCACGAGCACTTCCGAATCTTTCTGTTCAAATTCAGTGTCTGTGACAACCTCAGAATCAGGCAGGACCTGCTTCAATGTTGCAGTTATCTCCTCTGAGGGGAGGAATGGCGGTAGTACCACGAGAACCTTCATGATGACTAATTCTGTTAGCTGTACTTATTTGTTGCTGAATCACATGACAGACTGGATTTCACCCTGCATTATGACAAACCGAAAACTTTGAAAAAATAGCTATTCAAGGATTAAATTAAAATAACCTTCAACGGTTCGAGAAAACTGCAAATGCATGCCCTTGCAACCATCTCTGACAAACTGGACTCTTCCCTGCAGGTAACAATGAAAGTGAACAGGGAAATGGACCTCATGTTCACAAGCCTGGAAGACCCGGTCCCCATCTATGCCTCAGTTGGGGATGACAATGTGGCCAAGGTCAGCATTTACATCGACCGCAGGCATGATTCAAAGCTGGAAAGGATCTTTGGGAAGACAACCAGGACGGACAGGGGCAATTTTGAGATCTATGAAATGGAAGCGGATGACATCGCTTCTGAACTTGAAATCTTCAGGAACATCACCAAGATACCCTCCGTGATACCCATGGGGCTTTACATCCAGGATGCCAGATTGCATGCAGAGTTCAGGTTTCACCATTCAGCACTTGACAACATGAGCGAACTCATCAGGGAGATAAATCACGCCAGAAACAAGCTCAAGCTCTCCTACCTGGGTAATTCACCCGGACTAGTGAGCACCCTTGACAGGATAAATTCAAAGATCCCCCTCACTTTCATCCGGTTCAGCTTCGTCCCGGGCGATGGGTATGTCCCCCCCTTCAAGCTGGAACACAAGCCAGTCGCTGAAATCAAGCTGTTTTCCAAAGGCCTCAATTCGGACTATGACATTGTCCATTATGGAAGCGTGCCATCCGAGGAAAGTGGGGCACTCTCCATCACAAACGGAATTCATGAGGCCAAATTCAGAACAAAATTCATGAAGAACATGAAAGTTGTTCTCAGGGAGGAAAAGGTCCCTCTGGTATCTGTTCTTGGCCTGTACAGGGAGAATCTCCTTGAAAACTACATGACCGTCCCCACTTTTATTGCCGACAATGTACTTTCGCTGATATTTGACACAGCAGAAAGATCCGGCAACGAGACCCTGAAGCTGAGTTCCTTTGTACCCTGGAGCAATGGATTCTCTTGATTTTTCAGGCAACACGGCTTACTTGAATCTCAACAAAACAGGGCTCTATACGTAATTCGTTCGAAAAAGTTTATCTATATAATCCTCTTGGTTACAATATGCCTAAATTTCCTTCTGAAGAATGGTCAGTAGAGTATGTGGAAAAGCTAAACAGCAATCCTGCTTACGCGGAGGCAGGCAAGAAATGGGAAGGTGCCATAACCTTTGTCATCAAGCAGGATGACGACTTAGACCACGATGAGTTCCTCTTCCTTGATCTCCATCATGGAGAATGCAGGGGCCACAAGTTCTCTGCGGACATATCCGCCATTCCAGATTCCGAATTCAAGTACAGCGGAAAGTACGGGAACTGGCTCAGGCTGATCAACAAGGAGATCGACCCGATACAGGGAATACTGACCGGGAAATTCAAGCTGGAAGGGTCCATGATGAAGATCATGAAGTTCACGAAGGCTGCAAAGGAAATGGTAAGCACCGCTTCCATGGTCTCAACCGAGTGAGTTAGATGTGGTTTTTCCGAGCCCCAAACATAGTGTTCGGGGAGGATTCCCTGTCATATCTCAATGGCATTGAGAAGAACAGGATTCTGATCGTCACAGACCGGAATTTGGCGGGTGCAGGCCTTGTCAAGCTGGTGGAAGAACAGCTGCCGGAAGGTTCGGAAACCAGCATCATTTCAGACATCCCAGAAGAACCAACGCTTGACGATATCCAGGAAAGGCTTGCAAGGGTCAATGATTTTTCACCCGATCTGATAATAGGCCTGGGTGGCGGATCGTGCATGGATGCTGCCAAAGCACTGTTTGTCCTCTACGAACGCCCTGACCTGGACGTTTATGACATCACTCCCCTCGTGAACCTGAACCTTAGGAAGAAATCCAACCTTTTTCTCGTTCCAACAACCAGCGGCACCGGATCGGAATGCACCTGGGCGGCTGTTCTGAGTGACGGTGATCATGGGAGGAAGAATGAGCTCGCGTCCCCGGAGATCATTGCCGACTACGCAATCCTTGACCCTGCCCTTGTGCGGAAGTTGCCCAGGGAAATCACGAGAAACACTGCAGTGGATGCATTGACGCATGCAATTGAGGGGAGGACAAGCCAGTGGAACAACGTATATTCAAACATTTTTTCGGACAAGGCAGTTGAGCTGATCAGCACAGGGCTTCCCAGGTCACTGAAGGACCCGGATGACCTTAGGGCCCGTGAAGATGTTCACATAGGGGCATCCATGGCAGGCATATCATTCTCAAATTCACAGATTGGCCTTGCCCATGCAATGGGCCATTCGCTTGGGGCCCACTTCAGAATTCCACATGGGATGACGGTGGGGCTGTACCTTCCTGAAATCATTGAATTCAATGACCCCCAGTGCCACGAGGCCTACGCTGAACTAAATTCAAAATTCCCGGAAAGTTGCAGGAAGGAATCACTGGCAGAGACAGTGCGAGAATTTTTTAAAATAATCGGGCAACCGCTCAAAATAGGGGAATGCAACATTGATCCCGAAGAGTACAGGAGCAATATCCCTTCCCTGGTTGAGCTTGCCGAAGAATCGACAGGAGTTGTCACAAACCCCCGAGATGCATCCTCATCGGACATTGAGGGGTTCTTTGCAAAGGTCCTGGGTTAAGGCGGTACAGATGGAAGAGATTGGAAATTACATAAACGGAAGAATAGACACAGAGGGAGAACCGGGAGACCTGTTTTCCCCTGTTGATGGCTCATTGTTCGGAAAGACCTATGCAGCCACCGAGGAAAAGACAAGAGAAGCCATTGATTCTGCAGACGAAGCATTTGTAAAATGGCAGAATTCAACCTTGAAGGACAGGCAGAAAATATTGGGCAGGCTTGTTGAAATTGTTGAAAGCAAATCTGACAGGTATGCCTGGCTTGAGAGTTACAATACCGGAAGAACGCTGAGGCAGAGCACCTTCATGGACGTCACCATAGCCATCGAGCACATGAGATACTTTGCAACCACGAAAGAGTTTGTGGAAAGCAGGGAGATTGAACACCCCGAATATCCCGGCACAAAGGGAATCGTTCATTACAGGCCCATGGGAGTTGTTGCGGGAGTCGCCCCATGGAATGTCCCGCTGCTCATGGCTGTCTGGAAGGTGATGCCAGCGCTTCTCACCGGAAACACAATAGTGCTGAAGCCAAGCCATTACACGCCGGCAACCGCTGCTGAACTTTCAAAGGACCTCACAGATGCGGGCCTGCCACCCGGTGTTTTCAACCTAGTTGTGGGGAAAGGGTCTGTGGTGGGCAACACACTGTCAAGAAGCGACAAGGTGAGACTCATGAGCTTCACAGGTTCCACTGCCACGGGAAAGCGCGTGTCCAAGGAATGCGGAGGCACACTTAAGAAACTTGTGATGGAGCTCGGCGGAAAGTCACCGAACATTGTGATGGATGACGCTGATATTGACAAGGCTGCCCGTGGTGTCCTGTTTGGCATATTCCTGCACTCCGGGCAGTTGTGTGAGAGCGGAAGCAGGCTCCTTGTGCAGAGCAGCATCAAAGACAAGCTCCTCAAGAGGCTCAAGAGCCATATGGAGCACATGCAGCCTGGAAATCCCCTCGACATGGAAACCGACATAGGGGCAATAACAACGGGCGACCAGAGAAACAAGATAGAGAGCCTCTTCAATGAGGGCGTGGATTCCGGGGCAAAAGTGTTCTACAGCAGGGACATTGGAAAGCATGTACCTGAAAAAGGACTCTATTTCTCACCCTCCATACTCACCGAAGTGCATGGTGACATGAAGGTTGCCCAGGAGGAAATATTTGGCCCTGTGCTCACGGTCACAGAATTTGAAAAGGAGGACGACGTCACAGACATTGCAAACAATTCCAGATATGGACTCGCTTCCGGCATCTGGACAAAAAACCTTGAAAGGGCAGGCAGGATTGCTTCGAGTATAGACGCCGGAACAGTGTGGATCAACGACTACCACATGATTTCCGCGGCTGCACCCCGTGGAGGTTACAAGGACAGTGGAATTGGGAGGGAACTCGGCCTGGAAGGAATACTGGAATACACACAGACCAGGCACCTTTTCTATGGTTCCGATGAGAATACCCTGGGTGAGATAGCGTACGGCCTTGTTCTTGCAGACGATGAATGATTTTTTCCTGAGGCAGTGAGGGCTGCCTCAAATAAATTAATTTTAAACCTGTCAAAATATATTTCAATTACTGCCACCTCTCTTCACTGATGAGAATGGATCTATTCAGTGAGGATTTTCTTGGTGACCTCATCATAATGATTATTGGCCTTGTGATACTTGGCGTTGGGGCCCAGCTCATCATCGCAGGGGCTTATGTGGCGAGCAGCAATTATTTCATGACCCTGATCCTTGCCCTGATCGGCATCGTGCTGCTCTATTACAGCGGCACAATTCTCAGGAGCCTGATTGCGAGGATACACAGGAGAAGAACAGCGGAATGAGGATATCAGTATCCCAGGCAGCATTGCATTTCCAGTATGCACCCACATCTGGGGCACATGCTGGCATACCTGTAACTGCGGCACTCATCACATCCACAACCGTTTTCCATGCAGTCTGCGCACATAACTGGTTTTAGTTATGAGCCGGAAACTACTTCTAATTTCCTTAGTGGATCCAGCAACATTCAGTAGGGGTAGAGGTATATTGGTATGAGCAGGGCTATGTAGAAAACGCCCCAGAGCGCGTTGAATACCGCTTCGATGGGATGGAACCCTTCAATAGCCTCTGTAACATTCACGAACACCGATGTCATCAGCATGGTGATCAGGGCGATCTGGGGAGAAATGCTGATGTACTTTCTAAGGTCTGAGGATTCACCCAGCTTCTTTGGTGTTCTCTTGAAAAGCGTCTTCCTCTTGAAAACAGAGAGGAAAAGGGACTTGATGTATATGGGGAAGCATATTGCATTGAAGCTCATGTTGAGAAAGACTTCCTTTGCTCCATGGCCGGTCTCCTGGATGGTGGTGTAATAGATGAGAAGGGTCAGGATCAGGTAGGGTATGAAAAGTGTCACATATGTCAGGTAGGGCACCTTGAGAAACTGTATCTGAAACAGCGCAAACAGGAAAACGCTCAGGGACATGAAAAGGAAAGCGAATCCATAGATGTACCAGGAAGTCCCGATGAAATAATCAGAATAGACTCCGAATCCAAGTTTTCTCCTGCTGGTGGAAGTTATCTGCCTGAAAACGCCAAGAGTGCCCTTTGCCCACCTCTCCTGCTGCGTGAAGAATGCCCTGAGGTTCTCCGGCGCGGTGTTGTTGACCACAGACCTGTTCACATAAACGGAACTGCATCCCGCTTCATGCATCTTGAGGCTTGTTGACAGGTCTTCTGTTATGGAGTCTTCGTCAAAGCCGCCAACAGCCTCCACAGATTTCTTCCTGAAGATCAGGTTTGTGCCCAGCATGAATGCTGAGCCGCGCTGGCTTCTCAGTGGCATTATCCTGAACATGAATGGAACCTGTTGGGCATATGCCCCCATTGCCACGTAGGAAGCCTGCCTGTTTCCATAATACTGGGGAAACTGGACAAAGTCATAGTGCCTGATGTACGAGCGCGATATGCTGAAGAAATCTCCAGAAGGGACGGCATCGCTGTCAAGAAGCACTATGTATGGTGTCTTTGCCCTTTTCATTGCATTGTTGATTGCACCGGCCTTGAATCCTGCCCTGTCTTTCCTGTGAAGAAAAGTGACCCTGTATTTTGACACGAAGGTCGAGATCTTCTCCACATTTTCAGTGCTGTCGTCGGCCAGAATCACTGGGCCAGTGAAATTTGAGCGTATGGCACCAAGGGTCTTCTCAAGTATTTCCTCTGGTTCATTGTATGATGACACGATAACGGTAACATCAGAGTCCGGTACGGGATCCGTGAATCTGTCGCCAAGGTCGTATTCTATCTTTCTGTAATTCAGGTAGAGGAAGAACTGGACAATCATCCAGAACTGCGTTACAACGAAGAAGTAGAAGTACACCTTCATGTACCAGATTGAAGGCACGAATGCGTTAACGATGAAAAGTGCGGCAAGCAGTGAGGTTGCTATGAGTGAAAAGGGAAAAAGCGCCCACTTCCACAGAGAAACTGTTGCAGAGCCCAGTGTGCGCATGGAGTTGTTGTCCTGGGCAACCCTTTCAACTTCCTCTCGTGAAGCCTCTCCTTCAGCCATTTGACCCCGATCTGTAAACCATCCGGTATTTAACTTACTTTGCTGGATCTCATTTGTTCCAAAAATGAATGGGGATTATGATCCCTCTTTGCGATAATCCGTTTCAGTACTTGATCCGGTGCAATTCGTTGCTTGAATCAAGGCTGAATGCCTCCTCCACCTGCCTCACAACGTTGTAGCCATCTTCTCCGGTGGCAATGTGGGACTGTCTGCCCCCTACGTAATTGGCAAAGGACTTCACTTCTTCAGTGTACATATTTGTACCCTTGTATTCCTTGACCTTTTTTCCGTCGATTATCATTGATGAATCCACAGAAGTGGAGAAAAGCCCGGTGACCGTGAGCGTGCCCTTTGTGCCGAAAATATTCAGGTGGTTGAGCCTGTTTGACATCCTTCTTGATGAGATGGCATCTGCTATGGCTGTGCCATATTGTAGTGTTATGTGTTCCGTCAGGTCAATCACTTCGCCCCTGGGGTTGCGGAAAGCACACAGCCTTTCCGGCAGTGCCCCCATCATGTAGTTCAGGGTATCCAGGACGTGAACGCCTGACCCCATGACAGAACCGCCACCAACCTTGTCATCCTCTGCCCACCACCTGTTGTCCGGGTCTTCATAGGATCTGGCTGAAAGGTTTGAGAAGATTCCTGAAACATAGGAAATGTCGCCTAGCTGCCCTTCTTCCAGAATCTTCTTGACATCATTGACTGCGGGGTGAAACCTCAGGTGAAATCCAATGGCCAGCTTGAGGTTCTTTTCTTCTGCAAGTTCTATTAGTTCCCTGGCCTCCTGGGCCTTCAGGGTCATCTGCTTCTCCAGCAGGACATGCTTGCCCTTCAGCAGCGCGGCCTTTGTCTGTGGATAATGCAGAAAATTTGGTGATGCTATGTATATGGCCTCAAAATCACCAGTTTCGAGCATGGCCTCGTAGTTGTCGAAGGGCTTTGAATTGTATTTCATTCCCTCCCTCCTGGCCTTGTCTATGTTCCTGCTGTATATTGATGTGATCTGGTTCCCGGATGCAGCCATTGCAGGCATGACCCGGTTTATTGCATGATTGCCCAACCCTGCTATTCCGAATTTCATATGAGGACATGATCGTATTGTTGTTAAAGATAGTTGGAGTTGCCTCACGGACAAGTGTAAAAATGTTTGCCTCTGTGAACCAGCTTCGCCCAGATTGATTCACTGTTTCAAGCATTCCATGATTCATAATTCCTGATTTTAGAAATAAGCGTAATACTATTTATGGCGAGGAGTCATAAATATGTGAGGTGTGATGAGAATGCGAGTTAAAGATTTGATGACAGCGACCCCCGTTGTTGTTGACATCAAGACGAGTACCATATCCGATGCAATGGACAAGATGAGAGGCCTCGACGTTAACCAGGTGCCTGCGGTGAACGGCAAGAAGTACATGGGAATGCTCAACTTCCGGGAAGTTCTCAGGAGAAGGAGCCTCAAGCTGTCTGCCAATGCGGAGAACTACCTTGTCAATACTCCCACTGTAACTCCAGAGGATGATGTGATGGATGTTATAAGGCTCATTGTTGACACAGGGCTCTCTGCACTGCCAGTACTTGAGAAGGACAAGCTTCTGGGGATCATTTCCAGGACAGACCTGATCAGGAACCTCAGTGAAATTGCAGGGGAAAGGGTCCTGAGAAATCGGCAGATAATGTCTTCAAACCCGGTTTTTGTTTACGAGAGTGACAGTGTGGAGGATGCATCCATCGCAATGAGGGGGCTGAATGAGAGTGAAATACCCGTTGTGGACAAGAATGAAGCACTGACCGGCATCCTCAGGCTGGATGAAATTGCCAAAGACACGTTCAGGAGAGATAAACAGAGCATCCGGGGCACAGGAGATCCGTCCGGTGACCGGGCGGGTGAAATGGTGAAGGTGAATGTGAAGTGCGCTTCGCTGATGGACAACCCTGTCTGGGTGAATCCCCAGGATTCCATAACGAAGACAGCAGAACTCCTGGACAAGAGGAGGCTCCACATTGTCCCTGTGGTTGATGAGAACATGAAGATAGTGGGAGTGGTTGGAACTTCAGACATAATCGAAGCCCTTGACCAGAGGGAGAAGGAGGGCATGAACATCATTGTGTCGGGCCTTGACCCTGATGAGAGGGACATATACGAGATCACATATTCGATGGCTGCAAAGTTCCTGCTCAGGTTTACGAGAATAACAGGCATCACACACGGCAGGCTGAACATTCATGTGGCAAAATACCACTCCGCGGACAGCAGGACCAAGTATTCAGTGCGGACAAAGATCGTCGCTGAACCCCTTGTGATGTCACTGGACCACCACGACTGGAACTATGGAAAGTGCCTGTCATTCATCTTCGACACATACGAGCCAAGGCTGAAAAAGTGGAAGGAAAAATAAGCAATTTCCCTTCCAATCCCTTTATTCCTATGGCTCTGAACGCCAGCCCTCATCCGATTTTCTTGCCCTGATGAACTCACAGTTCCTGAAATCTGGAAAACCTTCAAAGTCGGAGTTAATGGACAGGTAAATTGCCCTCATGACTCCCCCATGCCCTACGATCAGCACCTTTTCCCCACTTGAGGCCTCTGCGATGTCATTGAATGCCATCCAGACCTTGAGCCTGAAATTTTCCCACGGTTCCACGCTTTCTAGGTTGTCTGCAAAAATTTCGTCGGTCTCAAGCAGCCTCCTTTTCGCCTGTGGCAGGCCTGAATAATCCGCAACCTGTTCTGTCTTCCAGCCCTCAAATTTTCCGAGAAATCTTTCCCTGAGCCTTGCATCGGTTCTGACACTGCCGACACCTATGATCTCTGCTACAATCTCCGCGGTCCTGTGTGCCCTCTTGAGGTCGCTGGAGTAGATTATGTCGATATGCTCCCCTTTCAGCATTTCTCCCAGTTTCCTTGCCTGGGTCAAGCCAGATTCATTTAGGGGGATGTCTGATAGCCCCTGCCATCTAGAATTCCTGTTCCAGTCGGTCTCACCGTGCCTTGCGACAAGTACCTCGAGGTCTGTCATCAATCACGTATCTGGAAACGGTCTAATTAAATAATCCCAAAATTTCTGGAAAAAATTTCATGTCACATTGACTGCTGCCCAGGAAGGCTTCCCAGGTCAGGGTTTCCTCCCGTATTCTTAAGTATCTTGTATTCAAAGTACACGATAGCCAACACAGCAAGAGCCTGAAGTGGGTTTGAGCTCAGGTTCAGTACGAAACCGAAAATCTGCAGGGGCGCAAGTAGGCCGACAGCCATCACCGCCAGTTTTCTGTTTTCATTTCCTGGCAGCCTGTTTTCAAATGCCCTGTACAGGAGTAATGTCAATAATGCAATGATGGCGTCTGTCACTAATGACGGAAGGGCCGTCACGTACCTGGGGAAGACGATCAGGAAAGGGAAAAGGAAGAGCCCTCCAAGGAGGTAGATGCGGGTGCCGCTCCCTTTGTAGCTCCTCACACGCCTGAAAAACTGTACTCTGAGGTGTTTTGCACCGTAAAGGAGGAGCATTGAAGCCATGAGCAGAACTATCAGCCATTCTGCAGAGGGCTTGTATGGGGCTATGGTGAACAGAATTATCACCGTGAGGACGTACAGGGCGAAGACCGCCGTTCCAGACTTTCTGGTTAGAAGTCTCCTGCTTTTTGTTTCCGGCCATACAAGATTTCCCAGAAGTATTGGAAGTGCAATGCTGTAGGTGGCATGAAATATTGATATGAGAATTGCCCAGGTGAAGTTAAGTGAGTAGTATTTTCCATACTGCCCAAAGATTCCAACGGTTTGCGTCACCGGCGAGAAGAATGTGTGAACAGACACGCCCTCTTCCATTATGCCGTACGCAACGCCGAGCATGAGGATTGTTGGCCACCCCTTGCTCCACCTGATTGCAGCTTCCCGGATCAGTATCACCCCGCAACCATACAGCCCTAGATTTGCAGGAAGGCTGAACAGAAAGAATGAGGCGGGATTCGTGACCATTTCGGTCAAGGATGTTGAGCCTGTGGTGAACTCTGCTATTGTGATTGAAGCAAGCGCAATAAACAGGCCTAACGTTGACCGCTTCATGACACCTTAGATAAGTGGCAGCATATTAAACTGACAACTGTAACCTCCCATTTCGTCCCAAATCTGGCTAGAGCTCCCAATGCCTCTTCAGAGCACTGTAAAATAGAGGAGAACGCCCACCGGGATGGAGAAAAAATATGGAATCAAAACTGCAACAGGGTATTTTATCCAGCTGTCATTAGTCCCACTCAACTTCATGAACTGCATTGGCAGAATGAATATGGCAGCGTACACCACGATGGCAGTGGGATAGAATACTGCCATGGCCAGGGGGTCCGACAGCAGGAAGCCCTTTCCGGAATATTCAAAGAGGATTCCAGCCAGGCCAGCACAAAGCAAGACCTGCTTCTCACTGAAAGAGAAATGCCTGGAGATCAGAAAGTACCATGCAGAAAACCATGCCGCCCATTCAGCCGGGACAACTATTATGTCAAGCCATATGTTCGGAACAGCAATGCTGTTTCCCAGCAGATAAACATAGAATTCCTCCAGGATAGATACCAGAACGGCAACTGCAATGAACACAGGAAATCGTGCCCTATCCAAATTGGCGGACATCTTTCTCAACCTGTGCCTGAAAAAATATACAAGGCCCCCATAACCCACACCGAATGAGAGAACATAGGTGACAATGCTAAGGGCCCCCTCAAGGAACAGTACTGCTATGGAGAAGGTGAACCATGCCAAAACCGCTTTCCAGGCAGTACTGTCATTCAACCCTGTTCCATTGGAATTCTCCCTATATTATTTGCCTATGTGCCCATCAAAATATTAAGCTGCCAAATCATCCCACAGAAGGAGAGCGGCATGATCAGGGAACTTCAGTGGAATGATTTTGACGATCTGGTTACGGGTTACTTCTCCTACTACGACGAGGTGAAGCAGAACCCTGACCTGGGAATCATATTCTATAATGAGAGGCCAAGCATGGCACACGAGATAGACTGGTTCAAGAACCTCTATTCCGATGTCCTCGCCGGGGATGCTGTTGCCATGGTTCTGGAAGAGGATGGAATGGCAGTGGGAATGTGTGACGTCAGGAGGCTGAGGCCTGGATCTGAAGTTTCCCATACCGGCAGCCTTGGCGTTGTAATAAGGAGCGGGTACAGGGACCACGGAAAGGGCCAGCAGCTGGTGAAGGCAGCGCTCGAAGCCTGCAGGGGGAAATTTGAGCTCATTGTGCTTTCAGTTTTCACCATAAACAAAAGGGCTGCGCATGTATACGAAAAACTGGGCTTTGTTAATTATGGCACTCTGCCTGGGTCCGTGCACAGGGACAGCCGGCATATTGATGAATACCAAATGTACTATGAAGTCCACTAATAGGCAAAGGCATACAGGCTAATTTCCTGTTGGAAGAAAAATTCCTGCAATCTTCACAAAATCGATTTGTGGGCCCTGCGAATCAATATTTTAATACTAACACGTTTTATTTATTTTTGTGACCAGTGAAAGACGGAACCAAAGCAATAATTTAGCCAGGAACAAATTGAACTGGAAACTGGCTGTTGCGGTTGTTCTGATAGCCATCACAGCCTCCATAGGGTCCTATTTCGTCTTCAACCTTCATCCAGGTACCTCCTCAGCCCCTGCACAGTCAATCAACGGCGGCCACGATACCGTAATCGGCATGGGAACATCCATAACGGTTTCGGATGGATCCTTCAGGTATATCCCATTCAACGTCAGCACATTTTCTTCACTTTCAGGTGGGTTCACCACAACTGAAGGAATCACCCTGTATATAGTGCTCAGTTCAAAGGCAACTTCCCTGAATTCCCACGGTGTCCCCTACAGCTA
>JBJKSX010000035.1:0-49452 GCA_046703545.1 Thermoplasmataceae archaeon | reverse complement strand
GCCAGTTAAGGACAGGTGCGTTGCCGGCAATGGTCACAAGGCGCATATTGGATGGGAGGAAACAGAGCCTTGCCGTTATCGGATCTGGTTTCCAGGCAGAGACACAGCTTGAAGGGATAAATGAGGTGTTTGACCTGGATAGCATATCGGTATATTCCAGGACTTTCAAGAACGCACAGGCATTTGCTGAAAAGATGGCAAATAGGATCAGAACGGAAGTCAAGGCTTATGAGAACGTTAAGGATGCCCTGAAGGACGCTACAATTGTAAATTCCATCACTGATGCAAATGATCCAATATTTTATAGAAGCGATCTTGGAGATGAATATCATGTCAACCTCTGCGGCGGGAATCTGCCGATGCGCAGGGAAGCTGCCGAGGATGTTCTCATGGATAGTGAATTGCTGGTTGTTGAAGATATGGAACAGGCCATGAAGGAATCCGGCGAAATCATCAGCATCAGGGAAAATCATCCGGAAAAAGAAATGGTGAACCTCGGAGACCTTATGAAAATGGACAAATCAAAGTATTACGGCAGGAAGAGGACCGTCTTCAAGACCATGGGACTCGGCCTGGAGGATGTGGCGGCCGGTTACGTCCTCATGAAGAACATGGGAATCATCTGAGCACCTGCCCAGCCACATAAACGGATAAGACCGTTCAGTGAATGCACATTCAATGAAGTACATTACAGAGAGTGAAGTGGACCAATATCTGCCAATTGGTGACGCCATCTCAATTCTCGAAGAGGCATTTTCAGATTATGCAGCCGGAAAATCCTCCTACACACCACGAAGCAAGCTCAGGCTGGAGAAGGGAGCACTCGTGGTTATGCCCGGATATTTTCATAAATATGGGGTTACTGGGCTAAAGGCATATGTGGGAAGCCAGAAGAAACATCGCCATGTGGTGATTTTCAATGCAGCAACTGGAGAGGCCCTTGCTGCGGTGGAATCGAGCAGGATGGGCCAGCTGAAGACAGGCGCCCTGCCTGCAATGGTCACAAAGAAGCTGCTGAAGGGAAGAAATCAGGCCGCCTGCATCGTGGGATCGGGCTTCCAGGCAAGGGGGCAGCTTGAAGGGCTGGCAGAAGTGTTCAATCTTGAAAGGGTCACCGTATATTCCAGGAAATTTGAGAATGCACTGAAGTTCGCAGAAGAGATGTCATCCCGGCTCGGCATTGAGGTCAAAGCATGTGAGACCATATCCGGGGCCCTGAATGGCAGTTCTGTTGTGAGTTCTGCAACCAGTTCAAATGAGCCCCTGATTTACAGGAAGGATCTTGGGGACACATACCACGTAAATCTTGTTGGCGCCAATGTTCCATCCAGGCGTGAAGCTGCCAATGATGTCCTTGAAAACAGTGATCTGGTGGTTGTTGAAGACATGGAACAGGCCATGTCGGAATCATCAGAGATAATGGATTTCATGAAATCGTCAACAGCGACAGAATGCATAGAGATGAAGGACCTCTTTCAGAACTCTCCCAGGGAAAACGTACAGAAGTCGGTATTCAAGTCAATGGGTGTCGGACTAGAGGATGTAGCTGTTGCAACAGCCCTCCTCAGGAACATGAAAATACTCTGATCTCACTTCAGGAGGTTTTCCAGCGCCGGGGCAAGATCGGGATACTGGAACTTGTAGCCCATCTTCAGGGCCTTTTCCGGAACAACCCTTATTCCATTTATCAGTAGCTTTGACACCTGCCCCATCATAAGCTTGATCAGAGTTTTAGGAATGGGAATTCTCGAAGGCTTGCCAAGAGCTTTTCCCAGCTCCTCTGTGAACTCGTTCATCCTCACTATCTTAGGGGATGCAGCGTTTATTGGACCCTTCACATCGCCGTTCTCCAGCGCAAAGAGTATGATTCCCACTTCGTCCTCAACGTGTATCCAGGGCATCCACTGGTTGCCTGGCCTTATTGGCCCCCCAATTCCCCTGTTGAATACGGACACCAGCTGGGGGAGTGCGCCTGATTCAGTTGACAGAACCACACCTGTGCGTATATTGACAACACGTGCGCCGCATTTCTCTGCCCCAGTGGCTGAATCTTCCCACGCTTTCACCATCTCTCCGAAGAAATCCTTTCCCGCATCATGGTCCTCTGTCAGTTCTGTGTCAGTCCAGGAATCATGGCCATAATAGCCCTCTGCAGAACCATTTATGAATACTCCCGGCTTGCTTCCTGCTTTGCATATTGCATCTGAAATATGCCTTGTGGCCTTTATCCTTGAATCGAGCACCTCCTGCCTGTAATCGCCCTTCCACCTCTGGAAAAGCGGCGCCCCGTTGAAATTCAGGACAGCGTCAGTTCCGTCCACGGCAACCTTCCAATCCTCGGTGTCATAACTCCACTTGTGGTGCTCAACTGTATCTCCAAAAATCTGGTTGCTTTTGAGTGTGTCCCTGGTGAATACCCTCACTGACCATCCCGCCCCGGTGAGTTTCTTTACCACATTGCTTCCAATAAGTCCTGTAGCGCCAAAAACCGCGGCAGTCTTTCCATTGCTCATGGCAATAAAATTTGATTTCAAGTATTTAACTTTTCTAAAAGAATTTTTTAATAATTAGAAAAAAAGAAAAAAATCTGGAAAATTTTAGAATTTTACAGTCTCAGTCTCTTCTTGCCTTGAGAAGATAGTCCGGCCTGATTGGAGTCTCGTCGATCGGGAGCCCGGTTGAGAGCTCAATTGCCCTGGACAGTGCGATTGGCACGCCAATTGTGGGTGCCTCGCCAATTCCCTTGGCCCCTGACGGAAGCTGGGATTCGGACTTGTGGAACTTTATGTGGAACTTTGGCACAAGGTCGGCTGAAAGGACTCCCGCGTCGGAAATTGAAGTGATAAGCGGCATTCCATCCTCATCGAATGCCAGCTCCTCCGAGAGAGTCTGCCCGATTCCCTGCACGGCTCCCCCTGCATTCTGTCCCCTGGCGTTGTCCAGGTCAAGGACCCTGCCTGCATCATAGTATGAGAGGCATTCCTTAACCCTCACCCGGCCATAATCATCCACATCGGCTGTTACCAGGTTTGCTCCAAGGCTGCTCTCCATCTTGTCATAGTTGAAGAATTCGTATGAATCGAAGTCTCCGCCAAGCATGCCCTGTATGGTGTATTTGCCATTTGCCTTCTCCACCTGTTCCTTGAGTTTTCTCGCAGCCACAATGATGGCAGAGGAAAGCACCATCGATGACCTGCTTCCCCATGCGCCCACTCCGTCCTCAAGCTGATCGGTGTCACCCTTCATGTGCTCGACAACATCGGATTCCACTCCAAGCTCTTCCTTAAGGAGGGTGTTGATGAAGACGTCATGCCTCTGGCCGTGTGCGTTTCCGCCAGTCCATACCCTGATCCTGCCATCCTTCACCTGGAGCCTGGCAGATTCTCCCCCGCTTGAAGCGTGGTAGAGGATTATGAAGGCAAAGCCTGCATTCTGTTTCCTGTACATGTCGTAGTTCAGTTCCTTCCTTGCTGCAGCCAGGAAGTCATCAGATTTCTCCACCGGGAATCCAAGTGGCGAGGTGTAGGCCTGCTTCGCGGCATTGATGGCCCTCAGGTCCAGCGGGTCCATCTTCAGTTCATCTGCGAGCCCGTCCATGAGCCTCTCAATGAAATACATGGCTTCGGGCCTTCCTGCTCCCCTGTATGGCCCCTGCGGTGCCTTGTTGGTAAGGACAGACATTGCCCTCACGTATGCGTGGTCAAGCTGGTATGGCCCGGCAAGCTGCTTTGCAATGAACATGGGCGAGAATGCGCCAGAACCACCAGTGAAAGCACCATTGTCCACTATTACATCCCCCTTGAGCCCCGTGATCTTCCCGGATTTGTCTGCATAGAGCTTCAGCTTTGCCATGGCACCCCTTCCGGGCCTGCTTGCCATGAGGTGCTCCCTCCGGGTCTCGATCCACTTCACGGGCCTCTTTTCCTTGATTGCAAGCTGTGCTGCAACAATGTACTCCGGGAATATGCCTCCTTTCAGGCCGAATGCGCCACCGGTGTCCATCTGCACAACCCTGACCTTGTCGGATGCAAGCCCCATTGCCTCACAGATTCCGCCCTTTATGCTGTGTGCGCTCTGTGTGCCAGTCCATATGGTGAGCTTGTCGCCATCGTATGCCGTGACTATTCCCCTTGGCTCTATGGGATTGGTTGCGATTCTCCTGTTGATCATTGTCTTCTCAATGACGAGGTCGCTGCTGCCTGGAGTGAAATCCTCACCATAGTACTTGTCCACGAATGCATTTGATTTCAATCCCGGGAAAAGTGGCTCAGCCTTCATGGCGTCTTCCGGGTCCACCAGCGCCTTCATGGGCTCGTATTCAATGTCAACGGAATCTATCAGGTCCTCGGCCGTGTACTGGCTGTCCGAATAGACAGCAGCAATTGGCTGGCCAACGTATCCTACGAAGTCCTTTGCAAGAACCGGGTGTGCCAGGTGCTCGAAGCCTTTCATGGCCCCTTCTCCTGCGGAGGCGACGTCAAACACCACGTCATTGTGTGTCAGGACATTCTCTCCCTTTATGCTGAGTATTTTTGCCCTGGCATAGGGGCTCCTTGCAAATCCAAGGTGGAGCATGCCCGGCATGCTTATGTCATCTACGAATCTTCCTTCTCCTCTAACCAGTTTTTCTGAAAGTTCCATTAATTCTTCACCTCACGCCCTGACCTCTATTTCCTGCTGTTCCTCTATGGGATCGCCTTCCTCTTCCATTCTCTTCTGGGCGTCCTCAATGGATTCAACTATGTTGTCATAGCCTGTGCATCTGCAGAGGTTTCCCGAGATGGCTTCCCTGATCTCCTTCTCTGAAACATTCTTCTTGTTCTTCAGGAGCCAGTATGATGTGAGGATCATTCCGGATGTGCAGTATCCGCACTGGAGCCCGTGCTTGTCAACAAATGACTGCTGGACAGGGTGCAGTTTTTCCCTGCCCTTGGACAGCCCCTCAATTGTGAGCACCTTCTTTCCGTTTGCCTGCACTGCCAGGATGGTGCAGGACTTCACTGCCTTACCATCCAGCATGACTGTGCACGCGCCACAGTTTGTGGTGTCGCATCCAATGTGCGTGCCTGTGAGCCCTGCGTTCTCCCTGAGGAAATGTGCCAGCAGTGTCCGGGGCTCAACTTCTGCCTCTTTCTTCTCTCCATTTACAGTTATTGAAACTTTTGTCCTGTTCATGATCATGCTACCTCCGCTCTTTCATGGGCCTTTGTAATGGCTTCCCGTGAGAGCTTCCTGAGTATTTCCCTCTTGTATTCAACTGACCCGTACGAATCGTCTCCCGGCTCTGAGTTGTCTGCAACAGCATCAGCGGCCGCCTTGATGAGGTCAGGGGTGATTTCCTTTCCTTTCAGGGCCTGTTCGGCCTCGGTTGATCTTCTCGCACTTGGGTTGACCGAGGTTGTGGCCACCCTTGCCTCAGTGCATTTTCCGCCCTCAAGCTTCAGCTGCACTGCGACGCCCGCAACAGAGAAGTTCCAGGTGCTCTTCTTGAATTTTTCATAAGCCCCTCCTGATTTTCCCTTCCAGAAAGGTATCCTGAGTTCTGTGAGGACTTCATTTGGTTCCAGTGCCGTTGTAAAGGTGTCAAGGAAGAACTCATCCACATCCACTTCCCTGGGGCCCTTTGGGCCCATTATCTTCATTGTTCCGCCGAGGGCAAGCATCACAGCCGGGAGGTCATTTGCAGGATCTGCATGGGATAGGTTGCCGCCCACTGTGCCCACATTTCGGACAAGGGGGTCAGCTATCTTTTCCATTGCGTCGTGCAGAATTGGAAAATGCTTGGAGATAGCGGTCGAATTTTCTATGTCACTGTCTATTGTCATGGCACCAATCCTGACGCCTTCATTTCCTTCTGTTATGTATGAAAGGTCAGTTATGTTGGAAAGAGAGACAAGATAGGGTATCTGGGATATTCTTGACTTGAGCAGCGGAATAATGCTCTGTCCGCCTGCAAGTATCTTAGCCTCCCCCCCATACTTTGTCAGGAGGTCAATGACCTCGTCAATGCCAGTTGGTGCAAAATATTCAAAAGCCGGGGGCATCATTGGAATCAAATAATCATTCCAACTACTTAAAACTGAATTATATAGGTTGATGCAGAATAATACGTAATATTTAGTTTGGGGAGTGAATCTTTTCGGCCTGCTTTTCATTTCCCCCCGATCTGCTTCTCCTGGTTTTTGTTATCTCGGATGTGATGCTCAGGGCTATCTCGAACGGCGTCACAGCAGATATGTCAATGCCGATCGGGGTGTGCACTGAATGGAGGAAATCTTCCGGCACGCCCCTTTTCTTGAGTTCATCGAAGTCATGGGACACCCTCTTCCTGCTGGCCATGAGGCCAACATAAGCTGGGTTATGCTTTGACACTGCAGAGAGGGCTTCAATGTCCCTCTCCCCCTTGGTCAGAATAACAATGTAGTCATCGTCAGTGAAATCAAACTTTGACAGGTCAAGGGCCAGGTCTGAGATCAGCTCATCCGGCTCTTCTTCCAGAGCGGGTGCATGATCCAGCACCGTCACCCTGAAGTCAAGCTTCTTTCCAAGGTGGACGAGGTTCTCTTCCACGTCATCCTTTCCCCCCTGCCCTATGATCACCAGCCTCTCAAAGGGCTTGAATGGCTCAAGGAACACATCCAGGGTTCCTCCGCAGAAGGTCTCAACAAAAATCTCGTCGTCGGTCTTTCTGGATATCATTGCGGAAACCGCCTCTCCAGCTTCCTCAAGGTGTATCTTTATTGTTTTCGGTTTTCCCGAATCCAGGACCTTTCTTGCCTCCTCCAGTATGACGCCTTCAGGGCAGGCTCCGCCAAGCGTGCCATATATTATCCTGTCGTTGTGCACTACGACCTTGAAGCCAGGCTTCGCCAGGGATGAACCGTCAGTGCTGACTACTGTAGCCACCACAAATGATTGCCCCTTCTTGCTCAAATCATGAATCTTGCCGGCAAAATCGTAGTTTTCCATGTTCAAGTTATTATTAGATCTATTTTAGTTTTTTCCAGAACAAACAAATTCGTTTAAACCTGAAATTTCGGCATGAATGCCTGTTTAACAGGGAAAATGCTTTTTAGAGACTCAGCATGAATCAGGCATGGCTCAGGTCTACGGGATCATTCTGGCTTCAGGGTTTTCCAGGCGCTTTGGCGAGGACAAGCTCTCGCAGGACCTGTGTGGAAAGCCTGTCCTTCAATGGTGCATAGACCAGCTGATGGCAAGCGGAGTCCAGTGCGTATGTGTTGTCACCAGGGACAGCCAGAAGAATGTGGGCCATGGCGAAGACAGCAGGATCAGGTTCGTGCTAAATGAGGATCCCGCATCAGGAATGTCGAGATCCATAAGGGCAGCCTTGACCAAGCTGGAGGGCGATCCGGATGCCGTGATGATAGTCAACGGGGACATGCCATTCTATGGAGTGAAGAATTACAGGAAGCTCATTGCACTGTGGGAGGAAACGGATGGAGGAATTGCAGCGTCCTACCACTCAGGTGTGGCCATGCCGCCCTCTATATTTTCCAGGGCCTATTATCCCGATCTCCTTGAACTTGAAGGGGACAGGGGCGCCAAGAAGATAATCCAGAAGAACATCTCCGAGGTGAAATTCCTGAGAATAGACGATCCGGACTGCTTCACCGATATAGACACGGTGGAGGATCTTGTTTATGCAAGGTCCATGTGCAACAGGCTTCTGGACTGAATGGCCCGTGAAGAATTCCGGGAAGCTTCAGGGCAAATAATGTATTGTAAGTCAAAGTAGTTTTAAATAATCCATAATTTTATGGTGATCTACATTGGCCTCGATCAAAATCAAGGAAGAGCTGGAGAGCTTCTACAAGCTCAAGACTGTACTCATTCTCGCATTCATTGGAACATTTCTGCTTGAAAATAATGTCATAACTTTCCTGGAGAACCCAACACTCCAGACTCTCATTACTAACCGTTTTGTCTCATTCTTCTCTGACGCTGGCCTTCTTGGGCTGTATGGCACCCTGATTGGCCTTCTCCTGACGGCCTATGCAATGATAGTGGCAATACTTCCACTGTTTTCAATCGAGAGCATGTCCAGGCCAATTTTCTCCCAGATAAACAGGCTCTTCGTCTTCACGATACTTGACGGAGTCATTCTGCTCATGATATTTTTTACCGGTGGGTTCGGCGGCCAGTTCAAGCTTCCGTACACCAGCTCGTCAGGTTTTGTGGACATTGAGATTTTCCTGTTCCTCAGCCTTATAATTGGCCTCATATTCTGTGTCATGACCCTTTCGGATCTCTTCAAGATCATCAGAAGGGGCGGAACCAGGAGAACAGCGGAGTCAAACAGGAAGTCCTGAAGCCTCGCCCATTCAAGGGAAACCCTCCCATTCTGATCCCAAATAACTTTGGAAAGCCAACTATTTAGGTATGTGAGACCATGCTTTTGCATGGAAGAAGAACCCCTTTCACAATATGTGGTGAGGATGCGGAGGCATTTCCACCGGCATCCGGAATTGAGTTTTCATGAGAAATCCACCCTTGAGTTCATAAAGAGGGAACTTGAGTCCCTTGGCCTGGAAGTGACAGAGGTCCCTGAAGGGGGCCTGTTTGCGGACCTGAAAGGGAATGGCGATGGAAGGACCGTGGCACTCAGGGCAGATGTGGACGCACTTCCAGTCACTGAGGAAACCGGCCTGGACTTCAGGTCTGAGAATGATGGGGTCATGCACGCATGTGGGCATGATGCGCACATCGCAATGCTTCTGGGAGTGGTGAGAAAGGCAGTGAAGGAGAAGGAAAACTTCAGGGGTACACTGAGGTTCCTGTTCCAGGTTGCCGAGGAGAGGCCTCCAGGAGGGGCCGTTGGCCTTATCAGGGGCGGGGCATTGGATGGTGTTTCCTACGTCCTTGGCCAGCATGTCCTATCCACGATCCCTGCCGGGACTGTCCAGACATTCCCCAGGGAGGCCATGGCCAATGCCGATGAATTCAGGGTCAGGATACACGGCAAGGGCGGCCACGGCTCAGCTCCACACGAAACATCGGATGTCCTGGTGATTGCAGCCCAGTATGTTGTGATGGCCCAGACTATTGTATCCAGGATGGTGGACCCGTTCCTCCCCGCAGTGGTTACCTTTGGCACATTCAACTCCGGATTCAGGTACAATATCATCGCAGCGCATGCTGAACTCACGGGCACAGTGCGAACTTTTGACTCCTCGATCAGGGAAAAGATCAGGGATGAGCTTGAAAACCTTCTGGACAACCTGTGCAACACCTACGGCGTGAAGGGCGAGTATGAGTTCATAACGGGATATCCTGCGGTGCTGAATACCCCCGAAGTGACTGAAGTTGTTGATGGCGTGGCAGAACGCATACTGGGGAAGGAAAACGTGCTGCACGACAATCCGGCCATGGGAGGGGAGGACTTTGCATATTACCTGCATGAGGTTCCCGGCTCCTTCTACTTCCTTGGAGTTGGAAACGAGAAGAAGGGAATAACCAGCTCTCAGCACAGCCCCACTTTTGACATGGATGAGGAGGCGCTTCCAGATGGAGTACAGATACTTCTGGGCTCCGCGCTTGAACTCCTGAAGAAATAATGGTGAAGCCGTGAAATTATAATAAGTGCAGGCGCTGGTATAATGTCGCCAAAGGAGATGAGGAAGGATGGTTGCCATTCCAAACATAAATCCGGTCTATTTTCTTGAGCCATTGAGCTCCATAGGAATCGTCCTTGCCCTTCTCATCATTTACAGGAAGAAGGGGCTTACATCAGCGGTGTTCTTCCTCGCAGCGCTTTCATATTTTGCAGCCATAGCCGCGAAGAGCGTCCTTCAGTATTTCACATTTCCATGGATGGAAAACCTGTTTGGGTACACAAGCATACCAACCGCACTTTATTTCGGGTCCCAGACTGCTGTATTCGAAGTCATAGGCGCCTATCTTGTGGCAAGGCACTGGAAGGGGCATTTGAAACAGAGGAATGCCGAATCCTACGGACTTTCGCTGGCCTTCATGGAGAATGCCATCCTGGTTGGCGGCATTGCGCTCATCAACCTTACCGCCAACTACTTCGTCATAGCCTCCGGGCCGCAATCCCTTGCCCAGTATGTTCACGGCCAGCTGATGGCCTCCAGCCCTGCGCTGTTTTACGGGACCCTGCAGGCACTTCCCATTATTGGCTATTCAGTTCTCGAGAGGCTATCGTCCCTGATTGTCCATTTCTCATGGGGATTCCTTGTGGTTACATCGGTGTCCACCGGAAGGCTCCGCTACCTGATCATGGCCATACCATTCGGATTCGTTGACAGCCTGGTCCCATACTCATCAATCATGGGGGTTCCAGTGTTTGAGGCAACCGTGTTCATAATCTCTCTTGTTGCACTGGCAATTGCACTCGCAGTAAGAAAAAAAGTGAGGGGAAAATCAGTGGCCCCCACTGAGGGGCCGACTGCGTAGGTATTCTATCGGAGCATCAGCTGGCAGGGACAAATGCCTCAATGGCAATGTTGAGCGTTACCTTGTCGCCAATCATGAGTCCGCCGCCTTCAAGGATCATGTTCCACTTCACGCCGAAATCCTGCCTGTTTACTGTGGTTGAAGCAGTGAGGCCGAACCTCTCGTTTCCGTAGGGGTCAACAATCTTTCCGCCAAAATCGCCCTTGAGCACAACTTCCTTGGTGACGTCCCTTATGGTCAGGTCTCCTGTGATTTCCAGGTCTTCACCGTTGACGGACACCTTCTTTGACTGGAACACAATATTGGGGTGCTTCTCGCTGGAGAACAGGTCATCTGACCTGAGGTGCTTGTCCCTGTCCTGGTTGGATGTGTCTATGCTTGAAGCGTCGATGGTGACCTTTGCCTGCATTGACGAGATGTTGTCAATGTCGCCCTTTATCTCCGCATCAAAGTCGCCAAAGTGTCCCCTCACTGTTGATATCATCATGTGCTTGACACTGAATTCCATTGAGGAATGTGCCTTGTCCAATTGCCATGTCTTTTCTGTCATTGTTTCTTGACTCCAGGGATGTGAATGCTTACCAATGGCAAGTTACTTCACATCATCAATCCAGTAGCGTTGATAAATTTAAATAATTAATGTAACTATTGAGTAAGAAGATGACGCAAGGTAAAGTTACTTTAGAAAGATCAAGCCAGGACATTATCAAGGAATCATGCCCCATCGTGAACGCCATAAGGGAAATCGGGGGCGAGTGGAAACTCATAATCATCAGGTACCTGTCTGAGGGCCAGCAGGGCTTCAATGAACTCATGAAGAACATACCTGATGTGAACTCCAAGACACTGGCTTCAACCCTGAAATATCTTGAGGAGCACGAGATAATCAACAGGGATGTTGAAAGCACAAGGCCATTCAGGGTGAAATATTCCCTGACCCCCAAGGGTGAGGCGCTGGAATCCGCATTTTTTTACCTGAAGGAATGGGGAGAGAAATGGGTGGACAGGGACAGCCACAGGAAGCGGGAATAGGGGGCACTTCCACCTCGAGATTCCAGTGGAAGAATTTGTGAGAACAGTCTTTAATAATTATAAGCAACGGTTATTACCCGCCACTTTATGATTCATCAGAGGTGTAAGAAAATGACATCCTACAGCTTCAGGTGCAAGGATATTGGCATGGATTGCGGATTTGAAACCAAATCTGATGCAAAGGACTCACTGATGAAGAATATAACATCCCATGCCAGGGAAGCCCACAACATGAACTCAATATCGCCAGACCTTGCCAAGAAGGTTGAGGCAGCAATAAAGGCCCATTGATTCGGCCTGCAAATTTTCAGCAATTCTTTCTTATTTTTCCTTTTTTTTAAAAAATTATAATGCAGACAAGCCTTAGGTCATGCATGATAGTTGTTATTGGAGCGGGCGGAATGGGATCAACAATCGCCCGTGATCTTTCAGGGAAGAATGATGTCACTGTCATAGACAGCAACCCAAAGGCACTTGAGCCTCTTGAAGCGGTTGAGGGCATAAGGACTTTCAGCGATCCACTCAACGAGTACAGGGGGCTTGTGACCGCGGACATTGTTGTTACGGCACTCCCTTCAGAGGTGGCACTGGACATAATGAAATACCTCTTGAAGAAAGGCAAGAAGGTGGTGGACATCTCCTTCACCGATTATGACCCATTCGAGCTTGACTCACTGGCAAAGCTGAACAATGCCCTTTATGTGCCGCATGCCGGCTTTGCGCCCGGCCTCTCAAACATTCTGGCGGGCTGGCTGTACTATTCCGAGAATTCAATGGACATGGAGATAGAGGTGGGAGGGCTGCAGGAGAAGCCAATGCCGCCAATGAACTACTTCCCAACCTTCAATGCCAGCAGCGTGATCGATGAATACACCAGGCCGGCAAGATACCTGGAAAAGGGAAAGGTCAAAACCGCTGACCCGCTGGAGACCATCGGGCATGAGGACTTTGAAGGCTTGGGGACACTTGACACCTTCTACTCCGATGGCCTCGCAACAATCCTTGAGACTTTCAGGGATGCCACAGTCATCGAAAAGACTTACAGGTATGCCGGGCACCTTGACAAAATGAGGTTCCTCAGGGACATGGGGTACTTCAGTGACAGGGAAATGGAAGGCTGTTCCCCCAGGAAGGTATCAAACGAGATATTCAGGAGCCTTGCAGGAGACTACAGGGACATGAGCATTCTGAAAGTGAAGGCCCTTGATGGGAAGAAGACCCAGTACCAGTGCATTGACCACTATGATGTGAGGACAGGCACAACCTCAATGGCCAGGATGACGGGATATTCTGCTGCAGCAATCGCGGATGGAGTCCTGGAAGGCCTTGCCCCGGAGAAGGGAGTGTATGCAACGGAATGGATTGGGAAGGAGAAGGAGTACTTCGACCACATCCTGGCCTATCTCAGCAAGAGGGACGTCAGGGTTGAGGAAATCAAAGGCTGATCTCTGCCCCAGGTATTTTTTTCTATAATTTTTCTCTAAAAATATTAGGCTTAAACTTAATACTCTGCGCATTGCTCTTGCATTGATCAGCCTTGTTTGAAGCATTACTCTCCCCAAAATCAATTGCCGTCATTGGAGCTTCTTCAGATCCTGTTAAGATAGGCCATGCCGTGATGGACAATCTTGTCAACCAGGGTTTCCAGGGAAAGATATATCCGGTCAACCCAACCTCAAGCGAGATCATGGGCTTCGAGTGCTATCCCGACATTGGTTCCGTCCCGGGCCAGGTTGACGTTGCTGTCATAACCCTGCCGGCAAAGGTCACCGTGAAAATACTTCCGGACTGCGTGAAGAAGAAAGTGAAGTTTGTCATAGCAGTTGCGGGGGGGTTCGGTGAAACCGGAGAGGAAGGGAAATCTCTGGAATCTGAACTCAAGAAGGCAATCGAGGGTACCGATACCAGGCTCATTGGGCCAAACACTGTGGGCGTCATATTCCCCCATTCGAAGGTGAACACGGCCCTAACCCCGGGCGACAGGATCTATTATCCTGGTGTTGGGGACATAGCATTCATTTCACAGAGTGGTGCTCTGGGGCTGCTTGTCATGGATTCCCTCACCGAAACAGACACGGGGGTTTCCGGATTCGTGAACATAGGAAACAGGGCCGACATCACCGAAGTGGACCTCCTGAGAATGTTCAACGAGGATCCCAAGACCAAATCAATTGTGATGTACCTGGAAAGCATATCTGACGGGGAGAAGTTCTTCAATGCCATAAGGCAGATAACCACAAAGACGCCAATCATAGTGCTCAAGACAGGCAGGTCAGAGGCAGCGTCAGTTGCTGCGTCGTTCCACACGGGCGCCATGGCATCCGATGACCGCGTCACTGAAGGGGTCCTTAGGCAGGCTGGAGCCATAAGGGCCTACAATGAGACTGAACTGCTGGATTTTGGGAAGGCTCTGGCCCAGGCTCTGCCCATGAAGGGAAACAGGGTTGCAGTCATTACAACTGCAGGAGGCGTGGGAGTTCTGACAGCGGACCTGCTGTCAATTGAGGACGATCTCCCGAAGCTGACTCTTTCAAAATTCTCTGACAGAGAGATATCAAAGCTCAAGGAGAATGCGCTTCCAATTGCATCGGTACACAACCCCATAGACCTGACCGCCGATGGGAGCACCGAATCATATGCAAAGATACTGGATATCCTCACAGGGTCACCCGAGGTGGATGGAATAATTGCATATGCACTTCCACAGACTCCCAAGGTGGACGTGAGCATCATTGAGCCGCTGAAGAAGGCCGAGTCCAAAAAGCCTCTGGTGGTGGGCGTCATCGGGAACCGCCTTGCCAAGGACCTTCTCAGGGAATTTGAGAAGGCAGGGGTTCCGGCCTATCCGTCCGTTGAGAGGACAGTGAGGTCCATGAAGGCACTTTACCAGCATGAAATTTACAGGAGGAGGCTGGAACATGAGTGAGAATGTTTCGGAATTCCAGGCAAAGGCAATACTGAGGAAATTCGGCGTCACAACTCCCACAGGAATGGTCTTGAAAGAACTGCCAGCCAACCCGGGACTGAAATTCCCCGTTGTGATGAAAGTGTCTGATCCAAACATACTCCACAAGTCTGATGTTGGCGGAGTGAAGGTGGGCATTAAGGGCATTGCAGCACTCAGGAAGGAATTCAGGGATATGAGGAAGAAGTTTCCAGATTCAGAGATACTGATCGAGGAAATGGCTCCACCGGGTGTCGAGTTCATTGCAGGGATCCTGAGTGATCCGGTGTTCGGAAAGGTCATGATGCTTGGGACCGGGGGCATCTACACAGAACTCTTCAAGGATGTTGTTTTCAGGAAACTTCCTCTGGAAAAGGAAGATGCAATGGACATGATCCAGGGCATAAAGTCAGGGGTTTTCTGCAAGGGCTTCAGGGGCCAGAAGATCGACTGCGGAATGTTCGCAGAGCTTCTCATGAACATCAGCAGGTTGGCCACATCTGGGGATTACCATATTGAAGCAATGGACATAAATCCCATAATTGTCTCGGACAGGGCTGCGGTTGCGGTTGATGCCAAGCTTTCCTTAAATGCCCGGCTACCCCAAGAGGTTGAAAAATAAGGGCCAAACAGTAAATATCTTTATAGTATTATTTTAAAACGGAATTCGCATTTTCTAGCCTCTGCTACTCATTGACATCGCTTAGATTTCAGGGTAATATTTGATATGGGTTATTGTACATCATTAGTAGGTAATAATTATGACAACTTACGAACCCCTCATTACTGGAAAAGCAGGAGACAGGCTGTTCCTGCTTGGAAATGAGGCCATAGCAAGGGGCGTCATAGAAGCCGGCATTGCAGTTGCCTCCACCTATCCAGGCACACCCTCCAGTGAAGTGGGCGATGTGCTGTACGAGATAGGCGGAAAGGCAGGGCTGAAATTTGAATTCTCCGTCAACGAAAAGGTTGCCATGGAGACCGCTTTTGCCGCTTCCGCCTCCGGCCTGAAGTCATTTGTTTTCATGAAGCACGTTGGCCTAAACGTCGCATCCGATGTTCTTATGAGCATTTCATACACTGGCGTGAAAGGGCCCATGGTGATAATGTCAGCAGACGACCCTTCCATGTTTTCATCCCAGAATGAGCAGGACAACAGGCATTACGGCCATCTTGCACACATACCTGTTATTGAGCCTTCCAACCCGCAGGAGGCAAAGGACTTCATCCTGGAAGCTGTGAAGCTCTCCGCCATGGAGAACCTACCTGTGCTGTTCAGGACCACCACCAGAATAAGCCACATGCGTGCTGAGGTGGAACTTGGTGAGGTAATGGGCATAGACCACGCAGGCCATCTTGACAAGGGCGGAAGAAGCTATGTCTCACTCCCGGTGAATGCGTACAGGTACAAGGATGAGCTGATTCAGAAGATGGACAATGTGAGAAACCTGGGAAGCAGGTCTCCACTCAACAGGCTGGAAGGAGACAGCAAATCCGATATTGGAATAATCACATCAGGGGAGGCATACAATGTAACGAAGGATGTCCTCTACAAGAACGGGGCAAATCCCGAGATCCTGAAACTGGGACTCACCAACCCCATTCCGGAAGAGCTTGTCCTTGACTTCCTCAGCAGGCACAGGACCGTGATTGTTGTGGAGGAGGTTGACCCCATAATCGAATCCGATGTCAGGAACCTTGTCCAGATGAAGATGCCGGGTGTAAATGTGCGGGGAAAAATGGATGGACTGGTTCCAATGAGCCATGAAACCTCTCCCGACACTCTGGAAGTTTCACTCTCATCAATTCTGGGATACACGGTCAGGGAAAAGAACCTGTTTGAAGACAGGATGGAGCTCCCTTCAAGAGCCCCTGTCCTCTGTGCGGGATGCCCCCACAGGGCAACTTATTTCGCTGTCAAGAGGGCCGTGAAGATGGCCAGGATAGATCCTGTTTACTCTTCTGACATCGGTTGCTACTCTCTGGGAAACTATGAGCCATTCCAGGAGGCGGATCTCCTCATAGAGATGGGCGGGTCCATTGGAGCCGCAATAGGAATTGCAAAATCAACCGACCAGATGCCAATATCCTTCATCGGCGACTCAACATTCTTCCATGCCGGAATCCCACCGCTTGTGAATGCCGTGAAGAATAACTCAAGGATGCTGGTTGTCATCATGGACAATGATGTCACAGCAATGACTGGAAGGCAGCCAAACCCGGGCACGCCGCTGAACCTGGCACCCGGGAACGCAAGGAACATTTCCATACAAAAAGTGGTGGAATCCCTTGGAGTTGAATACGTGAAGACGGTTGACCCATACGATCTCAAGGAAACTCTGGCCGCCATAATGGGCGGGCTGAAGCACGATGGGGTGGCTGTTGTCATAGCCAAGAGGGAATGCGCAATTCTCAGGGACAACAGGATGAAGAAGGAGGGCCCCCTGCCAAAGGCACAGGTGATCACGGAGAAGTGTGCATCATGCTTCAAGTGTGTGGAGGATTTCGCTTGCCCTGCCATATCAATAGAGAATGGGAAAGCTGTCATTGACCCGGTCCTGTGCGACGGATGCGGGGTGTGCACACAGCCGTATGTGTGCCCATACAGAGCCATAGAGGTGATTCCAGATGCAAACTAATATCGTCATAGCTGGAGTGGGAGGCCAGGGGGTTGTCACCCTTGGGCTGCTCATTTCACAGGCTGCAATCCTTCAGGGCGAAAAGGCAGTGATGTCAGAGATCCATGGGCTTGCTCAGAGAGGCGGTGCTGTTTCGGTTGATGTCAGGATTGGGAATTTCCACGCCCCCATCATACCCACCGGTGAAGTGGACCTCACAATTGGCACTGAACCCATTGAGGCCAGAAGGGCGGTATCAAGGGCAGCAAAAGGCTCCAGGCTTGTACTGAGCAGGGAAAAGCTTGTTCCAGTCTCACTCAGCATCCACCACCAGGAATACCCTGATGTAGAACATGTCATTTCGGAACTCTCCGAGAATTTCGAGGTGAGGTCCATTGATGCACTTGCGATTGCAAACAGCCTTGGAAACTCAAAGACGGCAAACACTGCCCTGCTTGGTTTCATCATGGGCCTGGGATGGCTCCCCCTTGACAGGGAAAAAGTGAGGGAGCAGATCGGCATAACATTCAGGGGAAGGGCCCTGGACATAAACCTCAAGGCCTTCGAGAAAGGCCTTGAAGAGGCAGAATCAATGGCAGAACTGAGCCATTGATTCTCACAACACTTTTTTTTCTTTTATCACTGCGTCTCCCGATGTCTTTATGACCCTGGCCTCCACATAGTCAATGACACAACCGTCCCCCACAACAACCTCATCCGCAATGACCTTTTTTGCCTTGACAGATTCCAGGTAGCCCTCCCTGCAGCTGATCTCGTCAATATCAACGGTGCTCTTGAAAAATCTCCTTCTTGATGCGATCTTCACTTCCTTGGCATCGAGCTTCCCTATCGAGTTCCTGTGGGAAACTCCGTCTATGGACATGCTGAACGTTTCACATTCAACGGTTCCTGCCCTGATGGAACCGGATATTTCTATATCCTTGCCTTTGATGGTTTCCGCCTCAATTGAACCAGAACTGTCCAGCTGATCTATGGTGATGCTTGATGCCTGGCATGAACCGGAGCTGTCAAGTTCCCTCGCAACAATGTCCGTTTCAACCCTCAGCGAACCTGAAGTGTCGATGGTTCCAGCCTTGATGCTTCCAGCCCTCAATGAGCCTGATGCCTCAATTGTCTCTGCTTCTATCCCCTTTGCGGCTCTGAGAGATCCTGATGCCTCAAGGGACTGCGCCACGAATATGTCATCCTCAATTTTTGCGCTGCCGGAAACCGACATATTGTCCACGTTGACCTTGCCTGAAACATTGCCTGAGCCAGATATTCTCAGGTACTCGGATGTGACACTGGACAGGTGCCCGGACCCGGATATCTTGGTGGTACCCTTTCTTGTTTCGGAATCGGCCGTTTCATCATCCTGGTCATCTGCTTTGTCCCCACTGCCTGAATCCCATCTCCTGGCTATCTCGTCAAAGAGCTCCTGGCTGATTTCCCCGCTTTCCAGCTTCTTCTTCAATTCTTCAATGTACTTGTCTTCCATTGCTATCAACTGTTTATCCTGCCAGGATATTTATAATTATTTTGAAGAAATTATTTAAATGCATCAAACAGGAAATTGAGTCATGCAAAATATGGGTTCATAAAAACAACCAAAAAGTTCAAATTCCCAATAATGCTTGTTCAGCAATGGATGAAATTGTGCATAGGCTCACTTCTGAAACGAAGTTGACCCTCTCAGCCATGCTCGAGAGGCCCATGTCTCCGGATGAAATAGCGGAGAAACTTGGCATAACCAGGCAGGCCGTGGACAAGCACATCAAGGAAATGCTCGCCTATGGGGCGCTGGAGAAGATCTGGGTGACTGGGGGAAGGCGGCCCAGGGTGGAATTCAAGCTCTCCCCCACCGGCACATATTTCTACAATTCGCTTCCATCTTTCATTGAGGACTACCGTAAACAGGGAATGGAGGATTACGGGAACCAGCTCAAGGCAATAGACCTGAAGCTCATCTCCGGCGAGATCAACCAGTCCAGGTACTATGAGCTCAAGGAGGAGCTTGACGAGTCAATGAAATGGTTTCTCAGCGGTTCCGGAACCAGGGGGAAAGCATAGGGGTCATGGCTTTCCGTCGGTGTATTTCGGGGGCTTCCAGAATTTTATCTTCCAGACAAATATCATCGTAGAGAAGTAGTTCAGGGGGTACCCTGCAAGAGCACCCAGCATGTTGGCAAACACAGGGTGGATTCCGTAATGGTAATAGACCGTCAGCTGCACATAAAGGCCAAGAAGGCTTCCCGCAACGTAGACCCCCTGGAATTTCAGCCATCTCCATAGAAGCCCAAGTATTTCACCCCCATGAAAACCCTCGTGCCTCACTGTCCAGTTCTCATTGAAGAGGAAGCTCACTGTAACGCTGGACACAATGGATACGGCATTGATGGGAAGGGCGTAATGGGCATAGCCGTAGAGGGTGAAGCCTATGAATATGACCGTCTCCTCTATCCCGAAAGTGCAGATTCCCACCAGGCCGAACTTGAAGATCCTGATTATATTGGAAACCAGCACCGTCAGAAAGTTCTCCTTCTTTCCCTCCTCCATTTGATTCCAGCCTTTTATGTAGCCCTGAGATTAATTTAAATGCTTTTCCTTTTATGAACGCCAGAACAGACCCGGGACGCTGAAATGCGCCACACGGGCATTGCATAAATACGTGAATCCTCTAACATGTACCGGGAACAACATGAGGGTCATAGTGGTAGGCGGAGACGCTGCGGGCATGAGTGCAGCATCAAGGGTCAGAAAGTACGCCCCGGAAAGTGAAGTGGTGGTGTATGAGGCGGGAAAGCATGTTTCATACTCGGCCTGTGGAATGCCATTCTACCTCAGCGGAGACATCAGGGATTTCAACGATCTCATCCACTATCCGGTTTCCAAATTCATAACGGAAAGGAAGATCGACGTCCAGCTGGAGAGCAGGGTGGAAAACCTTGACACCTCCAAGAAGGAAGTGGTGGTGAACAGGAATGGAGAAACTTTCACGGACCAGTACAACCGGCTCATAATCGCAACCGGGGCAAGGCCAAGCGTTCCAGAAATCTTCCGGGGAAAATCCAATGTTTTCACCCTTCGCCATATCGATGACCTCCTTCCGCTGGAGGAGGCAATGGCAGACTTCCAGAGGATTGCTGTTGTGGGTGCCGGATATGTTGGAATGGAGATCGCCGAGTCACTCACCCATATGGGAAAGGATGTTACCGTGGTGCAGAGGTCGGACCATATCCTCAGGGGCTACGATGAGGAATTCGCCCACATGATCACTCAGGAACTGGAAAGAAACAGGGTGAGGCTTCTCCTTAATTCTCCTGTTGAAGGCGTTGCTGAGAGCAAGGGTGCAATTACTTCCCTCAAGGCCGGAAAGGAGAAGCTGGAAACGGACGCAGTGTTTGTCGCCACAGGCGTGATTCCAAACAGCGAGTTTGCCGCCAGGGCGGGAATCAGGACTGCGAAGTCCGGAGCCATAGTCGTAAATGAAAGGATGCAGACAAGTGCACCCCAGGTGTTTGCGGCGGGCGACGTTGCCACTACAACAAATATTGTTACGGGCAGGGAGACCTACTTCCCGCTGGCCACGGGCTCAAACAGGAACGGCAGGATTGCAGGCGAGAATGCAGCAGGAAGGAGATCCACCTATGCTGGAACAGCAGGGACAGAGGTTGTCAAGCTGTTTGACCTGGAGATCGGCAGGACAGGACTAGACGAAAAGCAGGCAAAACTCAACAAGTTCAGGCCCGTGTCCGCCTCAATACTCGCCACTTCCAGGGCTTCATATTACCCCGGGGCAGCCGCACTCAAGATCAAGCTGGTCGCAGATGAAAACACCCACAGGCTCCTGGGCGGGATGCTTGTTGGAAAGGAAGGTGTGGCCAAAAGGCTGGATGTCATTGCAGCCGCCCTGTACAGCAAGCTGAGGGTGGAGGACCTCACCAGGATCGATTACTCATATTCGCCTCCATTTTCCCCTGCGTGGGAGCCGCTCGGGGTTGCCGCAGACGTCCTGTTGAGGCAGCTCTAGGCGGTATAGGTGCAAACTGGCTGTGAGTCCCCTCTGGCCCGATCAGAAGGTTATTGGGACATACCCTTCGTTTACGTAGGCAGCCAGCCTTTCGCCTGAAGGTTTCAGTTCCACGCCCATTTTTGTGATGGGCTCCTCGATATTCAGTTTCTTGGCCATGAAACTGCATGCCGAGTCTATGAGGTTGTTGGTTATGAGGTATTTGACATTCTTCCTGACCTCCTCATCCTCATCGATAAGGAGTTTTTCACTGGGCCCCTGCAGGATCACCTTGACGTCTGCAAAACGTTTGAACTCAAATGACCTCCTTGCAACATTCAGGCCCATTATGGCACGATCTCTCTCGCTTTCACCAGCAGTGATATAGAACAGTGCTTTCTGCATTTTTTCCACTTGTTGGTTATGTTGATTACATAGATAGATGCTTTTGCAATGGGGGGCAGCATATCATGGGGCATTAACCACCTTCTCTGAATGGGCCACCTGAAAACTGTTGTTACATGTTGTATATAACGCTTAACTACCCTTCCCGGTTATTTTCAGTATGGCAAACAAAGAAAAATCCCAGAAGGAAATAAACTTCCAGACAAGCATTGACATTCCAAAGAAATCCAGGAAAGACATCATCGATATACTCAACGTTGACCTGGCTGCTACGTCTGACCTGTACACCCAGATAAAGCAGGCTCACTGGAATGTGAAGGGCGTGAACTTCCACCAGCTGCACATTCTGTTTGATGAGCTGGCAGAAGGAATCCAGGAATTTGTGGACACCATCGCGGAAAGGGCAACAGCCCTGGGAGGATACGCCATGGGAACAGCCAGGATGGCTGCCAAGAACTCATATCTGCCCGAATACCAGTGCCAGACCTCTGATGGCATGGACCATGTCAGGGAACTTGTAAAGGCATATTCCCTGTACGCAAGGAGGGTGCGGGAAATGATAGACAGCACCGCGGAATTGGGTGACCAGTCCACGTCGGATCTCTACACTGAAATATCCCGCACTGCGGACAAGCACCTATGGCTTCTTGAGGCACACCTGCAGTAAAATCATCCAAGATGCCCTTCTATTTTTTGCTGTTCATATACCTGGTCATGAAGGGCACTATCATTTCTTCCTGGCTGAGACCCCCATGCATTCCAATCATGTCAAATCCCCTCATTCTGGGGTCCAGTGCACCAAGGGCGGAATCAAACATGCCTGCATTTCCCTTTGGGAACATAACTATATCCCCGAACCTGTCGGAGTTCTCAGGTGAAACAGTTCCCTTGCCATAAATGCCTCCCGCGATGACATCCCTGCCAGTCTTTATGAGGTAGTCTTCTCCGTAGGCATGCTCCAGATGTTCCATTGCCTGGTCAGCCTTTCCCTCAATTATCCTCAGGATCGGGGCCCTGAAATCGCCGCCAACCGGGGTTCTCAACATGCCAGACAGCGCTACATCATCCCTAACATCAGACACATTTTGGTGTGGAATCACCGTATGCCCGTGGTCAGCGGAGATGGCTATCCCCATTCTCCCTTCCGGCCTTGCCCGGTTGATGAATTGCTCATTTATCAGGTGGAAGATGGATTCCACGTTCATTGCGGTGTCTTCTGTATATGGGCCCACCTTGTGCGACAATGTGTCAACACTGGAGATATAGCAGTAATGGAAAGTCTTTCTGCCAGTGTTTTCCAGGTTTCTCCTCAACTTGGTCATCATCTGTGACAGGGTGAAATATGGGTTCAGGATTGAGCCCCTGCCGGTAATTCTGGTCATGCCGCTGTTCTTTATTGCATTGGGAAGGTAAAGATGGGCTGAAATTCGGTTGGATTCCAGCTCGTGATAAATTGTTCCACTCTCGTCGATGGACGGGACACTCCATCCCCCATCCAGCAAAGAGCGTCCCGGCATCCCAAGCGGGTCTAGGGTTATCATGTTTCCCATGGTCCCAAGTTCTGAAAGATAGGAAATATAGCCTATTATGCCGTGCTCTATTGGATGCAGGTCAGTCTGGTAGGTGACTGTTGCGGTTGAAGTTGTGGAAGGAAATACGCTTGTGACAGGCGTATAATCGCTCTCCTTCAGGAATCTTTCTGTGTTCCCGGCGCCGTAGTTTTCAAGAAGGTACTTTATGGTGCTGTGGCCGAAGCCGTCCAGGAGGAAGAAGACCATGTGGTCAACCTCCTCCATGGAGGATTTCATCATATCGGGGAGGTTTCTCCTGGGGGAAATCCCGAGTGAGCCCTTAACGTACCCAGGGATGTCTGCTATTGAGCCTTCTCCATAGGCGGGACGAACCAATGGCATCCCTTCCTCCAGGCGGTTTGCAGAGATCAGCCTCTCAAGCTTTTCACTGCCGAGATCAACTGACAGTATGCCCATCCCCCTGTTCATTGATGGGAAGTTCCCTGAGGGACCTTACCATCACAACCCTTTGGTCTTCGGGCATCCTGTCTCCCATTCTATTGAGCCACACTGGCTTGATCCCGGAATCAAGTGCACCCACTATGTCACGCTGGTATGTGTCGCCTATCATCAGGGTCCGGCTGGGGTCTGCGCCAGTGAGTGAAAGGGCCCTTCGGAAGATATCCCCGCTGGGCTTGATCTCAGCTGAAGAAGCAGGAGTCACCAGGTAATCCACGTAACTGTCAAGTGAAAATTTTTTCAGGGCAGCCCTCTGCATGCCCTCTTCACCATTGGTCACCACCGCAACTTTGATGCCCCTGACCTTGCAGAACTTCAGGAGGTTCTCTGCACCCTCAATCACATTTCTGGAGTTTATGAAACCATCCTGAAAATCCCTGTCGATTTTCTCAAGGAGCTCATCATTCACATTCATTCCGTGCCTGGAAAGAAGGGTCTTTATCCTCAGCCTTCTCTCCTGGCCCAGTGTGAGTTTTCTGTCCAGGAGATAGGGCAGGTTGTCTCTGAGAATCAGCCTGAAGTCATGTTCAAGTGAAGCCAAATCAACATCTGCCAGCTCTGGCATTGCTCTGCTGACATTTGCCAGCCCGGCAATGCAGGATTCCCTGTATTCAATCAGTGTGTCATCGAGGTCTATTAGAACCGCATCTATGTTGGAGAAGTCCAGGTGGCTGGAGTTGTCAAATGCTTCATGCTGATCCGGCATTGTTCCAAGAATGCCTCATCCTTATTTTACTTGACCTTGAACTGTTGAATCAACAATTCAGGCAACTTCAGAGCGTCCCATGAATTCCTGTCCAGATCGGCATGAGGATTTTACAATAAGGTTTAATAACGTTAGTAGTATGCTAATGCGTGGTTAGTCTTACTAATTTAGTTACAAAGCGTGAAAGGGACTGCCTGGTTTACCTCAAGGAGGAAGCCGACAGTGAATTTCCCATGAGGCTCCATCAGGTTGCAGATAGCCTCAACGTGAAGCCACCCACAGCCTTGAATATCGTGAAACGCCTTAGGATGAAGGGTTATGTTGAATCCAGGGACGGCATGGTTGTACTCACTCCCATTGGGGATGAACTTGCAAAGAAGATACTTCTCGTCCACAGGACATTTGAATCGCTTTTCTGCCAGAGCGGGGTTCCCAAGAAGGACGCCTGCCAGGATGCAGGCGATATAGATTTCCTGATTCCCCCTGAAAGTGCCAGGCTTGTTCTCAAGAGGATCGACAACCCACGCTCCTGCCCTCACGGCAAGCCCATAGTGGAGGCCTGAGATGTTCGGCATAAACCTCTGGAACCCATCCGACACAGGATTCATGGTTGTGTTGCTCACGTCCTACCTGCTGGGAATAGTGCACGGCATAACTCCAGATGAGCACACATGGCCAATAACATTCTCATACGCTGTTGGAAGCTACAGTTCGAGGAAGGGAATGAAAGCAGGAATGACCTTCTCCAGCGGCTTCACGCTGCAGAGGGCCATCATGTCAGAGATCGCCTATCTTGCCCTTGCTGGTATCTTCATGGCTGCATCTGTGGACGGCATAAGCTACATGGTTGTTGGAATAGGGATGGCATTTGCGGGAATATACATAAGCCGGAGGGGGCACGTTGCGCATTACCATGGGATGGAGAAGCGCCTTTACAGCTGGTTCGGCATACACAGGCACAAGGAGGACAAGGAGGAACAGGAACTCACCCACATGGCCAACCCGGTTATTGATGAGGGGGGCAGGCCAATACCACTGAAGCTTGCATTCGGGCATGGGCTCATTGCAGGATTTGGCTTCGGCGCCTTTGCCCTCATCATATACACAGTCCTTGCACCGTCAATGCCTTCGCCATACCTGGGATTCCTGCCGGGCCTGCTGTTCGGCCTTGGCACAATGACAATGCAGATAATACTTGGAGCGGGATTCGGTTCCTGGCTCACAAGAAGCAAGAACCTCACGGCCAAGGGAATACAGGTGGTTTCAAGCGGCATCACGAGATACGTGCTGACCTACGGAGGCCTGGCATTCTTCGTTGCAGGCGCAATGGTGCTCTTGTTCCCCAACATAGACACGCTCAGCATATCCACCGGCATCAAGATACACAACCTGGACTCTCTGGGGCTGGGATTCTTCATGGTGGTCATTGTGGTTGTCCTGCTTGGAATATACGGCTACATAAGGTCAATGAGGGATGCCCGGGAACTCGGGCTGGTCAAGTCTCCTGAGGATGGCAGCTCTTCAGCTCAATCAGACTGAACCGGTGCCATGAATCACCCGGTGTTGTCAAAACAACACCAATTTTTCTCATTTTCCTCAGGATCAACGTTTTCAGCATTTGGGCATGCCAATGGGAGTTCCCCGATGCTCATTTCATTCCGGTCACGGTGACTGTGCCAGAAATAACTTGAACGCAAAACCTCACGTGTGGTGCTGCACTGTTCAGGGATTCTTCCTGTATCTTGAATACATTATTGCGCCTCCAATGACAAAGCCGGCAATGGCACCCATGGCTGCATAGAGCAGCTTCAAGCTGGTTCCGCTGTTGCTGACGAACGTGATGTATATGGTTGTATTCTGGAGACCTGCAGTGAAGCTCCCGGAACTGATGCTGCTGTACCCGGATACCCCCGCAACACTGTACTGGTAAGTGCCTGCTGGGATGTCTATGAAAGTCATTGAGGCATTGGCAGTATCATACAGGTGGCCCTGTATCACCAGCCCCCACGTGGTGCCAGCGGGCAGCCCCGTTTCCCTGAATGTCGCAGTGTAGCCTGTGGCATTCAGTGTTGCCGAGACATTGGCGTAGGTAATGGTCACAAGTGTCGCACCCTGCACATTCACCGTATAGGGGGTGGCATAGTATCCTGTTACTGCCTGGGGAAAGATGTCATAGGTTCCCGCAAGGACATAAAGGAACTGTGAATCATTGGTGAGGGTGTACCCTATGCCGGCACCAGGTACGGAGAATCCCCATACAGTGCCTCCGGGCAGCCCTGTCTCGTTTACTGTGAGATTGTACATTGTGGAATAGTTGAGAGTCATGTCTGATATGAGTCCCGAAACAGCGAAATAGCCCGTGGTCAGGTTCCTGGTCCCCAGGGTTGTGGTGGGATAGTATTCAACCTGCTTGTTGTAGAGGATGAATCCAAGCAGGTAATAGGAGCCATTGGGCAGATACAGTGTCGTTGTGGATTGCGGGTCCACCGTGTATATGCCGTTGTTGATGTCGAAGTATGTTGTGAAACCGGCAGGGATGCCAGAAGCCGAAATATTCGCAGTGTACCCGTATTTCACCAGTGGGGCATAATCATAAGTGTAGCTAATGCTCCCGTTGAGGTCACCTTCCCCGCCGAATGCAAACCCAACGCCTGTTCCGTTGTATGGCTGGGCACCGTTTCCAAAGTAATTGTAGTAGTAGTTCCCTGCCTGATATGAAAGCCCCATTATGCTTCCACTGAGGGATATTCCGTCGAAGACATTCACCGTGGCCGAAGAGGTTCTTGTTATGTTGAAATGATTGGTGTATGTGGCATTGTTCCCTGTGTAAATGTCTGCGTTCTTACCGCTGATGCTCACCACAGGTATGATCGAGTTGAATGCGTTGTTGTACACGGTGTTCCCGCTTCCTGCCACCGTGAGGCCAATCGGGGCCCCGCCAAAGAAGGCCCCGGCAGGAATTGCATTCCCGTTGCCAAACGTGTTGTTCCAGATCACATTTCCCAGATCCTCTGATTGAGGGCCATAAATGAATGCGCCAGAACCATCACTGAGGAAGGTGTTGTGCTCAATCAGGGATCCTGTTGTATTCCAGAGAAGCAGTGAGCCCACAATGGGGATGTTGTACTGGTTCAGGCCGGTGTATGTCACTGCGCTGAACCATCCCGACACCACGCTGTCGTTAAGGATGATATGGGAGGAGTCGTAGAAAACAAGGTTCAGCTGGTTCCCTGAAGTCACGCCAAAGTAGTCAGTCAGCATTCCCAGGTACCTGGCAGGATAGGCGACGCTGAAGGCCGGGCTGCCTGAACTGTACTGGAAACCGTCAAACATGGCGTAGTCCGTAGTCCCGGAAACAAGGATCCCATTGAAGGTGGAGAACAGGTAGTCGTTGAACTGTGAAAAGGCGGTGTTCAGGCTACCGGATGGAAAAGCATATCCCTGACCCGACAGGTAAAGGGGCCCTGGAATCAGGTAGGGGCTGTTGGCAGTTCCGGAGCCAGATATGCTTAGATTGGAAAGCTGGTTGTTGTTGAAAGCATAAAGAGGGGCATAAACACCTTCCGACAGGTTGGAGGTGAGCACGATCGGTGAAAGGGACATGTTGCTGTTCAGGTCAATGTGGAAGAATAATGGGTCATGGTAGCTCATGTAAACCTCCATGGAGTAATTGCCTCCTGGAAGAATGAAGCTGAATTGGCCATCAGTGCCCATTGGGGCCCACTGGGTTGTTGAATTGTCATACGCAGTTCCATTGTTGATGAACACGAATGCATTGCTTGGGGCCACGCTTCCCGAGAGGGTGTAATATTTCTGTGGGCCACTGATGTTCCAGAGGGGGCTGACATATGTTGGGCCGGAATTCAGGTAGGCAGTGGTTCCGGAATATGACTCGCTGATCCCTGTGCTGGTTTCACCTGTTTCTGAGCCTGATGAGTATGCAGAGTCAACAGCCTGGTATGCATTCTGGGGATTCCTGTAATTCAATGCCATGGTGGCATTTATGTTCTGGAAAACCGCATTGGAGCCACCGCCTGGGCCACCTATGGTTAACTCTGCATCCATTGGAATGAAGCCTGTTCCTGTCAGGGTGTTGCCGCTCACTTCATAATTCGCCGGCAGGGCCCCGGAGTGCGTTCCCAGAGCCGTGGAATTGAACTGTACTTCATCATAGGAAGAGGAATGGGTCTTCCCGCCCGATGCCAGGGAGTAATTGAAGAACACTGCATTCCTGCCCCCAATATTTGTTGAGTTCAGGTAAAGGTTGAGGGTGAAGGGGAAGGTGACTGAAATCGTAGGCCCAACAGTGTAGTAGAAAACTCCTGGAACAACAGTTCCGTTGTAGCTGTAGAACTCGCTTCCGTTAATCACGGAACTGGAGGATGTGAAGTTCCAGATGTTGTCAATGAACGTGATGGTGTGATTTGATCCCGTATAGTATGCAACATTCTGCGTCCAGTACTGGAAAGACCGGTTCCCGAACAGTGTCACGTTGTTCAGCACCGCATTGAGCTGTATCCCATATGAAGTCGGTGAGGCGATTCCAAGTGAAAGCTCGCTTTCGTTGTACACCGTGATGGAGCCCTCAAAGCTTGTTGTGCTGTAGTTATACGGAACAAGGTTGCCGCTGGCATTCCTGACCCCGTAACTTCCAATTCCCATGGGTGCAGGGCCGGAAGTGTATGATGGAAGATAGGCGTTGCCGGACTTTCTGGGGGCTGCATTGAAATTGGGGAGCATCTTTGCCTTATCAGGTATCTTCAGGTTGGCCACCTCCTGAGCAATGGTGCTGCCGGTGGATGTCCAGGAAGTATTTTTGATGGGGTTCAGAACACTTGAATTCCCGGCATCAATCCGGTATGAAATGGTTGAATTTGCCGTGTGGTTGGCACTGTATGCCATCGGTACAGACAGTGGTTGGCTGTGACCGGCATGACCCTGTCCGGTCAGGGTGACCCCAAACGCAGATGAGGATACCACTATTGCAAGTATTGCCAGGACCAGGATGGGTGTCTTCGCTGCATGCTTCAAGTTCACTGTTGGTTATGTGAAAAGGTTGTATTAAAACAATCAAGCCGCTCAAATATGGGCCTGTTTCAACTCTCAATGCAATATGGGTTGACCCTGTACAAAAGGTGATCAGGGTGCAGGATAGCCTGAGAATTTTCTGCAGCAAAGAGATATGATCAGCAGGGCAAGCGCCACAACGGTGGTGGTCAGGAAAAATGCATTGTAGGGATGAGCCGCGTAAATCTGCAATTTAGAAAACGGGCCCACACCGCCCGTCACGGGCAATGCCCCATTCAACACCACCACCCTGCCCCACACGCTTGTGAGGTCCGAGACTCCCAGAAGGATGGCAGAGATTATCAGGAAAGCAACAGAGCCAAGAATTGACGCCCAATGGCCAAAAAAATGAACAAATTTTTCCCTTAACATGCAGTGCCTGAAATTAATAGGGAATGATTGGATATTATTCTTTTTGCATGGCAGAGATGCCCGTTTCCTCACGGGTCTGCCCTTTTCCCCGGGTTCAACAGGAATGGGACAGTAAGTGGGCTTGACCGGATTTGAACCGGTGACCTCCGCTGTGTGAGAGCGACGTCATAACCGCTAGACTACAAGCCCTGCAAGGTTCAAGAATACATGCTTGTATTATTATTTTCCCGCAGGAAAAACTTGGAACGACCAATATTAAAATACGCCCGTAATAATTTCTCTCAAATGGCAAGCAAAATGCCCTCTTTCGAGATTCTAAACAGGGAACACCCGCTTTCCCCGCTATCTGACCGGGTTCTTTTCACCCTGTTCATATTCATTGTTTCAATTCTGGCGGCAACTGCAATCATCCATTTCTCTGAGAACTGGACTTTCGTGAATTCCTTCTACTACATAGCCATGGTCACGACCACAAACGGGGCACCATTTCCGCCGACAACCGCCGCGGTCACTATGTTCACGTCACTCTGGGCATACTATTCATTCATTCTTCTTGCAACAATCATCGCTTTCGCCTTCGGCCCCATCCTTGGGTACCTCGTGAAGGAGGGGGGAGCTTACATTAAGAAGGCTCAGGACGAGATAGAAGGGGAAACGACAAAGCAGTGATCACTGGCATCAGGCCTGGAAGCAAATGGCCAAATGTGAAAATTTATTCGCTTCGATTCTAACACGGAGCGCCTCCACATCCGTCCCGCAGATATATATTATGTATTATGCCCAAGCGCAAACACTTATTACTTGAATTAAATATGTAGTTCGTCCCAAACAATAGTATGTGCGATTCATGAACACATATGACGACATGGGACTAGAACTCGTTTAGTCATGGGCCTCGGGTTAAGCATCTGGTGGGCCACCAGGCTGTGAACTCCCGATCAGCGACAGACGAAAAACTCCCCATGGGTCAGTGGAACTATGAAACGTGAATAGCTCCCGTTAGAATGGGGAAAAGTTTACTCTCAGGAGTGCACAATGGAGCAGGATTTCGAGCAAACCAGGGTCCAGAGCGATGACCTTCAGTATGTTGTAGGCGTAGTGAACAGCAAGCTGAACACCTATGACATTCAGGTAAATCCATTGAGTGTGCGCTTTTTCTATTTCAACAGTGACAATCCCAACCTTTTTGAATCGTTTGACCAGATTCGCCTTGAACTGGTTCCCAAAGGCTACATCCCCTTTCTATCACAGAACGGGGAACATTACCTGGAAGTCTCAAGAAGGCCGCCGGCCAAATACTACGGAAACTATGTGAACCTTGCGATGTTGGTCCTTACGCTCCTTTCCACCATATACGTGGGTTCAACTTACGCGGCCTACTTCACGGTCACCGGAGCCAGCCTGTGGACCAGCCTGCTGTATGGGTTCCTTTTCTTCTCCCTTCCGCTTATGCTGATTCTGGGAATTCATGAAACCGGGCACTATATTGTAGCAAAGAGGCACAAGGTCAAGGCCTCTCTTCCCTTTTTTATACCATTTCCTGTCATGATTGGCACATTTGGCGCTTTTATCTCCCTGAGGGACCCGGTGCCTAACCGGAGGGCAATGGTGGAAATCGGCATCGCAGGGCCGCTGTTCGGGTTCCTCACCGCATTGCCCTTGCTGTTTCTCGCCTCATACCTCAGCCACATGTATGTCCCCATCCCAAACAGCCACCCAAATCTTCTGATCAATTATCCAATCATCTACAACCTGCTTCACATCCCCATAACGTCATCGTCCCAGCCTGTTTTTCCCATGGTTCTTGCAGTCTGGGTGGGCATGTTTGCAACCGCAATGAACCTCATTCCAGTTGGTCAGCTTGATGGAGGGCATGTGGCAAGGGGGCTTCTGGGGAAGCGTGCATCCATTGTTGATTACATCTTTGTTGCTTTCCTGTTTGTTGTGGGCTATTATTACAACGGGTGGTGGCTGCTTGCAATATTCGTGGTTTTCATGGGACTCAACCATCCGCCAGCACTTGATGATTACAGCCCCATAAGGGGGAGGCAGGTCGCATTCGGCCTTATCGGGCTGCTGATGTTTGTGCTGACCTTCACAGTCATTCCAATAAGCCCCCCGAGATTGCCATAGACTCTGTTTTCTCATTTGCAGGCCGGACATAAATGGTTTAATAAGATGCCCGTTCTTTTCCTAAAGTATGAAAGACACCTTCGGACTCTTTGTTGATTTTCTAAGGGAAAACCGGGAGAAGATCAAGAATGACCTGGAGATGTCAAGGGATTCATGGAGGAGAAAACTCTATGACAGGGTTTTCACGGAGAACTATCTCCCTAAACCTGAATCCACACCTGTAAGGGCAAAGGTTTCGTCTACCGACAGCACTGAGTTCATAAGGGAACTCTACAACGGGAAGAAGCTCATACTGATCAGGGCATACACAGTAATTGGCAGGCGGATCTATACAAGCTTCATACCGCGGGTCATTTCCGTTTCCAGGGATGATCTACAGCGGTTCACGATAATGCTCATGGAGCACAGTGAACACCTGAGCATCATTGAGATGCTCAAGGAAGAGGACCCTGACTACATACTTGTCGATGGCTCACTTGGGGGAAGGCTATTCAGGAAATTCAAGCACCTTGAGGTGGAGGGATTCAACGACTTCAACAGGGAATACCTTTCAGTTCTGGGCAGGATGCTTGAGATGTCTTCCGAAAAGGGGGTACCTGTCATCTTCATGGCAAAGAGCTCCGAAACATCTGTTTTCAGGCGGTATCTCATAACGCTCCTCAAGAGGGAAAAGGCTGATGCAAAATTGATCGACGATGAGGAGAAGATACTTTCCAATGACCACTTCCTGGTAAAATCACTCGCCACATCTGAGGGTTACACGGCACCGCTGCTTCAACCGGTAAAGAAGATGTGGGCCAATGGTGAAGAGATGTTTCCTCTGCTGACTTCACACATTGTACCAAGATTGAATGACCTGCCTTTGAAGGTTGATGTGTTCATGTCCATGAAGGACCCTGTGCCTGGCACAATCGAACGGGGGTCGTTCAGGGAAGACATACTGAACCTCATGTACTGGGGGTATGGCGACCTCAAGACTTACAATATATGGCTTGCCGACGTCGACAGGCTGGTCAAGTTCCACAGCAAGGAGGTGGAGAATATCTACATGAAGGCTTTTGAGAAGGAGATAGGGATTAATTTCTATGAAACGAGAGGTGAAAGGCGTGCAAGACTCAGAATCTGATCTCGGTTATGTGGTGGGAGACAACACCTCGGACATTTTCAGGTTCGTGCTTTCGGACAACACCAGGCTGAAGAAGTGGGAGTATGTCTACATGGACATTGATGGCCACAGGGTCCTGGGAAGGGTGGAGCGCATCATATCAAAGAGCGAGCTCCTCAACGACAGCATGGATTATGAGAGCGTGAACAGGTATGTGGAAAGCGATCTGAATTATTCAGTGAACATATGCGTCGCAAGAGCCCTGGGGAACGTCAACGGGAGCGACCTTGAGCTCTCAAGGAACCTCATCAGGCCGGGAACCAGAGTCCAGAGGGCCCCTGCTGATATGCTGGAAAACATATTCCGCTTCAACGATGACGAATCCCTTGATATCGGCTCGCTTGCAGACAGGCCTGATGTGAAGGTTTCACTCAGCGTCAGCGGATTGCGCAGGCATGTGGCCATCGTGGCGCAAACAGGGGCAGGAAAGAGCCACACAGCCGGTGTCTTAATGGAGGAACTCCTGAAGAAAGGGGCCTCCATAATTGTGCTTGATCCCCACGCTGATTACGTGCTCATGAGGAAATCCGAAAAGAGCAATTTCTACAGCAGCACCATCAAGGTGTTCAGGACTGCCCTCAGCACTGGAAGATATGACTCATTCCAGCAGGGAATTGTGAACGAGTTTTCCCTGAGGTTTGGCGACCTGGAGTCGGACGACATCTCTGAGATCATGGGAATAAAGGAATCCTGGACCAATCTGAGGAAATCGGTGGAGATGTCCGTCAAGGGGATGCATGGGAAGAAGGACTTTGAGGATTTCATCAGGTCAGCGGAATCTCTCGACCCTCCAGAAGATTATCACAAGATAGCAGGGAGGCTCAGGCTGCTCAGCAAGGTGAAGTCCATATTCGGCGAGAGGACAACCGGGCTCGCGGACTATGCCCAGCCAGGCATAATGTCCATACTTGACCTGTCAGGCATGGACCAGTTCCTTGCAAATTACTTTTCATACAGGGTTATAAACGAGATTTACGAGTCAAAGATCAGTTCACAGTACAGGTTCCCCGTTTTCATATTCATTGAGGAAGCGCACAATTTTGTCCCCCCTGCGTCCAGCACCCAGATTTCCCAGATGATCAAGAAGGTGGCTTCAGAAGGCAGGAAGTTCGGCATCTTCCTTGTAGTCATAACCCAGAGGCCGGGAAAGATAGACCAGGATGTGCTGAGCCAGTGCAATTCGGAGATCATCCTTAGGATCACCAACCCACTGGACCAGAAGGCAGTCCTGGAGAGCGGCGAGAGCATAAGCCAGGCAGTCATAGATGACCTGCCGTCCCTGAACGTGGGAGAGGCCATACTTGTCGGGCAGTTCGTCAAGGTCCCGGTCAACGTCAAGATCAGGGGCAGGGAAAGCCAGGAGGGTGGCGGCGACATAGATGTAGTTTCCCTCCTCAAGGAAGCCAAGAAGCTCAGGGAGGAAAAGAACAGCGCTTCAGGGGACCTGAAGAGAATATCCAGGATACTTGGTGATTGAAATGGTAAAATTCCTGCACATCTCGGATACCCATTTGGGAAGCAGGCAGTATATGCGGGACGACAGGGAGCAGGACTTCTACGATGCATTCCGTGAGGGAATCGACATCGCCATAAGGGAAAAGGCTGATTTCATAGTGCATTCCGGTGACCTTTTTGACACCTGGAGCCCCAGCAACCGTGCACTGACGGAATTCAAGGAAACTGCCCTCAAGATGAGGGATGCTGGCATTCCAATGTACCTCATAATGGGCGATCATGACAGGCCCAAGAGAACAGACTATCCTGCTGCCAAGATATTCGATTTTCTGGGAATAAAGCTTATGGGCCAGGATGGGGTGGAAACCGAGGTATTCACCAGGGAAGGCGAGCAGGTTCTCATCGCTGGCATCTCCAACCTCAAGGGATCACACGTTGAGCAGCTCAGGGAAGAGTACCAGAAAGCGGACACACTCACAACAGGATATGGCAACTCAATACTGATCTCACATCAGGCAATCACGGGATTCCTCATTGAGGACGCGTGTGAGGCCAAGTATGAGGAACTTCCGAAGAGCTACTCCTACCTTGCCATGGGACATGTTCATGATGGGGCTGTCAGGAGTGACAAGATGCCTCTATTTTCGTACGCAGGGTCCACTGAGATGAAGAGCACCAGGGAAATCAATGCCTTTCTGAAGCAGGGCAAGTCTGTCAACCTTGTGACACTTGAAAATGGCATTCCGGAGGTCAGGAGGATCCCAATTACATCAGTGAGGTTTCAGCTCCTCATTGAATCTGACTATGGGAATTACCTGCAGGACATCAGGGCAGCCATAGAGAAATATTCCCCCAGGTTCGGCACCAAGAAGCCACTGTTCACGCTGAGGATCAATGGTGAAGCTGACAAGGAAACAGTGAAAAAGGAGATTTCAAGGATTCCGGAAGTCATGTTCAGGCAGCCGGAGTTCAAGACAGAAACTGTTGAGGTTGAATCTAGGCCCGGTATGGACACGGCCTCGGATTACATAAAGGCATACTTCAAGGACGACCCTGAAACAGCTGCGATTGCCGATGAATTCTACAGGCATGCCAGGCAGGACAGGGAAGAGGCGCTGGAATGGCTTGTGGAAAAGCTTGGCGTAGGTGGGCCAAGATGATAATAAAGCAGCTTGAGCTGAAGAATTTCCTTTCCCACGACCACTCCCTTGTGAACTTCGACAGGGGAGTGACTGTGATTTACGGCCACAACGGCGCAGGGAAGAGCAGCCTGATAGATGCAGTGAAATTTGCTCTGTTTGGCGAGAAGAGAGGGGGACAGATAGCAGATCTCATCCGGAGAGGCGCCACCGACATGGAAGTGGGCATGGATTTTGAGATAGGCCCGGACCAGTACAGGATATCCCGCATAATGGGCCTGGGGAAGTCAGGAATCAACAAGAGGGATGCCACTCTCACGAAGAACAGATCTGTACTATCCACCACAGTCAAGAGTGTAGATGCTACTGTAGGCGGAATACTTGGAATTGACAGGGAAGCCTTCATGAATTCGGTCTTTGTGGAGCAGGGAGAAATCGACACCCTCATTTCCAAGACAGCATCCGAGAGGGAAAGGACTTTCAGCAGGATACTGGGGCTGGACCTCCTTGGAAAATACGCGGAAGACCTCGGAAAACTTTCAAGGGACACTGACGCCAGGCTGCAGTCATTCTCGAACCTCGCTGATGACATGGAGGAGACTGAAAACTCCATCAGGGAAAGGAAGGAGCTTATTGAGGAGGTCAAGAAGGGAATCTCTGAAGTCTCTGAAGAAAGAAAAGGCATCTCTGAAAAGCTTTCAGGCTTGGAGAAGGAGAGATCTGAGCTTCAATCCTCCATTTCGGACCTGAAATCCGCAGCCAGCATCATGGAAAACAGGAAGCAGAGCCTGACCCAGGTTCAGGAAAGGGCAGGGCAGAGGTCAAGAGAGATCGGCAATCTTGAAAGGAAGCTCGAAGGCCTATCCCAGGGCATTGACCAGGAACTCATGGATAAGTCAGAGGAGGTCCTGGAATATTTTTCCGTTTCAGAGCCTCTTTCCACCAAGATGGCAATTCTCAAGGACCTGGAGGAGAGAGTTGGCAGGCTTGAGAAAATGGCTCAGGACATAAAGAGGCTGGAAGAGGGCTACAGGGCATATTCCGACCTGGACAGCAGGCTGCAGGAACTTCGTCAGAAGAGGTCGCAGATCGAGCAAAATGGGGCAAAATTCAGCGCGGCTGAGAAGAGGATAGGGGAAATAAGGCAGGAGGCTGAAAGAAAGAAATTGAACCTTGAGTCTGTGAAATCAAGGCTGAAGGAGATGTTCGGGCTTTCTGAGTTCACCAGGGACTCAGTGCTGAAGCTCAAGTCAGATTTTGAGTCAGACAGGTCCCAGGTCAATGAAAAGATACAGGAAATCAGGGCACAGGCTGGCAGATACAACACTGAACTGAAGGAAGTCACGGAAAAGAGATCCAGGCTGCCCTCTTCAGACCGGTGCCCTCTGTGCCTTCAGGACCTCTCCGAGGAACACAGGAAGAGCATTGACCAGGAATATGCCTCAAAAGAGGATTCCATCAGGAAGTCCCTGAGTGACCTTGCCGCGGCAAAGGGAAAACTTGACGGCAAGATGTCAGGAATTGTTGAGAGGATCAGTGCACTGAGCGCAGAAGACGTTGACAAGGCTCTTGTGGATCTCCAGTACACCGGCGAACTTGAGAAGGAAAAAGCAACGCTTGAAAGTTCACTCACTGAACTCAAGAAGGATCATGATGCGCTTGTTGAATTCAATGAGGAATTCACCCGGACCGAAGGAAACATGATAGGACTCCGGGACACCTACAACCAGTACAGATCCATGGAGATGACCCTGTCCTCATCAAACCTGGAGGAACTGAGAGGAAGGCTGGTTCATACAGGTGAAGAGATCAGGGGTGATGAAAACAGGATGTCAGAGCTTGAGGCAAGAATAGGCTTCAGGCCAGATCCCGCAGTCCGTGAAAGAATCAGGGAAATGAAGGATAGGGACAAAGGCATGGCCAGGGTCAAGGATGAACTTCTCTCCCTGAAGGCAGCCCAGACCTCGGACAGCGACAAGGCAGAGGAGCTCAGGAATGAAATTGATGCCCTGGAGAAAAGGCTTACCGGCTACAGCCAGCTGGAAAGCCGTTACAGGGACATATCTGAAAAATATGAGGGGGCAAACCGCGGGCTTCAGGATATTATTGGCCGTGAATCCTCCCTGAAAACAAGACTGGATTCTGAGGAGAGGAACCTGGACCAGCTCAATGGAAGCCTGGAAAAGCTGAAGGGCGATCTGCGGACAATGGAGAATATCAGAAAAGGCATTGGAACCATCAACAAGCTGAAGTCATGTTTCGACAGGGAAGGCATACAGAAGGCCATCAGAAGGGATTCCGCAGTTTATATCACAAACAGGGTCCGAGAGTACTCTTCCTCATTCAATCTAGATTTTGACGACGTTAACATCAACGAGGACATGTCAATAGTGGTTTCCCAGAATGGAAATGTGGAAAGCATAGACATGCTGAGCGGCGGAGAGAAGGTTGCCCTTGCAATCGCACTGAGGCTTTCCCTTGCAACCTACGTTCTGGAGAGCATCAAGACAATTGTGATGGATGAGCCTACCACCTACCTGGACGAGGACAGGAGAAACAACCTGAAAGACATCATCCAGTACACATTCAGGGGAGATGAGACGCCTGTCCCGCAGATGGTCATTGTCACACACCACAAGGAACTGGGTTCCGTTGCCGACAATGTGTTTGAGATTTCGAAGAAGGGTGGAGTTTCCCAAGTTTTGCAGGGATGATGCCTCCCGCAACATTTTCACCATTCATTTTATAAATTACTTTATTACATAAACCGATTAAATTAAGACAAAGGATTATATTGCGAATTTGCTAGTGAAAGAGTCAGGTTATCCTGAACTGCAAGCGGGGACTGTTAACAGGTGAAGGTAAGCATAGTAATTCCGACCATCAACGAGGAACACACCATTGGGATGGTGATCGACGGGCTCAAGCAGATGGAGCACGATGTGGAAGTCATAGTGGTGGACACAAATTCAACTGACAAAACAAGGGAAATAGCAGAAGAGAAGGGCGCCATGGTGATAAACCAGCCCAAGAGGGGGTATGGGCTTGCTTACAAGACAGGACTGGAGAAAATGTCGGGGGAAATAGCGGTATGCCTTGACGGTGATGGCACATATCCCACAGACGTTGTTCCCCCATTGATTCAGCTTCTTGAAATGAATGATGTCGACTTCATCTCCTGTGACAGGATCACGCTGAGAACCGCCAAGAATTACACAACACTCCACTTTGTTGGCAACAGCATACTCACGAAGACTGTGGGCCTGTTCTTCAAGGTCAGCCTGAAGGACTCCCAGAGTGGGATGTGGGTGTTCAGGGCCCCCCTATACAGGGAAATGAGCGGACTGAGCGACGGAATGTCCTTCTCGCAGGACATCAAGATAGAAGCCATAAAGCTCGGAAAATTCATAGAAATCCCCATAAAGTACGGAGTGAGGATCACCAAGCCAAAGCTCAACACCTGGAAGGATGGCTTCTCAAACCTTTTCTATATCTTCATAAAGAGGGTAAACAGCTCCTGAGGGGGTAGCCCCATGCAACTCAGGGCAGAGCCACTGTGAAATTTGTGCAAAAATTTTAGTTCAATTATGTTGTTTACAATCCAATGGCAATCCTGAGGCGCAAGTCACAGAAGGGGGAACCCGTCGACAGTGAAGGCAAGAGGAAATTCATCGACCTTAATGATTTTAAGTTTCAGGACAGCACAGAGGAGATACGTTCCGTCGTCAGGGTTGCAGAGGTCAGGAAACTGGAGGACATCAGGAAGATTGGGCAATTCATCTACGAGGGTGACATAATGGTAATTGACTGTTCCCCCGTATCGTCCGAAGACTACCTGATGAAGCGCATTACGGAAGAGATCAAGAGGCTAGTAAAGGACATGAACGGTGATGTTGCCGGCATAAGCAAGAATTTCCTTTTGGTCACGCCCGCAGGAATTGCCATAGACAGGAACAGGATACGCAGCCTCTAGTAAGATGGCATTTTCATATTCCTGAAATCGTCCACAACCATCATGTCATTCATTTTGAACTGGAACCTGACCAGAAGGATCCCTCCAACGAGGACCACTAGCGCTGCCAGTATGAATCCTATCCCATAGCCAAATGTGAACGCAACCAGTCCGGAAACAACACCACTTGCTATTTGCCCAACGCCAAGGAATGAATTGTAGTAACCCACGGCTTTGCCCCTGTTCTCAGGAACTGCCAGCTTCGAGATGGAAGTTGTCCAGCTTATGCTGATGAAGCTCCAGAAGAGGCCCATGAGGGTGTATGAAATTATTGCAAGTGGGATGGAGTAGCTGTAACCTACCAGTGCAAACGCCAGGAAGGAAGTGAACCCGATGAGGCCCACCCTTGAGAAAAGCGAAAAGGAAAGTGTCTTGCTCACACCCATGGTGGCAATGGATCGGCCGGTGAGCTTGAAGGCCACGGCAGAGGCCACATTGTTCAGGAGGTACATTATGAAAACCTCGGATTCAGTGCCTCCCAGACGGTTCAGGAAAAACACAGGGAACGGGATGAAAAACAGCTGGAACCCAAACATCAGAAGGCTCGTGTAGAAAATATACAACTTTGTCCTGGGGGCCAGTTTCTTGCCAACCTTTCTGAACGATACTGTGTGAATTACATGATTTGGGAAGTACCGGACCCTTTCCACAGTGCGGAAAAAATGATAGTTTAGAAGCCTCTTGCTGTACCTGGGGATCTTTCTCCTCGGTTCCGGCAGAAGGGCCATGGCGCTAATGGCAGCCCCAAGGTAGATGAACGCCGATATGAGATATAGTTCGGGGAGGAAATGGGTATTCCTGCTGCCGTATAAGTTCAGCAGAATGGTTCCAACTCCGAGGCCGGCGACAAGCCCTATGTAGGAAATCAGGTTGAAATTGGCCATCACGCTGGGCCACTTTCTTTCCACAGTGTTTTCCAGTATCAGGAGAGTTGCAACAGGGGTTGCTGCCATGTCCAGTGCCATGTAGACAACCAGGGTCACAGCATACATTCCAATCGAGTTGGTGATCAGGATAAGCAGAAGGGAGAGAAACGCCCCGAAAAAACCGATGAGAATGAAGATCTTCCTTTTCCCTACCTTGTCGGAAAGATTTCCCCAGAATATCAGTGCGGGGACGGATGCAGCGGAGGCTATGGATGATATATTCCCCACATCCACAACACTGGCATGAAGGTAGACAACCACGAAAAGGGGGATCAAGGGGGAGGTGAGACCGCTTGATGTGTTTGCAAGAAGATAGCTGATGAACCAGGCATTCCCGTATCGGGTACCAGATTTGGAAGAGCCTCCCGCATCATTAACCACATCATTTGCCGGCATCGTGATTCTTTTCCTTTCTGAGTTATTTTAGGCACATATTAATTTATTTTTGTTTCAGGAATCGTAGCTGTTATTTGTGTTCAGAGGTTTCCCAATAATGGCAGAAAACTCATTATCACTTGACAAAAGCAGGACTGCACTGGTTCTTATTGACCTTCAGAAGGGAATTGTCGGAAGGGAGACAAAGCCTTACCCAGCCTCAAGGGTTGTTGAGAATGCAGCCAGGCTTGTGGAAAAATTCAGGGAAAACAAGATGCCAGTATTTTTCGTGCACGTGGATACCAGGGGAAGCTTTCCGCTCAAGCTGGCTACCGATTCCACACTGCCCAGGGGAGGGGAACTTCCGGAAGGGTGGGCGGAATTTGTTCCTGAACTGGGCGTGACTGAAGATGACTTTGTCATAACAAAGCACCAGTGGGGAGCGTTTTACGGGACAGAGCTGGAACAGCAGTTGAGAAGGGCGGGAGTTGACACTATTGTCCTGGGCGGCATCGCAACAACCTACGGTGTCGAAAGCACTGCAAGGTTCGCCTATGAGTTCGGGTTCAACCAGGTGTTTCCGGAGGATGCCATGACAGACATGGCAGAAGAGTCTCACCACGCATCAGTGGAATATGTCCTCAAGAGAATTGGCCGTGTGAGGACCACGAAGGAAGTCCTGGAAGCATTCTGAACAACCATTAAATATTCCATTTCTCCCATATTTTAAATCCGATTCTGGCATTATACAGTGATATTATGGCAAAAGTAGTGAACAATGTAAACCTGGACATGCAGGAAGCCAGCGCAAAGAAGGCCAGGGAGAACAACAATTCAATTCCCGTTTCCAAAACAATCACGGGTGTTTTCAACCTTTCGGGAAGTCCCATGTTTACTGCCGATCTCAAGACAGAAACATCTACATTTACAATGGGATGCGACGAGCCCACTGTCCTCGGTGGACAGGGTGTGCAACCAACACCGCTCACTTACATTCTCTACGGGATCATGGCGTGCTACAGCTCCACTCTTGCCGGGGAATGCGCTCAGGACGGGATTGTCCTTTCGGACCTCAGGGTCCGTGGAACCTTGGACTACGATATAGGAACTGTGGTTACAGGTGTGAAGTCACAGATAATAAAGGGCCTGAGACTGGAAGTTCTGTCCAGCACAAAGCTGGAAAAGCAGGTCAAGAGTGCCTGGGCGAAGTGCCCTGCAGTGTATGCGATTCAGAATCCCATAGACACAGAAATTGTACAGGTGCCAGAATAAAGGTAATAAAGCCTGCAACTCTTATTTCTCATTGTTGAGGGTCGAAGTGAGAGTGGTGCTTGGTTCAGGGGAACCCGAGATGAAAGAAGGGGCCCTTGTAATACACACAACCGCTAAACTTGAAAAGGGACAGGCAAACCGGGATGTTGTCCAGCAGGTGGTAAAGTTTTTCGGCGTTCAATCAGGGAACGTGAGAATTGTAAAGGGCTTCAAATCAAGAAGAAAGACTCTGGAAATTCAGGAAAAATCCACCGAATATGAATGATTCAACTAAAATATTCCAATCAACAGAATATTATATTTTCAACAATTGTATTTTCATGAACTTTCTGGAGGGCGTTTCTCTGTCTTCTTTCATCCTAGGTGGCATTTCCATGATGGTTGGGCTCTTTCTGTCAATGTATCCTAATTTTTACAGTTTCACAAGCAGTTACTACGATGGAAACATTATGTTCTATTCAGGTGCTGGCCTCATGATATTTTTCTGGGCCATTGCTATTGGAATAGCTTCATATAGTAAGGTAAAGAAGTGAGACCTAAATATCAACTGAAAGGAAAACTCTAAAAATAATCTGTCCACGTAAATGAAACAGGTACAGGACTCCCCGTCAAGTAATATGGTCCCAAGTCAATTACTGGGTTTATGGTTGCATTGAACCAGAATTTCACTGGCCCACTTAAGTGGACCACATTGAACGTGTGTAATTCACTTGTCAACCAATATCCCGTAATTGGGGAAATTCGCTTTCCTGCAATTTTAGTGAGACCAATCTCGTTATTGGGAGGTATATTCATGGAGTTCATAGGGAAAAGCAGTGTGGAATTATTAGATTGCAATGATAAATGGGAAAGAAAGAAGCTCATTGATGTCAACGGGTCGCCAATGGACAGATTTGAAACTGTGACATAAACACTGAAGATCATTGTTAATGCACCGAAGTAGTACCAATTTGATAGATTCGCACTTCTATTATTCGCAAAATGTGTCAATGTACTAGAAATGGTAAAGTTAAGGTCAGCGCGGTCACTGAACATCCCTATTCCAATGGAGCTGTTTTTAATGTTCGACGAAGTTGAAATGTTACCCAAATTTTGTGTATTGAAGCTGCTGTAGTTTTCTGTAGAGGGTTTGATTGGAATAGGCTGTATGGCATAGGAAACTATTGTGACGACCAACAGTACCAGTATTGCCAGGGTAGAAACTATTTTGGTGGTTTTCTTCACTTTCTAGTTCACCATCCTTTTCATTTACTGCTCTCCAAGATTTTACTAACAGTTACTGGGGGGCCATCCAGATAATACGGGCCTGCCAATACCATTGGAACTATCTGAAAGCTTAAATTGAAGGTTGATTGCACAGTCTGTGGAGAGAAAGCCTGATCGAGTTGATACAGGAGAACATGATTGCCTGGGCTTATCAGGACTGTTGACCGGGCGAATGAGATATTCCCTGAGAAATTGCTATACGTAGTTCCATAGTGATAATGCTGGGTACCAAAATTCTCATAGGCCTTAGAAATTTTCATTGAAAAGCCTCTTGCACCAATCCCAAGATTTTCCTTCACAATGGAGAAAGTAACCTGGATTCCCATTACATAGCCTGCTTTTATTGTGGTCCCATTGGTGGAAACAGAGTACGTGTATGCAATCTCAGCGTTTGAACCAAGTATTGAGGTGTTGAATGTGCCCCAACCTGTCGGCAATGTTTCATTAACATAGTGTTGAAAGCTTGATTGCGACTCAGGAGAGACAATAAAGGGTTGTGTTGATGCTGCCATTATTGTAAATGCAGAAACCACTAATGCTAAGACCAAAAGTAGTGCAGTCACAATCTTTGCTTTCCTTTTCAATAGATTGCTATACATCTGACTATATTTATTTTTTATTAATTAATTAAAAACCAATTCTCAAATCTCATTTGTGAAAATCTATACGAATTTTAAAAGTGCAGGGGATGGGATTTGAACCCACGTATCCCTACGGAACCAGACCCTCAATCTGGCGCCTTTGACCAATCTCGACAACCCCTGCAGGGATAACGCTATTGAACTCTGCAATATTTAACTTTCCTCTTCAATGGGTCTTTTAGCTCCAAAAACCCTTGAAATTGCCCGAACTATTAGTTAAGTTTAAATTCATCGCTATTTTCTATAATTTGTGGAAGATGGTTAACTCACAGCTTCAGGAAGCCTTTATTGTAGACGCGATCAGAACGCCGCTTGGCAGGAGAAACGGATCCCTGGTGGAAATACACCCGGTGGATCTGCTTGGGAACCTCCTGAAAGGTGAGCTAAAAAGGACTTCTGTTGATCCTTCAAGAATTGACGACTTGATCATTGGCTGCGTGAGCCAGGCAGGAGACCAGGGCTTCAATATCGCCAGGAACGCATGGCTTTCCGCTGGACTTCCTGAAACAGTTCCAGGAACAACAATTGACAGGCAGTGCGGCTCCAGCCTCCAGGCGGCAACCTTCGCAGCACAGGCCATTAAATCCGGGATGCAGGATCTTGTGCTTGCGGGCGGAGTTGAATCCATGTCCAGAGTCCCCATGGGGAGCACAATAAACAGCTCCGGAAATCCCATAACACTTGGCCTTGTGATGAGATATGACCTTGACAGGGAGTGGTTCAGCCAGGCAAAAGGCGCACAGCTGATTGCTGATAGATATGGCTTCGAGAGGGATGAACTGGATGAGTTCAGCTATATGAGCCATGTTAAGGCTTCATCTGCCGCAGAGAAGTTCCAGGCAGAGATAATGCCGGTTAAGGCAGACAGAAGCGGGGACGGTTCAGACGTTGTCACGATTCTTGACCATGATGAAGGCATCAGGAAGGATCCAGACCTTGAGAAGATGAAGGCTCTAAGGCCCGCATTCAAGGGACTTGATTTGATCACGGCAGGCAATTCAAGCCAGATATCTGACGGTGCAAGCGTATCGATGATTGCCTCACAGGAAGCACTTGACAGGTACGATCTCAAGCCCAGGGCCAGGGTTGTATCGGCCGCAGTTGTGGGCGTTGATCCGGTCACCATGCTTACTGGCCCTATTCCGGCAACAACCAAGGTGCTCGAGAAGGCAGGCATGGATGCCTCAGAGATAGATTATTTTGAGGTAAACGAGGCATTCGCTCCTGTTGTGCTTGCCTGGCAGCATGAACACAACATACCATGGGACAAGGTGAACGTCCATGGCGGAGCCATTGCACTGGGCCATCCCCTTGGCGCAACCGGAACAAGGATAATGGCAACGATGCTGAATGTGCTTGAGCAGCACAGCAAGAGGTACGGACTCATAGCCATCTGTGAGGGCGGCGGAATGGCCAACTCAATGATTATCGAAAGGCTGCAATAGGGCAGAATGTAATTCCTGTTGTTTTGCTCTTATCATTTAGGCTCTCAGAAATTTCAAATTTTCAATTTTAATTAGATATTAAGCTGAAAAAATATCATTTTTTTCTATATTTATCTATTTTTTTACGATATTTGCAAACAATTAAATACCGCGGCAATCATCCGGTGTGTAATATGGTAACAAGTGACACGGAACTAAAGCACAATGCTGTAGGTTTCTGGAGAATTGTTTTTCAGGGGGTTTCCTCCACAGCTCCAGCTGCCATTGTTGCGTCAATAACTGCAGGCTCTGCCTACGCAGGAGGTTCAGTGCCCCTGTCATTCGTGGTGGCATTCGTTGCTGTGCTGTTCACAATTGTTGCAATACACCAGTACAGCAAGAAGGTCTCACATGCAGGAGGTTACTACGCATATGTATCAAGAAGTGCAGGGCCATTCCTGGGAATATTCACAGGCATGCTTCTTCTGGGTTACCAGATAACTGATCTGGCCTTTCTGCCCCTCTTCTTCGTCATCCTGGTGGAGTACTCCCTACAGTACCTTGCAGGCGTGATTCTCCCATCATTCGCGTGGGTATTGATTGCGCTGGTGAGCATTGTGGCATGGAGCATCCCGCCCTATCTGGGAATCAAGCCGTCCCTCAGCTACAGCATAATATTCGGGCTCGCAGAGGTCCTGGTTCTTGGGGCAGCTGCAATTGCTGTTATTGTTGTTTCAGGCCCACAGAACACTCTGACAGTATTCACCCCAATGTATTCCCCAACAGGAATAAACGGGGTCTTCCTGGGAGGCATATTTGCCGTGACATCCTTCCTTGGGTATGGTTCGGTCACAACCCTGGGAGAGGAAGCGGAGAACCCCAAGAAGACAATTGGAAGGGCCCTTCTCGCGGACACTCTCATAGCAGGTCTGTTCTTCATACTGTTCTCCTATGCCTACACAATCGGCTGGGGGCCTTCGGACATGTCAGCCTTCACAAGTGCGCTTATCCCGGGAACCATAGAAACAAGGCAGGTTCTTGGGCTGGTTCCGGCACTGCTGATCACATTCTTTGCACTTGAGAGCTTCTTCAACTCTTCCCTGTCCTTTACAAATTCCGCCATAAGGTACATGTATGGCTTTTCCAGGGATGACCACATTCTGCCCAAGACATTGTCCACAGTGCATGGCGGAAGCGGTTCCCCCAGGAAATCGCTTATGGTGATCGTTGTCTCATACACGGTGCTCGCCCTCATAATGGGCTCTGTATTCGGCCTCTTCACCGGATTCGTCCTGCTTGCAAGCGTGGCCACAATATTCTCGCTTACAGTGCACATCATCGTGAACTCCACTGTTTCCCTGATCTATAAGGGGAAGGAGAAGAACCTCCTGATTCACCTTGTGCTGCCAGCTGTTGCAAGCCTGATGTTCCTGTTCATCATATTCTCAACAGTGTACCCGATCTCGTTCCCAATCGTTTACGCGCCGATTGCGGCACTTGTCTGGGCCCTGCTGTCCATTGCCTTCATATTCAGGGTAAGATCAAAGAAACCCGAAGAATACAAGAATGCGGGACAGTTCTCCACAACTGATTGAAGATGGACAGAACCCTTGAGACAATACTGGAGGAATTCAGGGGAGGGAAGACCTCCCCGATTGATATTTTTCAAAAACTTTCGCAGAACATTGAAAGGACTGACAGTTCCATAAGAAGTTATCTTGCTCTCAACAGGGATGCAGGGAATGAAGCCAGGAAGGCTGCAGAAGCACTGAAGAGAGGAAATGCCCCCTTTCTGGCGGGTATGCCAGTATCTGTAAAGGACCTGGTTGACACGAAGGGCATTGCAACAACATATGGAAACAGCCATTACAGCAGCAACGTCCCGGAGAAAGACGCCCGGGTCATAACTGAGATCAAGAAATCAGGAGGCTATGTGCTTGGAAAGACCAACACTCATGAGTTTGCCCTTGGAATGGAAAGTTCCCCTACCGCCAATCCGTGGGACACTGACAGGATCCCGGGGGGATCAAGCGGGGGCTCTGCAGCGGCAGTTGCAGCGGGTTCTGCCATTTTTGCCATTGGTTCTGACACAGGGGGCTCCATAAGGATACCTGCGTCAATGTGCGGAGTCACCGGCCTGAAACCAACCTACGGCAGCATTTCTGCTGAAGGCGTGTTTCCGGAATCATGGACACTCGACCATCTTGGGCCAATCACCAAGTTTGCCAGCGACATCCCGCTGATGATGAAGGCAATGGGCTGTGACATGGGGAATGCGAGGCTGGGAAGGAAAGTGAAGGCGGGCGTTGTCATTGACTACATGGAAGAAGCCCATCCCGGTGTGAGAAAAACGCTTGAGGAAGCAATTTCAGTCCTGGAGGAAAACGGCCTCATCTCGACCTTTGATTTCCCCGCCGATATCCTGGAACAGGCCAATGCATACCATGAGATCATCGACACATCAGAGATTGCGGCAATCCACAAACACAGGTACAGGGAGCATCCAGAAATATTCCTTCCCACATCCATTGAACAGATTGAGGCTGGCATGTCCAGAACAGGGCCGGAATATGTGGAGGCGGCAAGGGAGAGGGACCCTCTTTATTCCAGGTATGAGAAGGCCATGGGAGATGCAGATTTTGTCATTCTCCCCACCATGGCAAAGACAGCTCCTTTGAAATCTGAGATGAGGGCAATGACCCTTGAGGAGCATTCGCCATATGTGAAGTACCTTGCCTTTGTGAACTACCTGGGAAATCCTGCAATAAGCATTCCATGCGGGTTCTCAAACGGGCTTCCCGTGGGCATCCAGATCATGGGAAAAAGGAATCATGACGCTGAAGTTGTGGCGCTTGCTGCCGAATACCAGAAACTGACACACTGGCACCTGATGCATCCAGAAGCGCATTAGGTTCTCAGAAACTCTTCAGAAACAGCGCAAGCAGAATTGTTCTCTGGACCACCGTATCTCTGTATACAAATTCTCCCTCGGCGTGGGCATTTCCTCCAACCATTCCCAGGCCATCCAGCACCGGCAATCCAAGGGCAGCAACGAAGTTTCCGTCACTCGCCCCTCCTACAACACAGTCCCTGAGGTCCAGCCCAATGGTCCTGGCCACATCCCTGGCTTTCTCGAAAAGCTTCACATTCTTCTCGTTCCGCTCCATAGGAGGGCGGTTCAGGCCTCCCGTTACAGTAATGGTTGCCCCGCTGTTGTGAGGAGCCAGGCCCCTTATTATGCGGTCAATCCTGTCAGATTCCTCCCTGGACTCGATCCTGACATCCACTTCCGCTGTTGCCTCTGCTGCAACCACGTTGCTTCTCGTGCCGCCATTCAGGACACCTACGTTGACGGTAGTCCCTTTATCATAATCTGTCAGTGAATGTAGTTCAAGCACGATCCTTGATATCTCATCTATGGCACTGATCCCGCTCCTGTGGTCAAGCCCGGAATGGGAAGCTTTTCCCGTGACCCTGATTTCGTATCTCCCAACGCCCTTTCTTCCCGTCTTGACCATTCCATCCTTGCTTGCCTCCAGCACCAGGACAGCACATGAAGAGGCTGCCTCTTTCTCTATGAGTTTCTGTGAGCTTTCGCTCCCCAGTTCCTCGTCGGAAGTGACCAGAATCTTGATGGGCCTTCTGGCTGAACCCTCCCTGATGAGGGAATTGACTGCCCAGAAACCCTGTATCAAGCCTCCCTTCATGTCAAAGACGCCAGGGCCCGTCATGATGTTTCCGTCGATTCTGAATGGCATCCTGGCCAGAGTGCCTTCAGGCCAGACCGTGTCATAATGTGCCAGAATGAGAACAGGCTTCTCCTCTGCTGCACCTGGAATATTGAAAATCAGGTTGTTTCCGGCATACTTGTTACGTATGACTTCAGGCCTGGATCCAAGCAGTTTCTCCCCGTAGTCTGCAATGTATTCCGCTGCCCTGTCAAGAAGCGCCTTGTCTGTTGAGGGAGTCTCAATGTTCACAAGCTTTTCCAGGTCACTGAGGATATTCCCCTCATTCTCTTCCA
>JBJKSX010000034.1:0-48596 GCA_046703545.1 Thermoplasmataceae archaeon | reverse complement strand
GTAATTGGTTGTAATCTGGAATGTGTATGGAACAGCTTCAAATGCCCTGTGCAGTTTGTGCCTCCTGTTCCTCCGCAATGATGACAGTTGCGCAATGACGCCTTCGAGCTCCTCCCTTGGCTTGGTTCCCACTATCTCCCTTGTTGTCTTGACATCATTCTGCCCATTTGCAAAAGCAAGGGCTGAAAGTGATTGCCTAAGTGCTTTTTCATCATCAAGGTAGTCCAGAAGTTCAACAGGCTCACCCGGATTCTTGGACTGCGCAGGCTCTGTGAAAGTGAATGAGTCCAGGTTCTTCTTGTACTCCACCAGCTTCTTCCCATGTTCAGATACTGCTGAGTCGATCAGTTCAGGGAGTTCCTGTGAGAGTTCAGCATATACAGACTCTGCCAAGGCTATTCCCTCAGGGCTTCCAGAGGACTGCAGCTTCTGTATCATGGAAATGAACGCCCGCCCATTGCCGGAGATGCCAAGATTGGTAAGCGTTGATGCGGGTAGAAGGAACCTGAGGTCATCGAGAGCCCTTGCCCTGATGGAACTTGCGTAGGATTTCTCAGCGGCCTCCCTGTCCTTCTGATCAAGGTCCTCAAGGAAGGCGGTATCGGAACCGGAGTCATTGAACATGATTGAGTCTATTGGGTATTTTTCCCTGAAGAAGTCCTGGGCACTCCTGTAATTGGAGGCATAAAAATCGAAAAGTTCGTCGCAGAGTTTCTCGTACGATTCCTTTTCGTGCCCTTCAAGGCCTAGCTTCTCAGGTTTGAGGTACAGGTAGCTGCCGTTGTGTTTCCTGTCATACCTGACATACCTTGACGACTTCTCAAGATAGGAAAGGCCGATCCTGAGTTCCTCAATGGTCTTGGTCACCACATTGCTGATATTCTGAAGTGAGATCTGCGCGGTGACAAGCTCTGCAATTGATTCGTCCCCGTATTCAAGGAACACCCTCCTGTAGAAATCCTTTCCCCGGTCCTCGTTTCCTTCAAATTCCTTATGGTAAACATCCCTGATATCAAGTGCTGCAGCCCTGCTGTAACGTGAAAGAAGTGCGCCCCTGTCAATCATCCTGTCGAGCTTCACTAAGAAGACATCCTTGTCGTCATTGGAAAACTGCATCGTAAAAAAAGGATTTAAAATTGGAAAAAAATGTTTGCTTTATTCCACAACTGGAACAAAGTATACGTCTGTGGGACTGAATCTCTGGTTTCTCCGGAACTTTGCCCGGACTTTCATGCCAACCTTCAGGTCCTCATGGTCCACTCCTATGAGCCTTGCCATGAAGAGTGAGTCCACTCCCTCAAATTCGACCATTATGAGCTGGAAAGGAGTTTCTGGAAGGAATTCCTCTGACCCAAAGTAACAGGTTGTGAACGTGTGCACCTTCCCCTCATTTGGCAGTTGGTGCCATTCTGTTTCAGCACCGCACATCATGCAGTGACCCCGTGGCGTCGCGTATGTGTAACCGCATTCCTTGCATTTGCTGCCCATTATCTTCTTTTTCCCGAGAGAAGTGAAGAACTCAGAGTCCTGGGCATAGCTGTGGATATAGTCAATCTCATAATGCGACTTGACTATGAGCGGGTCCACACTGTAAACTTCCGTCCCGTCCTGTGTTTCCGGCATTTTTGCGTTGGGATTCAATGTCATTTTGTCGCCTCCATAATTGTAGCTGTAACATACGTCCCCGTTCCAGCGTGACTGTGTATCAGCCCTCTCTTGGCGTTGCTGACCTGCAGGGCATCGTCTTTGAAGTGCTTCTTAATGGTGTGCTGAAGCTGCCAGAACATGAACACTGCCTGCATGATTCCGGTTGCCCCGACCGGGTGGCCAGAAGCCAGAAGCCCTCCGGAAGGATTAACAGCAATCTTTCCGTGAAGGTCAGCCTTGCCCTCTTCCACGAATGACCCGCCTTCGCCATACTTGCAGAGCCCGAGGTCCTCGTATGTCTGGATTTCCGATGACGTATATGCGTCATGTAGTTCTATGAGGTCAAGTTCGTTGAGAGGATCAGTTATGCCTGCACCCTCGTACGCCTCCTTTGCCGCAGATCTTCCTGCCCTGAATGAATGAACACCAGGGTACTGGAGACTGCTGTAGTCCGATTCCTTCTCGTTTGGCAGTAGCGGAACCTTTCCAAATGGCCTGTCCGAGAGCCTCATTGTGTCCGTTCCAGTGCCTATGCTTGTAATCTTCACAGGGTTGTCGCAGAGCTCGAAAGCCTTTTCCTCTGATGCGAGGAAGGCAACCGCAGCCCCATCAGACATTGTACACACATCCAGCCTTGTGAGTGGGTATGCAACCATTGGGGAGTTTCTCACATCCTCAACGGTGATGTTCATTGGGCTCTGGGCATATGGGTTGTGCATTGCATTCCCATGATTCTTCACAGAGACTTTTGCCAGTTGTTCCACAGTGGTGCCAAACTCATGCATGTGCCTTACAGCCATCATTGCATAGTATCCTGTATAGAAACCGCCCACTGGATAATCGAAATTGGTGTCGCTTGCAAGAGCAATGAACTCATTCCCCTTCCAGGTGTTCACATGGGACATTGATTCAAACCCGTATACCGCACAGGTATCCATACGGCCGGATGCAACTTCCTCAAAACCTGTCTGGAAGGCAAGTCCTCCAGTTGCGCCCCCTCCCTCGACTCTCTTGCTTGGCTTTGGTGTAAGGCCAAGATAATCCTGTGCCATAATTCCAGACATCAACTGCCTCTGGAAATGGTCAGCGAAATAGGAAGCAACGGATCCGTCTATATCTGCAAGTGATATGTTTGCGTCTTGGAGTGCATAATCAAATGCTTTCTTGACACGCAACCTGAAATCCATCTGTGGAGTTGCCTTGGCAAACTTGGTGACTCCACCAGATACCATGTATACGTCTTTTCCTTTGTGTTTCATAAAACCATACGCCTATTGGCATCTTTCTAATTAATCTTGTTGATAGAAAATATTTAGTGATATTTTGTAAGTGAGCGCAAGAATGGAGGAATTCCAGGTCTGGCAGAATGCCAACTTAGCTGGCATTGCATGTTAGCGAGTGGCAATTCAAAATATATATGTGTATTGTACAGTTCCCCTATTGCGCGATCATGAAAGTCATAGTTATTGGTGGATCAGGATATATTGGAAGAAATATAGCACAGCTGATTGACGCTGAAAAAGTGGCATATTATTCCAGGAGCAAATCAGGCGAGCTAGACAAGAAAGGAATTGAATGGATTCAGGGGGACATTCTGGATGCGGAAAAGGTAAAGGAATCCGTCAAGGATTTTGATATGGTAATTGACGCAGCAGGAATCGAGGATGAATCAAAGCAGAAATTCTTTGACGTCCACGTGACAGGCGTAAAGAACATAGTTGCCGCCCTCGAAAAATACGACACAGACCAGAGGCTTGTCTACCTTTCAACCATAAACACCCACTACGGCGGAACAGATTACTTCAGGTCTAAGGGAATTGGCGAAGACAATGCAGCCATCCTGAAAAACCACCTCAACGTGAGGCCATCAGTGGTTTTCGGAAATGGTGACAAATTCACCGAGAAACTCTTTAAGCTCACGGACAGGAAACTCTCCAAGCTTCCAGCAGGTGGGTCCCTCTCGCCTGTCCATATCGAGGATCTGGTGAGGGTTATCGAAAGGGCAAAGGACATTAACGGGTCAATTGACGTATGCTCCAGTGAGCAACTCACATTTTCTGATGCAATCAACCTGGTTTACGAGAAGAAGGGAATTGGAGCAAGAAACGTGGCTGAAGGAAAAGGCTCAAGAAATTCGGCCATCGATTCGCTCAAGGGTGCTGGCATTTTCGCGGACTACGAAGTGGACCGCTACCTTATGAACTACCACAGGGAAAACAATTACCTGGTGCGCTTCGTAAAGGAGCCCATTTCATTCAGAAACTACCTGAAAGACTACAAGCAGGATTAAGAACAATCCAGCTTTCCAACTTTTTTTAATATTTTTAAGCGCTCAGAGCATTACATGCCCGATTGCTTCCCTGTAGGTGAACGTGCTTAATTTTCCAAGGTATTTGAGAAGATATTGGGTGATCATTTCAGAGAATTTTTCATCCGATTTGGCCTGCACAAGATAGCTGAGGGCCTTTCCCATGTGGGCATGGCTGCTCAAAAGGTGTGCTGCCCTCTTGTCGCCAGCACTCATTTTCTCCTTGAGGTCAAGCCAAACGTCATCTGCATGGTTCAAGGCTTTTCTCTGCTGGTCAGGAAGTTTTGTCTCGGGGTCCATGAGATTCTGGTATAGTGTGTCAAGCATGTCCAGGAGTTCCCGTGTAGCCTGAAGCCTGACACCTTCTGCAATGGAAAGTCCCATTTCAGCCTGGGCGAGTTTCATTTCCATCTGGTACTGGAAAATGGGGTGGTCCAGCGGGAGTTCTTCCCCTGTGTATTCGCAAACTGCCCTTGTAAAGTCCTCATCCTCATTTATTATGGCCATTTTCTTTTCACCGAAACCGGAAAATATAGCCCCTGGCAGATTCGAACTGCCGTCAAGGGATCCAGAGTCCCTTATGCTTGGCCACTACACCAAGGGGCTTTCTGAAGCGATTGTATTGATATTTTTAACTCTTTGCCTTTCTCGTTCCGGCTGAGGCAATTCCCACGCACGCAAATGTAATCACAAGGAATGCGGCCATGAGGTATGAGTAGATAGCCAGCTGGCCAGCCATCAGGTACATTATGCCGCTCACGCCAGCCAGCACAATGGTGATTAGTGAGAGCATTGCTGAAAATATGTATTTGTTGCCTATCCTTGCATGAATAGCCATGAAGAAGGCCATGAAATCAGCTATGACCAGGAAGAATGCCAGCACAATGTGTGCGGCCAGAACTGCATTGACCTGCATGTAACCCACAAATGATGTTGTTTCCGTAGGAATATTGACGAATAGGTAGACGTACAGCCCAAGTATAAGCTGCAGGACCAGGAGGATTGTAACCATGAGGAGAGACCTTGAAAGCCTGTCGTATTTGTCCATTTTTATCAGGTTAAGTGAATGTGCGCAAGCTTAAATAGATTCATGGGGATAAAGAAAGGTGAAGAACTGGAGCGGCCACATCTACTTCAATGATGATTTTCAGTGGAAGGACCTCGAAAAGGCATTCCCTGAGCTTTGGGACCTTATTGCAACCCAGACGAGGCAGAATGCGGAGGAGATTCAGTATGACCAGATCTCTCTTGAGCTCAACATGGCCGAATTGAGGAAGAACCTCAAACCAATTGGCTATATAAAAGAGGGCATAAAGTTCAGGCTTGTTTTTCCCGCCGACTCCAAGGAAATGATCGTTTACAAAGGGACCCTTTCAGAAGACATAAGGGAAGTCACTGAAGCGGCATCCAAGATTCTCAAGAACAAGAAAATAAAACACCGCGTCGACTTTGACAAAATGGTCCTTTATGAAATCAGGAAGAGAAGGAAATAGTCTGCCACACTATTTTTCTCCCCTAATAATGATTATATGACACGGTGCCATACCCTATAGATGGTCAGCAGAATTAAGGTTGTCAATGACGTAGGCGAACTGGTTTCCATTTTCCATGCAGCTGACAGCGATGTAAAGAGGAGACTTTTACTCGACCTTTCCACCAGTTGGATTACAATGCCTGTAATCGAAGAGAAATATGGCAGAGAAGGAAAGAGATCCTTACTTTATCTGGACAAGATCAAGCTCATTGAGAGCCAGTGGATGACCGGTGACAAGGGACCGGAAAAAGCATACCACACATATTACACAAGTGTGCAGATCAATCTTCTTGGTACCATGAGCGAACTTGCTGATATCATTTATGCCACCACCCTGAGCGAAGAAAAGCTTCTGGATTATGAAGACAGGATTGTCAAGATGATATCTGACAATGAAGGGGTGTTCCTGGGTGACGTAGCTGAAACGCTTGATGTGTCACAGGCCCTTTTAAGGGGAATTGTGAAGAGGTCAAATGTCCTCCAGATCAAGGGATACAAAATCACCCACGTAACAGATGTAATCTGACCGGGGAGCACTCTTGAAGGATATCACCATCCTGAGGATAAATCACAGGCCTTTCAGGGACAAGCGCATCACCACCCACGTAGCGCTTACAGGAAGGGCTTTCGGCGCCACCAGCATACTGGTGGATTCTGAAGACGAGGAACTCGAAAGCACCATCAATAAGGTCAGCAAGAATTTTGGAGGCAACTTCAGCATCCGTACAGGAGTGAACTGGAGGAAGGAACTGAAGAAGGCCGGAACAACAGTGGTGCACCTCACAATGTATGGGGAACCTGTGGAAAAAGCAATGCCAGGGATCATTGAAGACAGTGGCGACCGTGATCTCATGATTGTTGTTGGGGCAAGCAAGGTTCCAGGGGACATCTATGCCGAATCCTCATTCAATGTTTCCGTGACCAACCAGCCCATCAGCGAAGTGTCTGCACTGGCAATATTCCTGGACAGGTATCACCAGGGAAGAGAATTGCAGAATGATTTTGAGGGGAGATTGAAGATAATGCCATCGGACAGGGGCAAAAATGTGGAAGTTTTTCCAGACGATGATGAATGCATCAATATCCTCAAGGACAATGGGGCGGATGAAAGGATGCTGAACCATGTGACTGCTGTGAGGGGACTTGCAGTATTGCTCGCAGAGAAATGCGGGGCCAACAAGAAGCTTGTTTCTGCTGGTGCATACCTGCACGATATTGGAAGAACTGAGACCCAGAAGATAGATCACGCATACAGGGGGGCTGAGATACTGCGTGGCCTGAAGATTGACAGGCGCATTGTGAGTATAGTGGAACATCATACAGGGGCCGGCATATCTGCGGAAGAAGCCGTTTTATTGGGGCTTCCCGAGAAGGACTACACTCCTGTTACACTTGAAGAGAAAATCGTTGCCCACTCTGACAACCTGTTTGCCAGCGGCAGAAGAACCACACTCGGAGAAGTCGTTGAGAAATACAGGAAAAATGGGCTTGAGGATGCAGCAGAGAAAATAGTTGCTTTGCACACGGACCTCTCCAGAATTGCCGGAGAAGACTTGGACAAAATTGGGTTGGAATAACCTCCTAAAGGATACAAATATTTTCTAACAACAGTCCACAGCGGCGAAAGAATTAAACGTCTTGATAAATTACCGTGATACTGTGCCGTTGTAGCTTAGCTGGTAGAGCACTCGACTGTTAATCGAGCGGTCGTCGGTCCAAATCCGACCAACGGCGTTAGGGGCTGTAGCTTAGCTAGGTAGAGCGCCTGGCTCATAACCAGGTGGTCAGTGGTTCGAACCCGCTCAGCCCCACTTCAAAATTGCCCGGGAAACATTTAAATATCTATATTCATATTTTAATTGTATTTGGAAATGAATGGTGTGCCCAAGCCTGATCGGCAAAGAAAAGAAATTATTGTTTTTGCAGTAGTAGCAACATCACTGCTTGTTGGCTCAGAAGTCATATTTCAATTGGAAAAGGCAACCCCTCTGGAAATACAGGTCACGGGAACAAGTACTTCATCATACAGCCCAAGCATTGGATTACAATTTATCCTGAACCTGACCAATACAACAATAACAGTGGGCCAGAAAGAAGGCATGAATATAGAGGTTTACAATCCATCTGGCCTCATGAGATCAGTCAGTTTCGGGACCAACTATTCCATCCAAAATCTCACCAATTTCATGCCTGGAATGTATATGCCAATCGACTTTGCAATCTATAATGGAAACTATACCTTGAATGAGGTGAAAAACGCGAACCATTTGGAAATTTTACCACCTGTATCTCTTCCTTTGGGCAAAATCCCCACATCATTCCTTTTCCAGCCTCACAGTAGTAAGGCGGAAGAGTTTCATGATTCTCAACCGGATGGTTCAACCGTTTTCAACGGGAGCCTGAATGTGGGGGGATATTGGACACATAATTTGGCCAAGTTCAGCCCGTTTCAGCCAGGAGCGTACACGGTCGTAGCAGCAGATGGCTGGGGACAGGTTTTGCTGCTTCACTTCAATGTGAAGCCAGCCCATTAGATTTCATGTACCACAACAGCAACCGGCTAATGGCTGGCCCAAATGCTTTCAAGCCTTATTTTGGCCCGTTCAATGCTATCCCTCTTCTGAACTGAGACAACAATTGTATCGCCTTCAAAAAGTTCCTCATAATCTCGAATGTTCTTTGGGATCTGTATGACAAATTTTTTCCCGACTTTTGCTGGAAATTCCATAAATCAATAGAATTTTTAGGAATATCACATTTTTTGTCTGTCTGACAAATGAGAAAATGAGTCCCCCTGCAGTGTCATATGCAGTGAAATGCCCAATTTTACCTAATCCTTGATGATCACAGGCCCCTCATCAGATTCCCTATGTAAGCTGCATCCCTGTCATTCATCCCCAACAGATGTTCCGAAACGTTCCGTGTCTTGTCCCGGGGATGATTTTGACTGAGTTTCCTCTTAAGTTCAATGTCGTCTATGTGAATCTCAAATGCCACAATGGCCTTCAGTTGGGCAGTGTACCTCGGTTCTTCCCAGTCTGCCTTCCAGCCCTGCCCAATCCTGCCTTCGTGAAAGTCTGAGAGTTCATCCACAATCCTCATCTTATCACCATCATCCTGCAGAATCCTGACCTTACCTCTTGCGACAGCAGAAAGATAATTCCAGGTTGGGACTGCATACTCCTCACCATACCATGAAGGGGAGATGTAGTGGTTAGGCCCCTGAAAGACCACCATCACTTCCTTCCCATCTATATGCTTCCATATCTGATTTGCTGCGGCAAAGTGCCCAGAAATGGTTGAGATTGAATCATCAGCCAGCATTGGAAGGCTGGCAGTCCACATTTCTCCATCTGCGACTGCAAAAATTGTTCCAAAATTGAATTCCTTCAGAAAGTCTAAGATCTGCTTTTTCTCTAAGGTTTTGAATGGAGATGGGTTGTACATATGAAATAGATAATCATGGGTGGATTATATTACTTCCATTGATCCAACGGCAACAGGGCTGTAAAGATACTTATTCCCACATTTATTATACTTTCATGGAAAAGAAAGTGCATATCTGGGAAATTCACTGCAAAAATTGTGGCGAGACTTTCGAGCACGTATTTGTTGCCTCTGACATTTTCAAGCCCCATATTTTCAATGAACTCAGCATGAGATGCCCCAAATGTGGCGAAGTCAAATTCGACCCGGTAAAGCCCACCGGAAAGATGACCCTTGATGAATGGAAAGCCAAGCACCCTGAACTGAACATATCCGATCTACCAGACCATTCATATCTTGAGGAATGAGTGTTGTTAAAATCACACCCGCAACTTCAAAATTATTTTTAACTAAAAACATTATACGAAGCTATGAAAAACACACTCTGCGGAAGGAAGGTTTCAGGAATTGGCCTGGGCACATTTGGCATGGGAGGCCGCATGTCTCCTGAAAAAGGCAAGGAAGATGTTCACATTGAAGCCATCAGATATGCCATAGAGAAAGGGGTCAACGTCATTGATACAGCGGAAATGTATGCAGCAGGACACACAGAAGAAGTTGTAGGAGATGCTATTTCCAATTACAAGCGGGAAGACCTTTTTGTCATTTCCAAAGTCATGAACAACAACCTGCACCATGATTCAGTCCTTAAATCAGCCGAGAAAAGCCTTGAGAGGCTGCAGACTCCATATATGGACCTTTACCTGATACACTGGCCAAACCCAGAGATTCCCATCAAGGAAACCATCTCTGCAATGGAGGAGCTTGTCGCAAGCGGAATGGTGAAAAACATTGGTGTGAGCAATTTCACTGTTCCTCTGATGAAGGATGCAATGGCAGCTGCTAAAGACAATAAAATATGCGCAAACCAGGTTGAGTACAACTTCAGCAACAGAAGCCCGGAGAATGATGTCATACCATTCTGCGAAGAGAACGGGATTGACGTAATAGCATACACCCCCATTATGAGGGGGAAGATGTCTGGCTTGAGCAACCTGTCCCGCATGGCGGACAAATATCATGCAACCGGAGTGCAGATGGCCCTGAGATACGTCATGGAGAGAGCATACCCCATACCCAAAACTTCAAACAAGGATCATCTGGACGAACTGCTGAAAGCCTCTGAAATAAACCTGTCTCCTGACGACTACAGGTCGCTCACGCGATAACCATTTGAGCGGTACTGCACGATGCCGCCAACTTCCCTTTTTTCTGCATGACCTGCATTGGAAAGGTATGTGAGATGTGTGACCGATTCCCCGATTGCGAAATTCATTTCCATAAGGTTCATGGAATCAAGTTTCCTCCCCCTGCTCCACGGTATTCTGGAAGCCACGTCAAAGGCACTGCTCCATTCCCCCATGTGAGCCAGAATTTCGTTGAGCCTCTCCCGGTGGTGCTCCAGTATCTGGTCAATCCGGCCAATTCCGTTCTCAAATGGGTCCCTGTGCCCGGGGAGCACCATGGTGGGCTTAAGTCCCCTGGTCTCCTTCAGGCTGGAAATGTAAAGGCCCAACATGTCTGATCCACTGTCATAGAAACTGATGTTTGGAGTTATCCCTGGAAGCAAATGGTCCCCCGTGAGAAGTTTGCCGCTGTCCCTGAGATAGAGGGACATGGAGCCGGGCGAATGCCCAGGATTCCTGATGACCGTAACATTGTCGGCAATCTGCTCACCGCCATCAAACTCAATGTCAAATTCAATGTCCTTGTATAGGCCCACATTGTCCAGAACAGAATGCCTTCCGACTATCTGTGAGACAATGGAAGGAGGCGTACCATTGGAGCCAAGCTGTGTTTCCAGAAACTTCTTGAACCCTTCAGGATCCTCCTGAATCTTCCTAACTCTTGCAGCATCTGCCTTTCCAATGGCCAGTGGTGTCCCGGAGTTCCCCTTTATTGCCTCTGCACCTCCGATGTGATCCACATGAAGATGGGTCATCACTATCATGTCAAGGCCGGATATGTCCACCCCTTCATTCACGAGGAATTCCCTTGATGCTGGAGACATGCCTGTGTCTACCAGGATGTGCTTGTCTGAGCTGATCTCGTAGATGTTTGCTGTTTTCAATGCCCTTATTGCTATGGGCACCTCATGCCGTTTTACCGATGTCACTGCAGGCCCCCAATCCCCAAATAATGTAAAAACCCAGTGATTTTCACCTGGAACCCGACTCTCTGGCAAGAATTAGCACATCATTCATCACGCCGGAGGCTGTTTCCCTTGGCCCATCCTCTGCACTGGACACCCTGAGAATGCCATTGTTGTCGGTTGACAGTTCATAACCAAGTGACGATTGGCCTAGGGTGAGAAGATAATCCCCTGTTTCAAGCCTCCTGAAGCCTGTACTCAGCGTCACACTTCCATTCTTCTTCCACACTTCCGTAATGAGCCTCATGACTTGTCCGTGCGATTTGACCTCTCTTTCATCCAGTTCTGGAATTCCTGAGTATGAGATGTCATTGAGGGTGAGATTTTCTCCAAAAAGGGCATTTGCAAGAATGACGCATTTTCTTGCTGCGTCAAGTCCTGAAGTGTCATCTGTATAATCTGCCTCAGCCACGCCCATGTCCTGGGCGACCTTGACTGCTTCCTGGAAGGATTTCCCTTCAAGCATCATTTTGTGTATGAAATTTGCTGAAAGGCTGACGATGCCACGGAACCCCCTGACCTCCGAAGGGCCGCAGCTGTATTTCACGAAATTAAAGAGTGGAACCCCTCCGGCCACTGTTGACTCATAGAGGACCCTGAGGCCCATACTTCTTGCAACTGGAACTATCTCCGGCCAGTGCAGAGCAAGTGGGGACTTGTTGGCGGTGACAACGTGGATGCCTTTGGCAAAGGCTGCAAGGTAAATTTCCTTTTCGCGGTTGCCATCCTTTGATGCTGCTGACATGTCCACAAGCACATCTATGCCAGAGTCAAGCACTTCATTCAAGTCCACTTTCCTGAAGTGGGCGGAGATGTCTCCTGACTCTTTGGCTTTGAGAAGCTCGCGGGCCCTTTTCCCGCCCTCCACAGCCACAATATGCCTTGAATCAGCGGCGAAACTCAGATCTATTCTTGTGCCGCAGGAATCCTCAAGAGTCTTCCCGCTTTCGTCAAGTATCCTCAGAAAGTTGGTTCCGACGTTTCCCAGGCCGAGAATTGCAATTTTCACTGTTCTTCCTCCCCTTCCTCGGATTTCTCAACTCTTGAGAGTTCTATGACCCAGTCCCCTTCGTCCACCCCGATCAGTTTCACACCGGATGTTACACGGGCCTGGCTCCTTATGTCTGAGACCTTGAGCCTTATTGTTTTCTCGTTCTTTGTCACAATGATGATCTCGTCGTCCTTGGCAACGGGTATGGCCTTTACCAGCCTTCCAGTCCGTGCATTCTGCTTGAATACAAAATTGCCTCCCGTCCCCCTGTGGTGAACTGTAAACTGGCTCAATGGGGTCCTCTTTCCAATTCCGTTCTCTGAGATGGTCAGAATCTCCTGGTGGTCCTGTGAAACGAAGCCTGTGAGCACGTAATCCTTGTTCCTGAGCCTCATTGCACGAACCCCTCTTGATGTCCTCCCGGTTGTCCTGACCTCTGACAGCTTGAACACTGAGGCCCTTCCCTCACTTGATATCACCACTGCATTTGCCTTTGGAACGCTTGTGGCTTCAACTGCAACGACCTCATCATCTTCTCCGAGTGCTATGATCTTGAGCCCGCTGGCCCTCATGTCAAACAGGCTTGCGGCCGCGGTTCTCTTTATGAACCCATTCCTTGTAAGTATCATAAGGAATGCTTTCTTGTCCTCGAAGACCTTCATTATCTGCTTGACTGTCTCTCCCTCGGAAAGTGACAGATAGGTAGCGGCTGAAACGCCAACTGATTTTCTTGACTTCTTTTCAATCTCGTAGGCCTTTGCTTTCAGCACTCTTCCAGTGTTTGTGAAGAAGAATATTTCATCGTGGGAACTGCATGAAACAACACTCCTGATGCTGTCTTCCCTTCTTGTGGAAGTGATGATGCCCTTTCCCCCTCTTCTCTGGGCCCTGTATTCCTCCAGTGAGACCCTCTTCAGCAGGTTCCCTTCACTGAGTATAAGCACGTCATCTTCCCTAGGTATCAGGTCCTCAACAGCACGCCCCTTGACCTGCCTGTAGGTTATCTTTGTGCGCCTCTTGTCCCCATATTTCTTGGAGAGTTCCCTTATCTCGTCCTTGATCATGTCCTTGCGCTTTCCCTCGTCTGCGAGGATTCCCTCAAGTTCAGAGATCTTTTCCCTGACTTCCTTAAGCTCCTCCAGCACCTTGCTCACTTCGAGTGTTGTGAGTTTCTGCAGGCGCAACTCAAGAATTGCATTTGTCTGTATCTCATCAAGATCAAAATTCCCCATTAGCGCGGATCTGGCAGCGGGAACATCTTTGGCCTTCCTGATGAGTTCAATTACCCTGTCTATGTCTTCAAGGGCCCTGGAAAGGCCAATGAGAATGTGCTCTCTGGCCCTCAGCTTTCCGAGGTCGAATTGGGACCTCTTCACTATGACCTCAAGCCTGTGGGCAATAAATGTCTGAATCAGTTCCTTGAGGTTGAGTGTCTTTGGCTGGTTTTCCATCAGCACCAGGTTGGTGATTCCCATGGATGATTCCAGTTCTGTGTGCTCATAGAGCTGGTTCAGTATGAGGCTCTTCATGTCATCATCCCTTACCTTGATCACGACCCTCATGCCCGTGCGGTCGCTTTCGTCCCTTATGTCTGTTATGCCCTTGAGCACTTCATTCTTAACGTGCTCGGCGACATGCTGGACGAAGACCGCCTTGTTCACTGTGTATGGGAGGCTTGTGATTATGATGCGTTTTGGTTCTGAAAGCTCAACTTCCCCCTGGGATATGACCTTTCCCTTTCCTGTTGTGTAGGCATCCACAAGTTCAGGGGTGTAGAATGAAATGCCCCCTCCGGGGAAGTCTGGGCCCTTGATGATCTTTAGCAGGTCGGGTACATCGTATTCCTCGTGATCCAGGGCAAATATTATCGCATCGCAGACCTCCTTGAGATTGTGCGGAACCATGTTTGTTGCCATTCCAACCGCAATCCCAGAAGTTCCGTTTATGAGGAGGTTCGGGACCTTGGTCGGCAGGAATTCAGGCTCCTCCAAGGACCCATCGAAATTGAGCCTGAAGGGAACTGTGTCCTTGTCAATGTCGTGGATCATTTCCTCGGATAAGCGGGCCATTCTTGCTTCCGTGTACCTCATTGCACCCGGAAGGTCCCCGTCAATGGAACCGAAATTCCCCTGACCATCAATCAATGGATACCTGAATGAGAAATCCTGGGCCATTCTGGCGAGCGTATCGTATATGGCGCTGTCACCATGCGGATGGTACTTACCCATTGTTTCTCCCACAATCCTTGCCGATTTCTTGTAAGGCTTGTCGTGGGTGAAACCCAGTTCACTCATTGCATACAGAATTCTTCTCTGAACAGGCTTGAGTCCGTCCCTTACCTCCGGGATAGCCCTGGAGACAATGACGCTCATTGCATATTCTAGATATGATTGTTTGATTTCATTTTCAATTGGTCTCTTCTCTACCACTTTTACACCTCACAGATCTATATTGGAGACCATCTGGGCATTCTCCTCAATGAATTTTCTCCTTGGTTCGACCTTGTCGCCCATTAGGATGGAGAAAAGCCTGTCTGCATATGCCGAATCATCGATGGTGACTTCCACCAGCCTTCTTGTCTCTGGATTCATGGTCGTTTCCCACAACTGTGCAGGATTCATTTCGCCAAGGCCCTTGAACCTCTGCGTTATTGCATTGGCCCCCATGCTCTTTGCTGTTGCGTCCTTGTCCTTTTCTGAATAGACATACTCAACCCTGTCACCCTTCTGTATTCTGTAAAGTGGTGGCTGTGCGAAGAATATCTTCCCATTGGTGATCAGTTCCTTTGAATATTTGTGGAAGAACGTGAGAAGAAGTGTCCTGATGTGAGCGCCATCCACATCAGCATCCGTCATGATGATTATCTTGCCGTACCTTAGCTTGTTCAGGTCGATGTCTTCCTTGATGCTTGTCCCCATTGCGGTAATGAGGTCCCTTATGATCTGGTTTGCAAGTGTCTTTATGTCACTGGCCTTCTCCACATTGAGAATTTTGCCCCTGAGTGGAAGTATAGCCTGGAACTCCCTGTCTCTGGCCTGTTTGGCTGTTCCTCCCGCAGAATTGCCCTCCACTATGTAGAGCTCAGTGCGGGTGTTATCGTTGGATGAGCAGTCAGCAAGCTTTCCCGGGAGGCCGCCGCCTTCAAGCGCGGACTTTCTCCTGACAAGGTCCCTCGCCTTCCTTGATGCTTCCCTGGCGGCTGCAGCTGCTATTGCCCTCTTTACAATCTGGTCAGCGATGTTGGGGAATGACTCAAAATATTCCTTGAGGTAGGAAGCTGTCACTTTCTGCACAAGTCCGCGCGCCTCGCTGTTTCCCAGTTTTGACTTTGTCTGGCCCTCAAACTGGGGGTTGAGTATCTTCAAGTGCAGTACTGCTACTATTCCTTCCCTCACATCATCCCCGGTGATGGCGTCAACACCCTTGATCATGTTCTTGTTCTTGGCATAATCCTGGATTGCCCGGGATAGCCCTGCCCTGAAACCTGCAACGTGGGTTCCGCCCTCAACAGTGCTAATGTTGTTGACGAAACTCTCAAGAGTCTCTGAAACGCCCGTGTTATATTGGAAAGCGAATTCAACAATCCCCTTGTCCTCTTCCACCTTATGCGCAATTATCTCCTTGTGAACAGGGGAATAACCCTCTCCCATGTATTCAACGAAAGAGGACAGGCCCCCTTCAAAATGAAGTGTCTCCTGCTTGCCTGTTCTCCGGTCCTCCATAGTGAATGTGAGAACGGGGTTCAGGAATGCCAGGTCCCTGATTCTCTCCAGAAGGGTGCTGTATGAAAAATCAAGTGTTTCGAATATTTCAGGGTCAGGGTAGAACCAGATTATTGTCCCATGGTCCTTGTTCAGTTTCAGTTCCACCTGCTTGAGTTCTTCTGGGGGATTGTTCAGGAATTCCTTGGTGTCCACGTTCAACAGTTTGGTGGCCGGAATTCCCTGCCTGAATTCCTCGTAGTATATTTTGCCATCTTTCTTGACAATGGCTGTGAGCCTTGACGAAAGTGCGTTTACAACGTGAACTCCCACACCATGAAGTCCACCGGTTATCTTGTAAACCTTCTTGTCGAACTTTGCACCACTGTGCAATTCAGTCATCACAATTTCCAGGCCGGGCTTCTTGTATTTTGGGTGGAGGTCAACTGGAATCCCTCTGCCGTCATCCTCGATGCTTATTGATTTGTCAGGGTATATTGTGATCCAGATGTTTTTGGCCACGCCTGCATTGACTTCATCCACACCGTTGTCCACAACTTCGTAAACCAGGTGGTGAAGGCCCCTTATGTCAGTCGAACCGATATACATCCCAGGGACTTTTCTAACCGCCTTAAGTCCCTCGAGAATCTGAATCTGAGAAGAGTCATAATTTTCCATTGAATTCACCGTTGAATAAACCGTACAGTAGTTTCACCATAAACCAGATATGAGTCCCTTAATATCCTTTTCCTCAGGAAAATGCTACTGTGCAAGCTTTCTCACCAGGAGCCTGAAGTCTGTGCCTTCTTCCTTGAGATCCACCAACGACAGTTTAGTGCTTCTCGCGAGCCCTTCAAAAATATCCCTTGTATACGGGAATTTTTCCTTCAGCACCAGCACTTCAGCGTCCTGGCCGGGTTCCAGCTGGATATTCAGCCCCTTCAGGACACTCTTGAGATAATTGAACGGGTCGCCCCCACAGGACACATTCCTGTGATCTTCTGTGATCATACAAAACTGTAATGCGAAATCAAATAAAAAGCCTTACTGAATAGGCTTCAGAACTCGATCATAAGGTATTTTGCGAGCAGTTCTTCAATCGTCTTCTCAATATCTTTTGAGAAAGTCTGCCCTGCAATCTTCAAGGCGCTCCTGGAGCCACTTATGCGTATGGAATTTGTATGGACTGCCATGAATGTCTCGTACATTTCATAATTCAGCCTGGCTTCCTGGGAATTAAGGTTCCCCAGTTCCTCTCCGGCTTTCTTGTAGTTTCTGAATTCTTCCCTGAGGTCCGCTATCTGCTCCCGGTAATCCTGGAAATTTTCAACAATCTCCGCCAACTGATCATTTTCCAGTCCGAGGTTTTTCTTCAAAAACTCTGCGGCTGCATCCAGTTCAGAAGCCATTTTCCCTCATGAGTTTGAGCATTTCTTCAGAGAGCGCCAGGTCTTTTTTCAGGGTTGCAAGCCTGTATTCCATGTCGATGATCTCTATCCTCTTCTTTTCAACCTGTTCAAGGATATCTTCCTTTCTCAGGAGATAAAAGCGTTGTTCTTTCCTCAGTTTTTCCACAAGATCGGCTTTCATTTTGGAACCTCGGTGAACGATGGCATTTAGCTTCATAGAACTCAACATCTTTTTAAATGCAGTTACTATACATCGCCATGCCCAGATACTATTTCAAGTGTTCTGATTCAGGGTACGACTGCTCATATGAAGTGGACGGCGCAACAGCCGAAGAGCTTGTCCCCAAGATCAAGATTCATGCAAAGTATGCCCACAACATGTTTGAGGTCCCTGAAGACAAGTTGAATCAGTTCAAAGCTGCGATTAAGGAGAAGTCGCCAGAATAAGAAGACATAATGTTCACAAAGATACCAACGGTCCTGAGAAGCCAGGAACTTATAAACAAGGCCTTTCTAAAGGCTTCCAAGATTACAGAACCATATCATCAAAAGATAGAGGACAAGATTCGAAAGGAGATTATTGACAGGATTTCAACAATAGAATCCATAACAAGGGGCCACTTGCTGAAACTTGTAAGGAAATTCCCCACCATTGAGAAACTTCACCCCTTCTATGAGGACATGATAGACTTGATGTTTGACGTGGACCAGTACAAGGTCAGCCTCAGCAAGGCACAGTGGGCCGCCGAGAGAATTGAAGCCCTGAGCACTGATGTTATACAGAAACTCAAGAAGGCCAAGAAGGTGGAACACCTGACGGCTTTGATGAGGGAATACTACGGCAGATACTCATCAATTGTAAACAGCATAGACAAAGACCTGAAATTTCTGGGAAGATGCAGGGACTGGATAAGGCAGATACCCGACATAGATCCTGAGATGCCAACATTCATAATAGCAGGAATGCCAAATGTGGGAAAGAGCTCCCTGCTTTCTAAGCTGACAGGCAACATTCCAAAGGTGGCGCCATATCCTTTTACCACACAGAGCATTTCAATTGGATTCATGCGCCTGGCAGACAGGAAAATCCAGGTGATAGACACGCCAGGAATCCTGGACAGGCCCATGGACGAGAGAAATGAGATGGAGCGCAAGTCCATTCTCTCGCTCAAGGACATAAAGGGAACCATAATCTTCCTTATTGACCCCACAGGCCACTCTTCGTACAATGTGGAACAGCAGGAAAACCTCTACAATGAAATAAAGGCCAGAATGCGGCCGCTTATGATAAGAGTTCAGACAAAATCAGACCTGACAGTGGAGAGAACAGAGAAAATAGCCATCTCCACGGAAACGCTTGAAGGTTTTGATGCCCTCAAGGAAGAAATGGAGAAAATCGTTGCCCAGCAGGTACCCGCATGGACTTAGAGGATGAGATAAGAAAACAGGCAATAAAGAACGCTTTTGAACACCACGGAAAGTCCACAGTAGGTGCAGTCATGAGCAAGATCCTCGGCCAGTTTCCGGAGTACAGGAATAAGGCGAAGGAACTTTCGTCCATAGTGGCAAAAGTTGTTTCCGAAGTGAATTCCAAATCGGCCGGAGAAATAGAGTCCATAGTCAGTAATGAATATCCAGAATTACTTGTAAAGGAAAAGATTGTCCAGGAGCACAGGCTTCCGGACCTCAGAAATGTGGAAGGAAAGGTGGTCATGAGAATGGCCCCTTCACCTTCTGGCCCGCTTAACGTAGGGCATTCCAGGCTTGCAATACTCAATGACGAATATGTGAAGAGATACGGAGGCGAGCTTATCCTCAGGATCGAGGACACCAACCCGTCAAACATCGACCCGGACGCCTATGATCAGATACCGAATGATCTTGAGTGGCTTGGTGTCAACTCTACCCGGATAGCCATACAGTCGGACAGGATGGAACTGTACTATGAGGAAGCAAGAAGGCTCATCAATGATGGCTTTGCCTACGCCTGTACCTGTCCGCCAGAGGAGTTTAAGGCAAAACTTTCCAAGTCTGTTGCCTGCCCCCACAGAGATACGTCTCCCGAGGTGAATCTGGAGATTTTTGAATCCATTCTAGAAGGAAAATTTGCACCTGGGGAGGCTGTGCTGTTGGTGAAAACAAGGCTTGACCACCCCAATCCGGCAATACGTGACTGGATTGCATTCAGGATCAGCGAAGTTGTGCACCCCCGCACGGGAAGTAAATACAGGTTCTACCCAATGATGAATTTCAGCGTTGCTGTTGATGACCACCTGCTTGGCCTCACCCATGTTATCCGGGGCAAGGACCACATAAACAATACAGAGAGGCAGAAATATATATTCCAGTACAACAAATGGAAACTGCCTGAATATTACCACTATGGCCTGGTTGAATTCCCTAACGTGGTGCTCAAGACCTCCACAATCAAGAAGAGAATACTGGACGGAACCTATACCGGCTGGGATGATGTGCGCCTTGGCTCCATCCAGACCTTCAGAAAAAGAGGCTTTATGCCGGAGACTTTCAGGAGATACTGGATAGAATCAGGAATGAGGGAGATAGACTCAGAATTTTCCGTTGAGATATTCAATTCAATGAACAGGGAATTTGTTGACGGAAAGACAAGACGCCTCTTCTTTGTTGCTGATCCAGTAAAAATAAAGCTTGAAAAAGCAGTGAACCTTCATGCCAGGCTCAACAACCACCCTTCCAACAAGGAGCTTGGCACGAGATCCTATGATCTGGGAAACGACCCGACTGTATATATTCCGTTGTCGGACTGGAAGAATGTTGCAGATGGGGAAACCATCAGGCTCAAAGACCTCTGCAATATCAGGAGGGGGGGCGACTCAGCAAACTTTGTGAGCACTGATCCACCCAAAGAACGAGTTAAGATAGTGCACTGGTCCCCTGAAAACGGCACTCAATTTTCTGTGGCAAAGACTGACGGTACGGTGGATACTGGGATTATTGAACCTCATGCAATCGGATACAGGGGCCTTGCGCAACTTGAGAGATATGCATACGTAAACATACTCTCAGACACTGAGGCTTACTTCACGCACAAATGATCAATCCTGCGGGATCTTGAGGAATGGAGGGAATTTTCTGAGCAGGATGACCTCCCCTATTGCTTTTATCCACCTAAATGGAATGCTTATTGCAGACCCCATTTCAACAAGTTCAGAGTTTGGCTCTGCGAGATAAAGCCCATAGATGTCCTGAATTTCCATGTCGAAAATGACATCGGAAACCTGTCCCAGCAAAATGCCTTTGTCCGTGTAAACCGGCATGCCATAAAGTTCAGTGACTTCGGTGAGCATTGATAATTGAATTCCTGATCTGAATATAAAGATTGGCAGGAATCATTCCCTGCAGATTTCAATAAAATTCTGGAATATTCTCTCCCCAAACTGAGTATTTTCAACTTCCGGGTGGAACTGCACACCGTAAATTGGCCTTTCCCTGTGGCGGTAAGCCTGTATGTCACAGGTCTTTGATGAAGCGAGAATCTCAAACTCTTCGGGGAGGCTCTTCACCTCATCATTATGGTTTTCCCACGCGATTATCTTTTCAGGAAGCCCCTCCAGAATTCGCCCCGGGGAAGTTATGCTCACTTCTGTCTTTCCAAACTCAGGATGCTTTCCTGGTGCAACTTCTCCTCCAAAGTGGAGCGCAATGAAGTGGAACCCTGCACAAATTCCGAAAATAGGGTAGGAATGGTCGTTGATGTATGAACTGATGTTGCCCAGTTTGTCCAATTCTGATGCAATGCTCGGGGCACCCCCCGAGAGTACCAGGCCGTCTAGGTCATCAAGATCTTTGGAGTCGGATGTGTTTGGGACAATTTTGGTTTCAACGTCCAGGTCCCTGAGTACCCTGTATTCACGGTGAGTCCACTGACCACCGTTGTCTACAACGTATATCTTCATGCAGGCTTATTCCATCCCTGGAATTCCAAGTGATTTGCTAATTTCCTTGTACCTGTTTCTTATGGTAACTTCTGTAACGCCAGAAACTCTCGCGATTTCCTTCTGTGTTCTTGGCTTCCCTACCATTACTGAGGCGATGTAAATCGAAGCGGCAGCAACTCCAGTTGGCCCCTTGCCGGAGGAAATCCCAAGTTCAATGGATCTTCTCACAATGTCCTCACTTACAATTATGGCCTGCTTGTCCAGGTCAAGTTTGCTGCAGAACTGTGCCACATAGGAATATGGAGTTGTGGGCTTCAGGTTAAGGCTGAGTTCCTTTGCAAGGTGCCTGTATGCCTTACCGATCTTCTTCTTGTTGACTTCTGAGGCTTTTGAAATTTCATCCAGTGTTCTCGGAAGGTTAACCATCCTGCATGCAGCATAAATTGAAGCGCATACGATGCTTTCGATGCTCCTTCCTCTTATCAGGTTCTTTTCAACCGCACGGCGGTAAATAAGGGCAGCGGTCTCTTTTATGTCCTTGGGAATTCCAAGCTTTGCACCATTGTCGTTGAGCATCTGCAAAGCGAGAGACAGATTTCTCTCTGCAGCATTGCTGACTCTTATTCTCTGGTGCCATTTTCTGACACGATAAATCTGGGCCCTGTTCTTGTGTGGGATTCTCTTGCCATAGTAATCCTTGTTTGACCACGAGATTTCGGTTGCCAATCCCTTATCATGACTTAAGAAAGTCATAGGGGAGCCAGTCCTTGCCCTTCTGTCGTCCTGCTCTGAGTCAAATGCGCGCCACTCAGGGCCCTGATCTATAAAAGAATCCTCGAGAACCATTCCACAATCATTACATATCAATTCACCTCGTTCATAATCCCTTACGAGGTGTTCAGAACCACATTCCTGACACTTCTTTGTGATATCTTGATCAATGTTTCCAGCCATTTAAACACCCATGAAGATATAGTATTTAATCCCAATGGAAAACCTATTAAACTTTTCTTTTCTTAACTGTATTAAAACTTCACTGCACAAATGTGATTATGAGTGGCAAAATTTCGCCACGATGCCGTATAACTGCTGATCCGCGGGGTTTGTTGCAGAACCTGTGCTTTACTGAACAAATTGAGATACCAACGCTTTAATATCTATATAAAAAGTATTAATAACTTTGCGTATAGTTTAAATACCACAACAATATATACAATTGTTGGAAGTAAAAGACATAGAAATAGTGCACAGCATGAACAAGCAACTGGTCATTCGTGTGGGGGACTGCACAAAGATCAAGGCAAAGCTCGTTGATGAAAACAACAAAGTGGTTGGCAGGCTGATGAAAGTATTCGGCCCGGTCAGCAATCCCTATGGACTGATAAATCTGAATGAAGAGGTCTCAGAAGCCCAGAATCTGAGGCTCACCTGTTAGGTGATGAAAATGGAGAATGTAGAAAAGAAGAAGAGAGATATTGAACAGATTGAGAAGTGCCCAGAGTGCGGGTCTTTCCAACTTGTTCGTGATTACGAAAGAGGAGAACTGGTTTGCAACAACTGTGGTCTGGTCATTGACGACAGTTACATAGACCAGGGTCCCGAATGGAGAGCTTTTGATTCTGAACAGACAGAGTCAAGGGCCAGAGTTGGATCTCCAATGACATTCACAATACACGACAAGGGTCTTTCCACGGATATTTCCTGGAAGAACAAGGACTCATACGGAAAATCAATTCCTACCAGAAACCGTGCCCAGCTTTACAGGCTTAGGAAATGGCAGAAGAGGATCAAGGTTTCCAATGCGGCTGAAAGGAACCTCTCACAGGCCCTTCAGGAACTTGAGAGGATGGCTTCAAACCTCAGCATACCCAACGATGTCAGGGAAACTGCAGCTGTGATTTACAGGAAAGCAGTGAAACAGAACATGATCAGGGGGAGGAGCATTGAGGGAGTTGTTGCTGGTTCTATCTACGCAGCATGCCGTATAACCAATGTCCCGAGGACTCTGGATGAGATTGCATCTGTCACAAGGGTCAAGAAGAAGGAAATCGGAAGGACATACAGGATAATGAGCAGATACCTCAAGCTCAACATCATGCCGTCCAAGCCTGATGACTATGTGAACAGGTTCTGCAGCAAGCTGAAGCTTTCAATGGAAGCCAGAAAGAAGGCCACTGAGATACTCAAGATGGCCCAGGACAACGATCTGACATCCGGAAAGGGCCCTACCGGTGTGGCGGCAGCAGCCATATACATCGCTTCCCTCATAACCGAGGAAAGAAGGACCCAGAGGGCAGTTGCAGAAGTGGCAGGGGTTACTGAGGTAACAATCAGGAACCGCTACAAAGAACTCACAGAAAGGCTCTCAATTGACGTAGAGCAGTAATTACAACTGCTCATCATTTAATTTTTTAAAAACCTCGTATGACCTGAGAAGGTCATCCACCAAATTATACAAAGAAGTAATCCTGTCTGTTTTAACAGTCACTACAACCTTGTTTTCAAGAACATCTGTTTGCCAGTCTTTGGTATCATCTGCCTTAAGTGCCTTAAGCAGTTTTTGGCATTCAGAATCATCACATTCGATAGAGACACTAATTTCCAATTAGATAGTGATAGGTTTTTTCTTATTTTAGTTTGGGAAACCAAGCAAAATATCATAAGTTCACGATTATTCCTGAAGAGAAGCGGAGGTTGCCGAGCCAGGTCAAAGGCGACAGACTCAAGATCTGTTTCCGCAGGGGTTCGCCGGTTCGAATCCGGCCCTCCGCATCCACAGCGTATATGAAATATGTTTCAATACTTCACAAATCAGTCTTTGAATCACTTAAGCAACGTTATTATGCATTAAAATACATTACTTCCAATGCACCCTGAATTTGTTGGAAAATTTGATCTTAAATGCTCTAAATGTGGTTCGGATAAGGTGAAGTTTTTAGATCCAGAAGATGAAATTGTGAGTTATGACGAGAAAGGATCATTAACTGAAAGCCCACTTTATAACGAATTGGTCAACAGTGATGTGCTCCTAAAATGCTCAAAATGCGACAATCACGCATCAATCAGGTTTGACTGATATACACAATGAGTTTCAATTGTCCTTTGTTCAACAAGGAATGATTCTGTTGCATTTGCAGAAGATTTGGAATTTTAAAAAAACTTCTCCCGCACAATAGCCTTACGACTGTTCATGGTTCTCATGCGTTTGCCCATTATTCTAATCTCCCACCATGATTGTTTTCTTCACCATACCTGGTCGGGCAGATGGGTTCGAGGCTTTCAATTTCAGGTGAGGAAATGGAGGACAGCGGAGAAAGCAACAGGGATGATGACAGTTACTGGAAAGGTGGAATGATCGACTTTAACAAACAGGACCCTTCTCTCCCAGTTGCAAAAAGATTCGGAGTGGGCTGGACATTCAATTTTGCCAATCCGTTTTCGTGGGCTATTGTTGGGACTGCATCCATTTTTGGTATCATCATAGTGGCAATTGCCTCCTAAAAGTGCATTGGGAGTTTTTTCTGATGTCAAGCCCCATACTGCAATGTTGAACGTTTGTTCATTCTCACACAGGTTCCGCAATTGTCAGTAACACTTCAGATACAAATCTTGAAGGATGCGATTGCAGTTATTTCCCCTTGAATGGGCCCTTTTTGGCTTGCAAGCCATTCTCAAAAAAAATTTTAGAATCAGGAAAATCATTATTCCTGGATTTGCTCGGACTCGGTGACTTTCTTGTATATTTTGTCAACTTTATCCTTGAGGTCATTCATGTCCCTGGCCATCTTTGGTATGTTCTCCGCGTAGATGGCTTCCATCTTCTCGAGGCTGTCCACCTTCTTCAGGATAAAGTTCATCCTCTCTGTAAGTGCATATGGATTCAGAGGAGTGAAGTCATTCTTTCCGTTTGTTTCTGCAGCGGACTCCTCTGCGGTCAATAATCCGCTTCTGGTTCCAACAAATTCAGAGGATTCGATCTGGAAGTCTCTTGCGGAAGCATAATGGGAGAAAATATAGTCTGACATCTTCATCCCCCTGGCCATTGCATAATGGCATTCCTCGGGTTCCAGTGCCTTTGACAGGCCATTTGAGAAGATCACCTTGATGGTTGCAACGCTACATATGGGGTAATCGAAAGTCCTGATTTTCTCAAGTATCCGACCTTCCAACTCCGTTGATATGCTTATTGGCAGCTTCTTCCTGTATCCCGATATGGTCAACTTCAAATCCAGAAGCTTTCTGTACCTTTTCGAGGATGAAATTTCCTCCTTCAGGACATTGTGGTCGACCATGAATGTACATGCACAAACAAGCGAATATTCTTTTTCACTACCTAATGTATAGTTATGAAGTTGATGTTCAGACTCAATTCATAAGAGATACTGAATGAGAAAAATCTCTTGCACTTGTCTGAATTTTACAAGGAAGACCGCATTGTTGAAGCCAACGCAATGAATTCCGTGGTCTGCCAGCGCCTATCTTCGAATCTGGGCTTAAAGCACTTTCCATCAAAAGGGGATCCGTGAGCAAGCGTAATCCATAACCACGCTTGAAATAAATTCTGGATGCCTAATAATCCGCTTTTTACGGGTTTACGATTCAAATTCAACCATATAAGTTTGTCAGCTAACTCATAAGGGATGGAAATAATGAGCGGATTCCAGATGATTTTCTGGTGATAAAAATGGGTATACCATTAACTCGAAGATCGATGACCATCATAATGGGAATGATTCTCTCATTGTCAGCGGTCACGATCATGACCGGAGATGCATTTGCGCAGACAGCTTCGGCCCAAGCTGGTGACTTCACAATGACCTATGACCCAACAACAAGCACCGTGTACAACATTACGTATGCCAACCCGAACTATACCATACTGGCAGCTACACAGGTGGCAACTTCGGGTCAGAATTCAACAATTGCCCCACAGGCCTATTGCGACATGACCCTGGCGCTGACTTTGAACAACGTAACAGTGTATGCCACAGATGATAATGACATGCTGCTCCTTTCAACAACATTCGCACAGCCTGGGCAGTATCCTTCAATAACAGTTGAACTCCCCTCCGCAGCCACTGCGATGAACTTCTCCAATGCGGCCGGCACATACAACCCGGGAAATACAAATGCTGTGATGTTGAGCTTCTTTGACTACACAATGTACAGGATGAATGTTACAGATGGAGCCATATTCTACATGGCTAACGCTCCTTCCACACTCTCATCAGACGGAAAGACCATAACGTTCACGAACACCAGCCTTGCAACAGGATCCTCACTTATTGTTGGAATGACGCCCAGCGGAACCATAAAATACTCCACTGTGAAGCAGGCACAGAACCACAGCCTGAGCACAAATCCGCTGACATACGATCCATCAACAGGGCAGGTAACCGGAACTTACCTTTCAATGGTATTTGACAGCGCCACGGGAACCATACTTGATTACACAAACCTCTACACAAACACGCTTGTGTTCAGCAGCATTTCCACCAAGGGAGACGGCTCATTTGGAAATGGATATGTTTCACCCACATTCCCCACGACTGATCCAATAATTGCAGGGAATGCTCTCTTCTTTGCCAACCAGACTTCCATCTTCAAGATCTACAACAACATTGCCACGCTGGCTGGATTCTTCACCAGCAATGGGACTCTGACTATGGTGGTGGCCCCTGGCTTGAACATTTCCACGATACACTTTTCACATAACAATCCGGGAATAGGGCATGCATACGGTTACAGCTACGGCAATTTCACCGGGCTGACCTTTGGCAACACTTACAGCGTTATGGCTGCACCAACCATCATATCCATCTCGAATAGCACCTTCAAGGGTGAACTGTTCATACACGACGGTGCAGTTGCGGTCACTGGAAACACGATCGCCATAAGCACTACGGACATATCCTATGTTCAGTTTGTGGCGCAGAACCTTTACCTCAATGCTTCACTTCAGCTTAGGTACCAGCTGGAGTATGCCCTTCAGCACGGCAAGCTTGGATCTATCTCCTACCTGGGCTCAGGCTCCAGTGGCCCACACAATTACAACTACACATACTACTACAACTCATCATTGCAGCTGACAGTGCAGAATGCATATACGAACAGGGTACAGGTGCAGCTTTCCTCACAGAACCAGCAGGGATCCAACATTGCACTGTTCATACCAAACAGCATGATTGCCAACAATTCCCAGTTCAGGCTTACCTTTGACAATCAGGTTATGACCCAGCTTCAGGATGCAAATGGATTGTTGAATTCGACTTCGCAGACACAGGCCCAGTATTACATTTCGGCAGTTGACGGCGGCACACTGGTACTGGTTCATGTTCCGCATTTCACAACGCACACCCTTGAAATAAATGGAACCAGCCCGGCCAGTGGCGGGTTCCCATACCTGTGGGTAGGAATCGGAGCTGTGGTGGTTGTGGTTGGAGTTGTGCTGGTAGCCTGGATTTCCAGATCCAGGAAATAAGCCACTTCCAACATTTTTTTTAATTTTTTCAAATATCTTATTAATCCCCTTTTTTTGCTTTTGGAAATCTAGGCGCATCATTTTTAAAGGAGAAACCACCACAGGGCTGCCATATTGAATATCATTAGTGTATGCAGTGGCATTTTGTGGCATTTATGAAGGCTCAACCTGTCACATTGGATTCTTCATGCGTGGAGTTTTCATTTTGCCAGGTTTAACCTTAAAGGTAAGGTATAGAGCTAATCAGGGGGTACAGAATATTTTTTTAAGGTGACACGAAATGAATGCCTCCGCAAAAAAAAGAGTCCTGGTCGCTACCGTGGCTTTCATCATGGTTATTTCCGCAGCCGCTGTACTTTTTAATACAGGGCAGAACCATGCAAGAGCAGTGGCGGACCAGAGCCCGAACTACCTGACAGGGTCAGGCCCTGCGAGTAATGAGCTGGCAATTCAGCAGGTGAATCAGGTTGCCGCCAATGCAGTAACCAATGCCCTTCAGACTTATACTGTAACATTCACGAGCATCGGATACCAGGCTGGCCTTTCATGGTCCGTGACAGTTGATGGTGCCAACTCAATCAGCACCACCCAAACATCTGTTACGTTCCAGCTATCCAACGGCAGCCATGGATATACAATCGGCAATCACCCGAATTATATGGCCGATCCTGCAAATGGAGTTGTCATGGTCTATGGAACCCCTGTGACACAATACATTACGTTCTCGCTGGTTGAATATAACCTTGCGTTTGTCGAAACCGGCCTGCCTGTTGGCAGTACCTGGTCAGTCAACTTGTCAGGTGACTTAAGGACCACCACCACTGACAGCATTGTGTTCAATGTAGACAATGGCACCTACAGCTACTCAATAACCGGCCCGGGGAACTATATTCCACATCCTGAAAGCGGGACTGCGGTTGTGTACGGGGAAAACAACACCGTGAACGTGAATTTCATATCCGCACTCCACAAGATCACATTCAACTTTGGTGGCGATATTTCCGGGACCAGCTGGGAACTCAATATAGCAGGTGACCTGTATACGGTATCTGGAAACAGCCTGTCTGTCTTGAAGCCAAATGGCCTTTACAATTACTCAATAGTTGCGGGAAATGAGTACTGGGCTTCTCCGTCTAGCGGTTCTGTCCTAGTGCTGGACAGTGATGCAACTATGAACGTTACCCTGCACATCAAAACATACACAGTGACATTTGAGCATGTGGGGATGACCGTCGGGACTCCATGGGAGATCACCATGGGTGGTGTGGCGCACAATTCAACCTCCTCAATAATCACTTTTGAGATGCCGGCCGGCAACTACTCGTATGAAGTTACCGGAACAGATGGTTACACCGCAGCCTCAAGCAATGGGTACGTGAATGTTGCAGGGGAGACTCAGCATGTAAGCGTGAATTTCAGCAAGAACCCTGATTACCTTACTGGCGCGCTGTTGCTTACAGTTGGGGCTGCCATAGGAATTGCCGCAGGAATTGCCATTGGCCTGTATTTTGTCAGGAAGAAATAGCCTGGTCCAGGCTATTCCATTTTTTTAATCTCTAATCTTCTTTCTTGATTTTTCAAATGGATTTATAGAAAAAAGCAAAGGGAATTGGTGCATTCATGGCGGGAAAGCACGCGTGATAACCCAGCTTCTACTGTACAGTAATGAAAACTTTCCCCTTAAAGTCCTTTTTATATAAGAGGTAAGGCACAGTGGCTATAAGCTCGCGCAGGTTAATTTTATAAGGTGACTAAAAATGGACATCTCAAGCACAGGAAAAGCTCTGGTCTTATTTGTAGCCGCCGCCATGTTTCTTTCGGCACTGGCTGTGCTGAATGACAACCCGCAGAAAATCACTGGCGAGCCTACAGCCAGCCAACCTGTACAAACTAACAGTGGGACCAGTTCGTACTCACCGTATTTGTCTTCGGCACCGCTCAATGCAGAACAGGTATTGAGCATGCTGAATGAGTACAACGTTCCCGCCAAGTATGCGTACCTGCCGAACTTGAATTTCAATGCAACCAACAGTGCATCAAGTCCTGGATACGATCGTTCACCGGCACCCATGGGAATCTCTGATTTTGGATATTCAACCAACAGTGGAGTGTCGACCAAGTACGCTTATACAACCACTGGATTTCTAGGATCGGCAATGTTTGAAGCCATGGACCCATTCGCACTCCAGAATCCCGCCCAGAAAACGGTTGCAATACAACTTAACACGGTTCTCACCCAGGTAACAGTTAACGGAAGCTCAAACAATGCCTTCTGGATCCAGAACGTAATGCTCTACACTCCATCTGAAGGAAAGATGCAGTTTGTATCCAACATATGGAGCCTGTCGAGCCCATCAATGGAACTCCAGCCCAATGCCATACTCTCAGGCAACGGAGTGGTTGTCCCGGGGCTGTTCTACTATTATGCCGGGCCAATCATAAACGTGCCTGAAACATTCACGGCAATCGTGTATGTTGATTCCGTAATGAACGACCTGAACAATGCAGTGACCTTTGATTACGAAATAACCGGCACAGAGAGTGCGTCGACCATACCGCGGACAACATATGACATTGTGACATTCAACTCAGTTCCCCTGGGTTCTGTGATACCAGCCAATTCTGCTGTATTCAAGGTGAGTGGCAATGAAAAGACACCATCAGGCCTTCTCTACGATGCAGAATTGATGGCTACCGGCCCCGGCGGAGGCAGTTCCACATCCATATTCTCTGCAAATGGCCAGTTGAAGCTTCAGTACAGAGGCTCTGCGGGAACCTACAGCAATGTGCCTGCAGCCTTCAACTACGGAGCCAACACTGGAGAAACAATACAGGGGCTGTCAGTGTGGTGGACATCAACCCAGTCCCCAGTGGCGCACATGAGCCTTGGGCCTTCCATTCTGGTGCCAATGTGGGGATCTGATGTCAGCAGGTCCGGTGGAACAAACATACAGGGGACCATAGACCCTGCAAATGCATTCTTCTTCATCAGTGAAGGAACGACTTTTGACAGCACAAAAGCAAGCTGGGGAGCCATCAGCCAGAATGGATCATATGTTTATGCTCTTCCAGGTGGGCTTGATTACTCCGCTGCAGTTTTCATGAGTGAATTCCAGCCTCAGATATTCACCGCTGCTGACATTGCTGGAGAGGAAACCAATGAAACTGAAGGGGGCGGACCGCCGACCAACACATCAGGTGGAGGTGGCAGTGATGAAAACGAGACCGCTGCATATTTCAACGTATCACTTGACTTTGACAGGAGCACGGGAATATACACCCCCCTCTATGCCAATGGCAATGATCAGCTGAAATACCTCACGGTTGGCAGTTCCAACTTCACCGGTGTAGTGAACGTGAAGAACCTTACGCCCCACCTATTCATCGGTGATGGTTCACCGGGAGACCCATACATGATTGAGAACAATCAGTACACCCAGATAAACCAGCTGTTTGCAAGGGCAAACCACTACATGTTCCCGACTTTCGCTGGTGTCATGATCTCCAACACCAATGCGTCTGTGCAGTTGAACAGCCCACCCAGTTTTGCAGTAACATATCCATCATTCATGTCAGCAATGCTCAGTGACAACAGACTTCCATCATTCAACACATTAGGTTTCCAGTTCATGAACACATCAAACATCGCCCTGACGGGAGCCCCATCAATATCCGGCTGGTACTCCAGCAACCTCAAAGGTTTGCCCGCGGCCAGTGTTGTCTTCTGGGATTCGACCGATTTCCTTGTAGCTTCGAATCACTTCGACACCATGGGGATTAGCCTGATGGTATACAATGAAAACAGCGGCAATTCGGGCGGCACAATCTGGGGAAACCACTTCATTGCTGATCCAATAACCGGAACCTACTACGCAGGCAACATCCTGAATGGCACCGACCCATTGAGCATGATCATGATGGGCTCTGGAAATCTGATATACAACAATTACTTTGGTTTGGGCACATCAGCAGTGAACCCGCCATATGACCTGTTCACTCAGGAGCCGGCTACTTACAGCAACATGTGGGACCTTGGGCAGAAATACAATCTGTCTTACATCAACGCGGTGATGGGATTCGACCTCACTGGTTCAATTGTTGACACAAGCTATCAGGGAGGGAACTACTGGGAGAATTTCAATGGCGCAATCCCTTACAGTGACAATGGAAACATTGCCGTTGGCGGCGATTACTATCCGCTTGTGCCCACAACATTCTCAGTGACCTTCAACGGGCACGGCCTTCCGGCAGGAGTTGCCTGGACTGTAACCCTTGGGCAGAAGAGCATTAGCACAACTGGTTCACAGTTGCAGTTCAATGTAATAAACGGCACATACACCTACAAGGTTGACAAGCCAAGCATTTACTCTGCCTCCCCGGCAACCGGCACTGTCTTTGTCATCGGTGAAAACACAGTTTACGACGTATACTTCACCCTGGTGGAATACGGGCTGACTTTTGCCCAGACAGGGCACCCATATGGCCAGACCTGGTCCGTCAACCTTTCAGGTGACGTCAGGAGCACAACCGGCAGCAACATAACCTACACACTTCATAACGGAACTTACAGCTTCACAGTTTCCGGACATTACCAGTACCTGGCAAATCCCCAGTCCGGGATTGCTCTGGTGAACGGTGAAGACAACACAGTTTCCATCCAGTTTGTCAGGGGGTACTATAATGTTACATTTGTCCAGACCGGCTTGCCAGCAAGCAGTGCCTGGTCAGTTTACATTAATGGAGTTCAGCACTCCGCCAGCGGGAATTCCCTGACTGTGCAGCTCCAGAACGGGACATATGTTTACAAAACCATCGCACCAACAGGATACAGGCCAGCGGATGGTGACGGGATCATAAATGTTCTCGGGGCAACCCAGACTGAACAGGTGCAGTTCGTGAAACAGATGTATACAGTGGCTTTCAACGCAAATGGACTTACCAGTGGAACCCAATGGGGAATTGAGTTCAATGGAGAACAGGTCAATTCAACAACTTCCACTGTGACCTTCGAAGTCGCAGACGGCAACTACTCTTACCTGGTTTCACCAATTGCTGGATACACACTGGGGCCCACAGCCGACTATGTCCTTGTGAACGGTGACAATGTTTCAGTGGTCATTACCTATATGGAGAATCCCAATGGTGCCATGACCGCAGGTCTTGTAAGCATCGGAGCCGTTGTTGGAGTTGGCGCAGGAGTTGGCGTGGCATACTTCTTCTGGAGAAAGCACTGAAGCTGCCATCCTGCAAATTAAAATTTTCTTTTATTTTTATATTTTTCTTTTTTTAATATTGCATCTCTGAAGTTTATCTCTATAGATTTTATATTCCAAATGTCGAATTCGTTCCGGAACCGCCCTATAAATGCTACGTATAACTGGTAATAGACAAAGGATATACCAGAATTTCAGATAATTTCATGATCAATATGAGGCACCTTAGCAAGCGTGGATTTGCGGCACTTGTTATGTGCATTACGGTTGTTGCTTCTTCCCTTGTTTTTGTCTTTGACAGCAACGGTGATGAATTTGCGAAGGAACACAACACATTTGCTTACTCAACGTCATCCCTGCTTTCACAACAATCAGTTTTGCCCGGGCAGGATTCAGGCAACGGGCTAAACCTAGCCATGAATTCAGGGGCCCCAGCAGAGTACATCTATCTTCCCAACGCCTATGCGAATAATATAGGTGGGCAGGATGTGAATCCCCTGTACACAAGGTCTCCAGCCCCAATGGGGCTTACCGACTATGGATTCATGGAGCCTTCCGGGATGAAGATTGCTTATGCGTATGAAACAAGCAGCTTCCTTGGCACTGTCATGTTCGAAAGCCTGAATGCACAATACCTGATGAACAGCAACCCCGGAACTGTGGCAGCGCAACTTTCAGCAGTGTTGCCTGTTTCGAATGCACATGGAAACCAAACAGAATACCTCTGGGTGAAGAACATAATGCTTTACACGCCCTCAAGCGGCGAGGCCCAGTTCGTTTCCAACATCTGGGATATATCCGATACTTCCTTTGCACTCCAGAACGGCATTATTCAATCTGGTTATGGCACAGCCATCCCTGGGGCCATGTATTATTATGCCGGCCCAGTGATTCAACTTGGAACTGAAAATACTGTGGGATTGTACATAAACTCTATCGAGGTGAACGGGCATGATGCAATTGCATTCCAGTATTCCTCAGGCAGAGCAGAACACGGCGACGTTCCTCCCGGAATAACCTACGACACTGTTGTCCTTTCAACTTCAACCTTCAACACAACGGGGTCCAATGCGAAATTCGTGGTTGACGGATTCAGCAAGACTCCATCCGGTCTTCTCAAGGACGTAGAACTGGCTCTCACAGGCCCTGGAATGGGCAGTACAACCAGCATATATGAGGCAAATGGCCAGATGACCCTCAAGTTCTTGGGGCCGGATGGAACCTACACAAGGCTGCCAGCAGCTTACAACTATGGATCCAATACGGGAGAAACCGTCCAGGGGCTGTCCGTGTGGTGGACGTCTCAGATGAAACCCATGGGCCACCTGAGTGCTGGGGCATCACTTCCAGTGTCTTTATGGGGTTCCCAGGTGAGCCACTCGGGGGCAGTTAACCTTCAGGGAAGGGTTGACCCGGCCAATGCATTTGTTTTCATAAGCATGGGCACAACATTTGACAGCAGCACTGCTGCTTGGGCCCCTGTGAATGAAAACGGCACTTTCAAATACTCTCTCCCCGGTAGGATCTCCTACACGATTGAGGCGATGGCAAGCAATTTCGAGCCACAATTTGCAACAGTTGCCACAGGGGCGAATGAGTCTTCAGATGAAGGCTCCGGAGAGCCGCATGGAGGTGGAGGTGGCGGAGAAGGCGCGGATGAAACACTTGCATGGACAAATTTCACCCTGAGCTTCAACAGTTCCATGGGAGTTTACACGCCCCTGTATGCAAATGGCAATGATCAGCTGAAATACCTCAGCTTCGGAACAGGCGGGAACGGCACGATCACAGGCAACGGGACTGTTTCCGATCCATACATAATGGAGAACAACCAGTATACGCTGATCAATGAGCTGTTCACCAGAACCAATAATTTCCTATACCCTCAGTTCTCAGGGATTCTCCTGCAGAAAACCACTGACAGGATAAGGATAGACTCCGCACCATCTTTCCAGTACAAGTACCCTGTGGACCAGTATGTTATACTTCACTCAATGGGCCTTCCATATTACAACAACCTGAACATGGTGTTCCACAATACTTCCGGAGTCACAGTTGCCAACACTTCCTCCCTTACCGGATGGTTCCCCGGGACAATGGCACCTGATTTGGTGGCCAATCTGATGTTCCTTGGCTCCAGTGATTTCCTGGTGGCGGCCAATCACTTCAACAGCATGGGTTCTTCACTGTTGGTATATTCGGCTGGTTCAGGATCAGCTAATGGCACCATCTGGGGGAATACTTTTGAGAAGGATGCTCTCCTTTACAGCCAGTATTCTGGGAACCTGATGCACGGCAGTCAGGCACTTGCAATCTCTTTGTACAGTTCCGGTAACATGGTTTATAACAATTTCTTCGGGCTGGGCATTGATGTTACAAGCCCATTGAATGACCCATACACCATGGAGCAGAAGGTTCATTCAAATTCCTGGAACCTGCCTGAGAAGATGGATCTGAACTTCACAAATCTGGTCAATGGAATGAACCTTGGGGGAAGCATTGTGGAATGCGGCTATCAGGGTGGAAATTACTGGGAGGGCCAGAATGTCAGCCAGCTCCCATACAACGCAAATGGAAGGATCGCATTTGGAGGTGATTACTTACCACTCCAGCCTCCTGCATTCACAATCACCTTCAATGCTCTGGGGGAGATTCCCGCCGATGGCTGGACAGCCCAGTTTGGCCTGAAACACGTGAACCACTACACTGGCGATACTGGCTCGATTTTGCTTATCAACGGAAGCTATGCCTACAGGATCATAACCAGTTCCTATTACACGGCATCTCCAACCACCGGCACGGTAAATGTCAATGGTTCTTCACAGATCGTGAATGTAACATTCACCAGGGTAACCTACGAAGTGACTTTCCACCGTTCTGGCATCAGTGATGGCACAGGTTGGTCACTGTCAGTGGGTGAATTTGCAGGGCAAACCACAGGAAATTCTGTGACGCTATACCTGCAGAATGGCAGTTATTCTTACTCTGCATCCATAAGCGCCCAGCATCAGTATGACCACACATCTGGAACTGTATTGGTGCTGGGGCAGCCGGTCAGCAAGGAGATAACATTCAACAACAGGCTGCACGGTGTCAATTTTGTTCTGGAACAGGGGAAATTCCAGGGCCAATGGAGCGTGACCATCAATGGAACTTCCTATGCATCCACATCCTCCAGCATACTTTCGGACCTGGAGAATGGGGTTTACCAGTATGAGGTCACCGCCCCTGCAGGCTATGTTGTAACACCCTCAACTGGAACGTTTGCGGTCCTTGATGGAAATGTCACCATACCCCTGTCACTGAAGACAAAAACTTACAGCGTGACCTTTGTCGGGCATGGCATTGAGAGTGGAGTTCCGTGGATTGTGGAACTTGAAAACAATTCGATCAATTCCAACCGGCTTGAGATATCCTTTGAAGTCCCTGCAGGCAACTATTCTTACTATGTCCACAACATCACGCAGTACGCAACCGAACTCTCAGTGGGTTATGTGTTGGTTTCGGACCAGAACGTGACAGTTGACGTTATGTTCAAGGGCCCCGTGAACCATCCCAACGAAGTAGTGTATGTTCTGATTGGGGCTGCTGCATTTGGCACCATTACTGCCGTTGCAGTTTCTGTTGCGGGCCGGAAAAAATAGCCCCCATCTTTTACTTTTGTGAAGTTGCAGGATAACATTGAGAGGTTTTTGGAAAGAACCTCTTTTCCATTAATTTACCCTTCCAGAAGGAACGATCAAAAATATTTAATGCCAGATATTTATGATATATTCAGGCATGAGAGAAAGCAGAAAATTGTCCCTGGGTGTGGTATTTGCGGCCCTGACTTTCTGCGTTGGGGATTATGTATTCCTTACGCACTATTTCGGAATTCCGGCCTTCAATGACGCCTCTTCCCCAATTTCAATCTTCCTGATCTTTCTGTTCATCGATGTTGCATACGCGGTCATTGTGATGCTCCTGCTGATTGGAATGAACTCAAAATTCCAGTCTGAGGCTCGCTCAGGAATCAAATATTACAGGCCATTTTCGTTGGCGATTAATATCTTTGTCCTGTCCATAATCGATATCTCACTGGCTTTGGAAGGCCAGACTTACACTTTCTGGCAAAGCACTACCCCTTTTTCTAACATTACAATGCTTTTTCTTTGGGGAGCGGTAACGTCTGCAATAACCATCCTAACAATTTTTTGGATAATGCCTGAAAGGAAGGGGGCCAGGAAGACCACACCATCCACGAGGGCCAGGCATCAGAAAGCTCTGGTTGTTTGCACACTCTGTGCGGTTCTCCTTTCTGGCGCATTTTCAACTTACCTGGCATTTCCCCAGCTGGAACACCAGCAGGTTGTCCCAGACCACGGGTCTGTATATTTTGAAACGGTGGGAGGCTTTGCTGATTCATTCTTCAATGTGGTGAAAGGTGGCACCGTGAATGGAAGCCTCTCATCCTCAACAGACTTCACGCTTTATGTGCTGAATTACACTCAGTTTGCTGCCCTGGTTGCCAAAAATCCAGTTGGGGCACCGCCACTATCTGCCAATTTCACCCTGAGCGATTATACCTTCTCATCGGGGAGTGTACGGTCGGTTAACTTCACCACAAGCCTTTCCCCGGGATTTTATGCATTTGTTTACTTCAACCGGGGAGGTTATGGCACACTGATCAACATAAACTGGCTGATCTTTTCCCCATCGGACAGCCCTGCATAACAGTTCAAATGCAACATCCCTGTCAGATCCATTCCCTGCATCAGTATATCACTGCCAGAAATGCAGTGGAGATTATGGTGATAAATGTTGCCCAGTAAACCCATGATCCCCTTCTCGTAAGGGCAAGATCACCCATTATCCTCTTGTTCTTCCCAATAATCCCAAGTATTGCCATTGGCCCGATCAGCACAAAAACGAACAGGACAAGCAGATAGAGAACTGCATTGACCAGAATTCCCGCGGGAATAATCATGGCTGCAATAACCGCAGGGAGAGATTCCATCACATAAACAATCCAGATGGACTTCTTTGAAATTGCAAGGGATTCTGCAATTCCCCAGGCACTGGCCAGGGAAATTACAATAAGAGCTATGAATGCGGCAGAAATCAGCCCGATCCCGAAGATGGTGAGGGAGTAAGGGCCGGCTATGGGTGTCAGTACACTGCCCAGCTCCTGAGCGGATGCAAACACAGATGCATTGCTGGCCTGTGGTATCCCGGTGAATGTCATCTCTATTATTACCATCAGAACTTCTGTGACTACAGCCCCGATCAGGGTTTCCTTCCTCATCATTCCAAGGGACCTCTTCTTTTCAATCCGTATTCCCTCGGCGCTGAGTTCTGTTGCCTTGACCCCCGTAGCAGAAGCCTGGAAAAAAATCATGAATGGCATTACCACAGCCCCCACATTTGCCGCAACGAGGAAGAAATATGTGGAGGTTGACCTGACAAGTATGGGATCCGAGAGAGGTGAGGTAAAGGGCACCACGCCCCTGTAAAGCAGAGTGAGGGTCAACGCAGCCATTAGCAGGGCTGAAATGATCAGCAGGGGCTTCTCTGCCTGCACGTATTTTCTCTTTGTCACGATAAGAATATGGATAAGATAGATTGCAGGAATTGTGTAGTAAATAGAAAAACCGATAATCTGAAGTCCAACGGCAATTCCGACGTACTCGATTCCATATGTGACAACATCAGTTATTGCCATAGGTGCGGTCATAAGCAGCGATAGTCTGCGGCTGTAGTTTTCCCTGATTACGCCGCCAAGCCCCCTCCCAGTTGCTATGCTGATCCTACCGGCCAACTCCTGCACAATATAGAGGGGGATGATCAACACAAGGAAGATCCATATGAGGCCATAACCGTAGACTGCCCCCGTCTGTGCCCCGCCAATGACGCAGGCGGCATCGACGTCAGCCATCATGACGAGCCAGGCGGGGCCAAAATGTTTTGCGAAGTCACTTTTCAGGAAACCTTTCCTCGTTGCATTCTGATTCGTGTACATTTCATCACGCCGTGGATACTGCCTTGTGGTCCAAATCTCTGTTTTAGAAATTAGGTTGACCTAAATAAAGTGTTTGTAGCTTCCTAAAAAAAGCTATTTTTGAATTATTATTAATTGGAGATATACGCTATGTTTTTGTTGAATGAATAACCTCAAAATCCTGATGATTGTACCGTGAATATCACTTGATGAATCTGTACAGGTCGTCGGGATAGCAGTCAAATGGTTTTGATGGCATCCTGCAAATTGCCCAGCAGGCAATCACCATGAGATGACACCAGGCTTCTGGCCCCAGACCTTTTGACCACTTCTTTGAAGATCTGTCTCCCTTCCGTGAAGGGAATTGCGGGTTCATCGGACGGATACCATTCAGGGGCCACCATTATTTTCCCCTCTGGCGAAACTGAAACAAAATCGCCCACCATAAGTTCATTCTCCCTGGTGAGCAATGCAAACTCATTCATGCTGGGAACCCCAATGTTCCTATTTCCACCAGTTTTCAGCCTGAAAGATGAGAGCCCTGCCACCTCACCTTCAGAATATGTCTCATAGTCCTTGACTTCCCCCAGTAAACGAAGAGCCATTGGGTCAACATCGTCAGCGGTTTGATCAGGCACGAAAAGCTTGGCACCAGTCTTCTTGACAATGAAGGCTGAGCCCCGGGAATGGTCAAGAGTTGTGAGAACAACAGAATCTATTTTCCCGAGCCGCCCTGTGTTCAGCAAGAGACCGGGAATAACCGGCGGATCAATCAGGATCAGCCCGCCCTCATCCAGAACTGCATGTCCATACATCATCCAGTCATATGCAGGATCCGGTGTTCCCCATCTCAGCAATTTTTTAGACAATATTGTGAACATGCATGATTCAACCGCAGATTCCTAAAGAAGTTATCATGATACTATAATTATTTAGTTGAAAACATATTTATTGCAAATCATGTTAATTATTCTCACTATATTAAAATAAACTGACTTATTCTGAGAAAACTATAGCTTGGTTCAAAATTTATTTTTTATCTAATGAATTTTAATGGAATAGTATATATATCGCCCAAGCTCTAGTTCATATGGAGGTGAGAGAGTATGATTTCAGCGGCATTGAAATTGGAATACGAGGACAAGGCCAGGGAAGAACTGAGACAGTCTATCTCATTTGCTAAGGATGCGAGGAAAGAACTCAACCGTGGGAATTACAAAATTGCCATGGCACAGGCAATGGAAGCCGAGAAGCACATCGGGGAAGCCAAGGGTCTGCTCAGAAGCTTGAACCAGATCATGGAAACTGACAGGACAAACACCAATATGCAGAGAGACATCAAATTCGAGGAAGAATACAACAAGCAGAACAAGGAACTGGAAGAGCTTGAAGTGCAACTCGCACAGGTTAAGTCGGCAGCATCAGAAGGGAAGAAACCTGAAACTGGCGGCAGCAAAGAAGAAGAATACGAAGTCAAGATATGAGCCCCGGTCGAAAGAATTACTTCTTATTTTTTTTTAATTTTCTTTTTACATGTCACATTGGATTGTGTTTACATATACTTCGATCCAGAGAATAATTCCATTCGATCATTCTTGATTCTTTCGGAATATTCCAGTATTGAGTAAGTTCTACAAAAGGAGATTGACCCTTGACGCAGGCCAGTTTGCTGAGAAGTGGCTTAATTCCCACAGCGTCACCTCTGCCCACCAGAAAACTATGCCATAAAAACTTGGTTTGGCACCTGCAACAGTTCAATGCGATACCTTTCTTTGAACGTTCGGAACAAACGGTTACTGACTTTCAAATTCCATGAAAAAGGCAGTCCGGGCACACTTCAGTTTGTGGAGAACCCCATAACTAGAGCTTCTCTATCTTCCTTTTCATTTCCTTGACGTCTTCCTGCATCTGCTTGTTCAATGGATTTTTTCTGGCCTTCTCCTCGAGTTCAGCCAGCTTGCTTTCAAGACTATTCTTTTTCCTTGTCAAATCACGTTTGCTGAGTCCCATAGTAGGTAACCTCATGACGGTATGATAATATTTCCCCCGCCCTTGGACGCAATTCCAATATGAAAAAGACCGCATTGGGTCTTGCCATGTAATAATTGTAGGGCTGTCAGCTAGCAGATAAGCTGACTTCCTTGACTTCTATCTCTGCAAATCTCTTTTTATAAGCGCGGGTGAGCAGCACGAACATTACGCCAACCACCATTGTGCCCAATGCGATATAATTCCAGTAAGCCGGGCCGACGCCCCTGAAATAATAAAGAAAAGTGAGGCCCAGTAGTGCCCCTGAAAATGATCCCAGGCTGATGAACAGGTTGTATACACCGATGTATGAGCCCCTGAGGTTGTCTGGTGCAATAGTGGTTACAATGGTCTGGGTGGTTGGTGAAACAAAGTCCTCTCCGACGGTTGATACTGTCATTGAGAGCAGGAGAATTCCAAGAGTTGGTACAAATGAAAGCACCACGAATGAAAGGGCATAGAATACTGCGCCCATCCCGCGCCAAAACATTGGATTGCTCCATTTTGTCATGGCCCTTAGAGCAGGGAGCTGGAGTACCACCACAAGTATCCCGTTGAGGGCCCAAATATAGCCAAGGTAGAGAAAGGGAAGGTTCTGGAGTACCACCGCATACACGGTCAGAGACGTCCCTCTCTGCCTTGTGAAGAAGCCGAGAAGTATTCCCGTGATTATGAAGAGTATGAAGAAACTGTCACCATGATAGACATCCCTGAGTTTCCTTCTTATGGACCCGGTGCCAGCTGACGGCGTATATGTCTCACTCATCAGCCTGTACAACATCACTACCTCCATGGCGGTGGCGAAGCTGGCTATAGCAAAGATATACTGAAGGCCATAACCTGCGAGATAGGCCCCAACCAGGGGGCCAACCGCTATTCCCAGATTTGCGGTGAGCCTGATAAGGGTAAACCCTGAGAGCCTGTCCTGCACGTCTGTTATGTCTGCAACCGCAGCCTGCACTGCAGGATACTGTATTGCCCCTATGACAAGAGTGGAGTACCAGAAAATGAGCGGAAGAAGGAATGTAATTGGAAATGCAACAGTGAAGAACAGGCCAAGGTAGGCGAATATCCCGGGTATCTGGGAATAGACCAGTATGCTTCTCCTTCCAATCCTGTCTGTCCATTGGCCTGAAAAATACTGGACGCACGCCCTCAGTACAGTTGCAACCCCGAGCAGGAGCCCCGTGAGAACAAAATTCAGGTGGAAAACCGTGATGAACACCAATGGTAGGAATATAAATGTGGAGCCGCGCCCGAAGGCGCGTATGAACCGGACAACTGCAAGAATCCACAACCTCTTGTCAAGATTCCTGAAGTTGTATCGGTACTCCATGGGCTTTCAAACTGTAATCACAGCAGTGATATTTACCTGATGCCCTGAAATACTGCTTCAGCATGTAAACAATCAACTTAGTTGTGTTAATTTTGACAAAGTTTAGTAAGCATTCGGGTATCTTTCAGAGGAATGAAAAAATACGTTCTCAAAGGTTCCAGGCTCACGCTCACAAACGACCTGAACGAAAAGTATGCTGATGAAGTCGCGAAGCTGGCCAACAACAAAAAGATTGCACGAGATCTTGGGGCGCACACTTTTCCACAACCATATACAAGGGAAGATGCATTGTTTTTCTTCGACAAGAACAGGGAGGAGGGCGATTCATTCTTTGCCTTGGACTTTCTAATAATGGTGAATGGAAATGTTGCAGGAGCAATAGGCCTCAGTGAGATTGACTGGACAGACATGAAAGCACACATCGGGTACTGGCTGGGCGAGAAATTCTGGAAGAGGGGCTATGCAACTGAGGCCCTGAAGGCAATGGTTGATTTTTCCAGGAATGAACTGAATCTTGTGAGGCTGTATGCCAAGGTGCTCGACTACAACCTGCCATCCCTGAGGGTTCTGATGAAAAGTAATTTTGAAATCGAGGGTTACGAGAGAAAGGCCATCAAAATGGATGATGGCTACCATTCGTTCTTCCTCACGGCTAGAATCTTTGATTGAACTTATGGCCCTTCAGTGTAATCTGCATTCAATGGTGGTGGTGGCCGCCGTGTGTTGCCTGCAGCAGCTGGGGCAGGTTATCTATCCCGGGTTCACCCGAAATTTCGTCCAGAGCCACACCTGAACCGTTGAAAACCTTCAGGTGCTTCATTGCGTAAGAGAGTGCGTGCTCACCTATGCCACCCACAACCAAAGCTTCCGCCTTCCTGTCTATGGCAGATCTTACCATTGCAATGCCCCTTGCCGAAGCTGCGGTGAGTGCTGGATTTGGATACCTTTCAGTCACCCTGCCCAGGTTGGTGTCAACAATTGCAATCTCTTCTGCTTCTCCCGGTCCTGAAGTCATATTTCCCTTAACTGGAACAGCAACTATCATGAGGGAAAAATCACATTGGCGGTCATAAACCTAACTATGGTTCCAACACCATTGAATGCAAAAGTTGTAAAGATTTTAAGGCCAAAACCGTCATAATGATAAAATTACGCATAGTAATTGAATGTTGAACAAGATTATTAAGAGGCAACGGTTTGTAGCATCGATGAAAAGCATCTCGGCTGTTGCATATTCATCTTCAGCGAACCTGGGACCGGGATATGATACCCTGGGAATTGCGCATAATGCATATTACAACACAGTTTCCATCCAGGAGGCAGGAAGCCGGGTTTTTGACAACCCTGTAAAAATGGAAGTGAAGGGCCTGCCGGCCAGCCCGTACGAGAACACAGCGGGATTGGCCGCAACTGAACTTTTGAAGGATTTTGAAATCAGGGAGAAGTTTGTAATCTCCATAGAAAACGGTATTCCCACAGGCCTTGGCCTGGGAAGCAGTGGCGCTTCGGCTGCTGCCGCGGTTGAATCACTTGACAGAATTCTTGGCCTCGGGCTCAGCCTTGAGCAGAAAGTGAAATACGCAATGCTGGGGGAAGCCGCTTCCTCGGGAACACCGCATGCAGATAATGTGGCTGCGAGCCTTTACGGAGGAATGGTGCTTGTTGAATCACTGGACCCGGTGAAAGTTCGGAGAATAAGGATAAAGGATGACCTTCGTTTCCTGACAATCGTGCCGGAGATGGTTATAAAGTCAAAGACAAAAACTTCAAGGGAACTGGTTCCCAGCACGGTGAGCCTGGAGGAACATGTTCAGGGCGTCAGGTACGCTTCAGCACTGATTTCTGGTCTGATAACAGGCGATCGCGAAATGATCCGGGAAGGTATGAATGATGACATTGTTGAGAAGGCCCGGGAACAGCTTTACCCTTTCCTGCCTGATGTCAAGAAAGTCATGATGGAATATGATGCAGTGGGTTCCTGCCTCAGTGGGGCAGGCCCGAGCGTCCTCGCGGTTATAGATGAAAACACAGACACGCAGAAGATCATATCTATGACAGAAAGAGTGGTGGGCAATTATGGATACACGTGCAGAGCCACAACTTCCACGGTAGCAGGAGGAGCAGATGTCAGGCCCGAAGTTGCCAATTAGGGAGACCATAGATCCAAACACGGGGAGCCTCTCCTTTCCAATCCACCAGACAAGTGCATACCTCATGCCGGAGGGTGAAAGGTACCGGTATTCAAGAGAATCCAACCCGACAGTTGAGGAACTTGCCAGAGTCATTGGAATTCTTGAGAATGCAGAGGCGGCAAACGTCTTTGCTTCCGGCATGGGAGCAATTTCCACAACCTTGCTTGCCTTGAGCAAGCCCGGTACCAGAATACTCATCCACAGGGACAGTTTTGCAAGAAGCTACAGAATGATCACGGATTTCTTGAAGAATTGGGGATGTGAACCAATAGTTCCTGAGATGGGTAACAAGGCTTTTCTCGAGAAGGCAGGGGAAGCCGACATCGTTTTTCTTGAGAGCCTTTCCAATCCAATACTGGGAGTGTTTGATGTGGACGCCATTGCAGAGAAGGTTCACGCCAACAACGGGATTCTAATAGTTGATGGGACCTTTGCAACGCCCATCAACCAGAAGGCAATTGATCATGGGGCGGATATTGCGATCCAGAGCCTCTCTAAATTCATCTCAGGGCATAATGATACAATTGGGGGGAGCGCAGCAGGCAGGAAGGAATTGATTCAGAAGGTGGACCAGTTCAGGCGGACCCTGGGAACAACCATGGACCCCAACACTGCATACCTCACTCTCAGGGGTATAAAGACCCTCCACACCAGGATGGGCCAGATCAACAAATCAGCCCTGGAAATTGCACAGAAATTGTCAAGAGACCCAAGGTATCTGAACATCAGATACCCCGGGCTGCCAAACCATCCTGATTCGCAGATAGCCAGAAGAATGCTCCATGGATTCGGCGGCGTGGTAACATTCGACCTCGCAAAGGATGTAGACCCTGTCAGGGCCATGAAATCTCTTGAGATTGTTGCGCCCGCAAACACCCTCGGGGGTGCCAACTCCACAATATCCCATCCATCAACCATGTCGCACCGTTCGCTAACTCCTGAGGAGAAGAATGTGCTTGGCATTGGCAACAAAACATACCGCCTTTCGGTTGGCCTCGAGGAGCCAGAAGCCATTCTCGAAGATGTGTCAAGAATGCTCGATTAATTCTGCCCTACTTCCCCTGTCGCGTGGTCAGCCTTTACCATAGAATGACTAAATACAAGTATATCATTAAAGTGGGATGAAAGTTTATGGCCTGAACGGCCAGCAATGGATCAGGATACTTGCAGCCTGGTCCGGATGGTTGATGGACGGTTATGTCAGCATTGCCTACCTGCTTATGACAGGATATATTGCAGTGGTCTTCTTTCCTGCTCATTTCGCTGAATCACTGATATACACTGTACTGGGATTTGCTGTTGGGTCCATTGCCAGGGTTGTTGGGTCACTTGTTTTCGGAAATTACTTCGGCGACAGGCTGGGAAGAAGGAACATGTTGATGGTGACTGTGGTGGGATTTTCCGTGTTCAGCTTCCTCATTGGTTTGCTTCCAACATACAACACCGCAGGATATCTTGCACTTGCCCTTCTCTACATTCTCCTCTTCCTGATCGGCCTTTTCGCTGGAGCCGAGTATGGCGGGGGCACAGCTTTGTATGCAGAATCGGTGCCGGCAGACAAGAGAGGTTTCGTTGGCTCGTTCGTCCAGAGCGGATACGGCACGGGATATTTCCTGGTAGCTGGAGTATTTGCCATTCTGGGCCTTTTCTACACAACAAGCCAGTTTGAGAGTTTTGGCTGGAGGATCATTTTCTTCACCACAATAATACCCGGCTTAATTGCAATAATAACGAGATTTGGAGCCAAGGAATCCGCTGTATTCACTGAAATGGTGAAAAAGCAGGAAGTGGAGAGAACCCCCATATTCAACATGATAAGGGAACAGCCACTCCCTGTGCTCTTTGCCATATTTGTCACAACCGGCCTCCTTTTCATAAACAGCGGTACTTTCGGTTTTTACCCCATTTTAATGAGCCCCGAGATAAACAACATAGCTGCCACTACCAGTGGTTCCATACTTGTGGTCGTCAACCTCATTTCGCTCCTGGGAGTTTGGTTCGGAGGATTTCTATCTACCAAGATACCGGGAAGAAGGCTTGCTATGCTGATATATTCTGTAATTTTCCTGATAGCCCTTTACCCGCTCACAATGTATGGGGTCAGCACAAATTCATCTGTGCTTTACTTTGCGTTCAGCCTTCAGGCATTTCTTGAAGCCATGATATTTTCAACACTGCCTGCCTTCCTGGCCGAGAAATTCAGCAAGAGATACCGGACAACTGCTGTTGGATTCACATACAATGCCGGAGGAATAGTGGGAGGTTTCACACCTACCCTCATTCTGCTCTTCAGCAGCGGTTACGGTTTGATGAACAGCTGGTTCCTCAATATGGCGCTTGCCAATATACTGCTGATAGTGGGGCTGGCACTTTCAGTAGAGACCTGGTCAAGGAACAAGACGAGGGATGTTATAACGGAGTAGATTCAAACCTACTCTCCTTTTATATTTAAGACCCAACATCTATTCCTGCAAATGAAAACAGTATTCCATACCAAATGGTAAATGCACATAAAATCCCTACCTATAGCTATTTTAAGGATGCTCTATAAATACAGTGGTACGGTGTTAAAATGAGCGTTTATGTATGAGATAAGGTTCCATGGAAGAGGCGGCCAGGGGGCAGTGACAGCTTCAAGAATACTTGCACTTGCTGCCTTCAAAGAGGAGAAATACGTTGTTTCATTTCCATTTTTTGGCACAGAGAGGCGTGGTGCACCGGTTACAGCTTTTACCCGAATAGACGATGAGCCGATCCTTCTCAAGACCCAGATTTACAATCCTGACATAGTGGTCATACTTGACCCTTATGTGCTGAAGACGGGTGATGTCACATCCGGAGTTCCGGAGGACGGCATGATTATCATAAACACATCAAAAGCTCCGGAAGAATTCAACTTCAACAGAAAGACCGTAACTGTGGATGCAACTTCAATTGCGGTTTCCCAGGAACTGGGCAACAGGGCAAATCCCATTGTCAACACATCCATGCTTGGTGCATTCTCAAAAGCCACGGGCATGGTTTCTCTTGAAACGGTCATGAATGCAACTATGGAAAGCTCCCCCAAGAAGCCTGAACAGAATGCCAGGGCGGTGGAGCTTGCCTACAACTCTGTGAGGATGGGGTGATCAGATGGTTATTGCACCAGTAACTGAAGTGAGCTCAAGAGCCAACAAGACTGACAAATGGAGAACACAGAAGCCCATTATTGATTATGATTCCTGCATACGATGCATGATCTGCTGGAAATTCTGCCCTGACAATGCCATTTCATACTCAACCGATGGTGTTTATTCTTCGCCCAGTGACAGAACAGCCAAGCTGGAAGCCCCTGTTATTGATTATGATTACTGTAAGGGGTGCGGCATCTGCTCCTATGAATGCCCTGCGGACTCTATCAAGATGATAAATGAGGGAAGTGATTGAAGTGATCAAGACGGTTCAGAAATTCAATGCAATTATGACAGGCAATGAAGCTGTTGCCACTGGGGCAAAACTCGCGAGGGTGAAGTTCATTTCTGCCTTCCCCATTACGCCGCAAACCACTATTGTGGAGAAACTTGCAGAAATGGTTGCAAACCGGGAGCTTGAATCCCGTTATGTTGAGGTGGAAAGCGAGCACAGTGCATTGGCTGCAGTAATGGCGGGAGAACTCACTGGAGCAAGGTCTTACACCGCAACAAGTTCACACGGCCTCCTCTACATGCACGAAATGCTCCACTGGGTGGCGGGGCAAAGGCTGCCGCTTGTAATGAGCGTGGTGAACAGGGCAATAGGCCCCCCTTGGAATATCTGGGCGGACCAGACTGACACCATGAACCAGAAAGATACGGGATGGCTCCAGGTATACTGCGAGTCCAACCAGGAGGCTCTTGACACCATAATCATGGGTTACAAGATTGCAGAGAACAGCGATGTCCTGCTCCCCCTCATGAGCATGGAAGATGCATTTGTCCTTTCTCACACAACTGAACCTGTCAATGTTCCGGACCAGAAGGATGTGGACCATTTTCTTCCGGAACTTGAACTGGGATACCGCATTGACGTTGAAAATCCCAAGGGGTATGGTTCATACTCGACCCCTGACGGGCCATTCATGGAGCTGAAAAAGGATATGCGCGATTCCATGGCAAAATCAAGGGAAGTCATAAAGAAGGTTACAACTGAGTTCGCATCAAGTTTCGGCAGAGATTATTCTGGCCTCATTGAGGAATTCATGATGGG
>JBJKSX010000033.1:0-47539 GCA_046703545.1 Thermoplasmataceae archaeon | reverse complement strand
CCCATGACCCAGGGCAAAACCTCCCTGATGAATGTCGGCCCATGGTGGGCGAAGAAATCCAGTTTCCCTGGGGTCACAAAGACGTTGCCTCTTTTCACTGCGCTGAGGCTTTCCCATCCTCTTTTTGAGATTAATTCCAGGAGGTCTTCCTCGGTGAATCTGGTGTACATTTTTGGCTCGTAGAAAATCACGTCAGGGTCCATTTCCACCACGTGGTTCAGGTCCGGGCTTATCCATTCTGAAGGTTTGCTTTCATATATTGACTGCAATCCGAGAAGGGAGAGTGCATCAGTGATATAACTCATCGAACCAAAAGTAGTGGGCCCTCCAAGGTTAATCTCCAGGTAAGCGCTCAACCTTGGCCTCCTCCTCAGTGAACCAATGTACTTGAGAAGCTCAAACTCCATGTATTTCGATTGCTCTACCCTGCCCGTAACAATCCCAACCCTAGATGCGAGATCCACTATTCCCGAAACAGAAGAGGGCAGCTCAAAAGTGAAAACCGGAAACTCTCTGGCAAGTTCCAGGGCGAATTTGTTGGGGTAGCCAGAAATGGTCAGTATTATGTCCGGATTTAGATTTCTCAGGACTTCAAGGTTTGCTGTGGAATAACTTCCCACTTACCTCACTTTGGAAGTTTCCGGAGGCCTGGAACAGAATGCAGATACTCCCACAATTCTGTCTCCAAGCCCAAGCTCATAAAGAATTTCAGTTACCGCAGGGCTGAAACTGATGATTCTCTGCGGATTCTCAGGCACCTGGACCCTTCTGTGATTGTAATCCTCAAGCTCTGGCATTCAAAAGTAGATGGGGTATTGATATTTGACTGCTACGCAGTACTGCCGCCATTGTCCCTGTCAACTTTGGATTTGGATGGCAGAAGTGGCAGGAATATCAGTGAAACAATTCCAATGAGGTATACGTAGAGCATGGAATGCGGAACACTAACAGAAAGGGTGAACAGGGATACCAATCCGGCCCCTCCAGCACCGCCTATTGTCTGTCCTATGCCCCACACCATAGAATTGGCCATTCCTATGTTCTCCCTGGGAACCACCTGCCCAACAAAGCCTAGAAGGACAGGGAAGCCGCTGAATGTGAATACAGCCCAGAGTGAAAGGAATAGGGTCGAGACCCATAAATTGACTGGATAAAGCAGAAATAATCCGAAGAACACTGTTGAAAGCAGATAAGTGACGACAACTGTGAATTTTCCGCCCTTCTTTGAAGTTATAAAACCCAGCAGAGGTTGGCCAAAAACGGGGAACATGTAGGCCACCAAAATTATGGTCAGTACAACGTTTTTGGCATATGACTCTTCAAGGTATGCCGGCAGAAAAGTGGACGCACCGGTTATGAATAATGCCCTAATGAACACTGCAGCAGTGAGTATGTACACGAATTTCATGTAACCCTTTTTCAGAAGCCCGTTCTTCGCCACTTCTTCTGGCGTTTCAGGCTTTTTGGCCTTCTGCACTACGTTAATGTCCAAGTTCCTGAGGCCGAAGTAGAGTATCACGGCTACGGCAAAACTGACTGCTGCATAGAAATACAGCCCATCAGCAAGACTCAAGACCATGAGGAATCCCACTATAGGCGGAAAGACTGCTCTTCCGAGGCTGCCAAATGAGCCATTGAAGCCCATTGCACCTGGAGCCCCGCCTCTGTTGAAGATGTTCCTGAGAATGGCAGCACCCAGAGGGTGATAAAAAGCCTGCCCTGTGCCGAGCAAGAAAGCGCCTGCTATGATAAGGGGAACTGTGTAGGCCGGGAACATGAATGGAAGTGACCATATCAGGGCAGCAATCCCAAGAATCGCAATTCCCAAACTGAGCAGGACACCATACCTTCCGGTCTTATCCGCATATCTTCCAATAGGCGTGCTCAGTGCCCCAGACACAAGATAGTAAACTACCGCCATCCCGCCGAGTTCAGCATATTGCATTCCGGGAAGGGCGACATAATATATTATGAGAACAGGGTAAAGCAAAGCCGTCCCGTCATTTGTGAAATGTGCAAGGGATGTAAGGATGAGCGACTTCAAACGGCGGGAATCCATTTATGGGTAATGCTTAACCTTTATTTAAGGCTAAATTGTCATTCATTCCTTGAAGAGCCGCTATAAACAGTTTCAGAATGATTTATTGAAATAAGCTTCCCAAGGGCGCCCCTTCAATTCGCACCGCTGGAGCTTCAGGAAACCTGATGATTCGATGGTTTTCAATACATGCATTGCGAAGGCAGGTGCCCCCGTTGCGCCAGGCGAGTTGAAATTGAGTACATGGAGGCTGTTCTGCCCTCTTTCCAAAACCGCTTCCGGCACGAAGCCGGTTCTGTCAATAAGCGAGTTTCTGACTCCAGATAGGCCATGCTGCAGCAGGTACCGGTCCTCCAGCGATGGGATGAATTGCCGGACTCTCCTGGCCATGGCGGTTTTTGATCTTGAACTTCTCCACTCCGTCCTGACGAGATTCAGAAACTCAGGGTTGACTGCAAGCTTGAGCTTTGGAGTTGAGGGGCTCTCCAATATTTTCATTGCAAGGGAGTGCCTGTCAGGCGAATCTGTATAGTCATAGGGGCTACCTACCAGTGATGCAGTGGGGCCTACCTCCCTTGAGCCATCGTATCTCAATATGAAGTGGGGGTCCAGGAAAGGATATTTCCTGTGTTTTGGAACAGTGTAGATATTGTGCCTGACCTTCAGCTTGAAACTGCTATCCACCGTCCAGTAATCTCCTCTGAAATGCAGTACTGCATAATTCCGTGCCAGTCCCAGTTGGTGGGCAAGCCTCAAGGAGTCTCCGCTTGCTGCATTGATCACATATGATGCATTGAACCGCTTCTCCCTGCCACTGAGATTTCCCGTGATGACGGTACCATCTGCCGACTCGGAGATATCGGCTATCCTGCAGTCCGGGACAAAAGTGACTCCATTCTCAATGGCAAGTTCCATGACCTTTTTTGTAAAAGAGCCAAATTCAACACAGCTATCTGTCTTGCTCAGAATGGCACCATGGCCGGTGACGTTCGGTTCATATTCCTTCAACTGCTTCTGGTCAAAGAGCTGGACTTCTGAAGGATCCATCCCATTGCGCTCTGTCCATTTTGAATATTTGTCCAGGACATCAATATCCTCTTCTCTTGTGGCAATCTCAAGGGTTCCTGCCTGGTTCCATGGAAGATCGAACTTTTCTGCAAGATTTTTCCAGAGAGGGAATGAATCCTGTGCGGATTTTGCAAACACAGCTTTCTTCTCAGGGTCCAGGTAGAATGGCCTGTGGATCACGCCCGTGTTTCTGGTTGAGGTGTGGGTTCCCGGAATATTTTCTTTTTCAAATACGGCAATAGAGCCTCTGAATCCAAGTGAGAGGAAGTAAGCGAGTGAAGTTCCAAGAACTCCCGCACCGATAACTGCAACATCAAATTGTCTGGATTCAGCCATGATACCACTGCAAATGGCTTAAGAGTTCATTTAAGTTTCACACAGCTGGAAAAAGAAGATTTTTCTATGTATGAGTCATCTATGTTCCCCTGCCCGAGTGGGGTAACTTGGATATCCTGAAGGCCTGCGGAGCCTTAGATTCGGGTTCGAATCCCGGCTCGGGCGTTGCTGAATTTTCCTGATTCCAACAATAGGGTGTTTTAATTCAATCGAAGCGAGATTGGGCAACTGGCGGAATTTACATATTATGATTAACCATGAACGATCATGCAGTCGAAATGGTCTTCTCCAGAATCCAGCGGAGATTTGAGCATCAGGGCACATTCTTCAAGGCTTCTTGGATCTGAAAAAGATCTTGTGCTTCACGGTGGCGGAAACACTTCGGTCAAAACGCAGGAAGAAGATCATGCAGGCCGTACCATCTCCATTTTAAGGGTCAAGGGCAGTGGCTCTGACCTCTCCACCATAACTGAAAAGGGATTCACCGGAATGAGGATGGATGATCTGCTGGCTGCGAAGTCAAAGGAATCCATGGACGTTCTGACAATGATGGATTACCTCAACAGGAGCAAGATTGATCCTTCAGAGCCATCACCAAGTGTGGAGACCTTTCTTCATGCTTTCATCCCTTTCAAGTACGTGGACCACACTCATGCGGACTCCATTGTGGCAATGACAAATACTGATCTTAGCGACGCGGAACTGAAAAAATCCCTTGGAAAAGTTGTCATAGTCCCATACATTCAGCCGGGTTTCAAACTTGCCAGGGCCCTCCTGGAAAGAATGGATGAGATAATGAAAGCCGATGGAATCGTTCTGAGAAAGCATGGCCTTTTCACTTATTCGGATGACCCCGAGGTGTCATACACAAGGCACATTGAAATAGTGACAAGGGCGGAAAGGGCTATTTCAGACATTGTAAAAGGCAGTATCTTCAATCAAAGATTCGAGAAATCTGAAATCGACACAGATGATTTTCTACCCAGATTGAGGGGCCTGGTATCGGGCAATGCAAGAAAGGTTCTCGAGGTGAATACTGGCGATCTGGCGCAGGAAATTGCCTGCTCCTCTGAAGCAGAAGAATTATGCACATATGGCCCCACAACAACGGATATGCTGATCAGGGTCAAGCACGACTTCCTGTATGTGCCGGAACCTTCCAGCATAGAGGTTCTCATCAATGAATACAGAAAGAAATACACCATGGAGCATGCTCAATTCGCATCTTCATACCCCATACATGATCCAAATCCATCCGTCATGATCCTTCGGGGATTCGGCATCGTGACACAGGCAAGGACGAAGCGGGAAGCCAGGATTGCAATGGATGATGCCCTGCATTCCCTGGTGGTAGGGGCAAAGAGCCGCAAACTGGGAAAACATGAATTTGTCACAAAGGAGCAATCCTACGCAATGGAATACTGGCCGTTCCAGGAAGCGAAGGTGAAGAAATTAATGCCCAGAAAATTCCAGGGCACCGTATCCATCATAACAGGGGCCGCTGCAGGCATAGGGCTGGAGGCATTTCGATCCCTGGCAGAAAATGGCTCCTATGTGGTTGCACTGGACATAGATCCTGGCATATATGACAGGGGGGAAGAAATCTTCAGGGAAACCGGCGTGGAGAACCTCGCTCTGAATGTGGACCTGTCGGAAGAAAGCCAGATCCGTGAAGCAATCAGCCACTCTATACTGGAATTCGGGGGCGTTGACTACGTGTTCAACAACGCTGGCATACTGAAGACGGCACCCCTGGACATGATTGAAGCCTCAGAGATGGACCTTATGTACCGCGTCAACTCCAGGGGAACCTTCATCCTCACCAGAGAAGCTTTTCGCGTAATGAAGAAGCAGGGTGTTGGCGGGGCGTTTGTGTTCAATATCACCAAGAATCTCACAAACCCGGGGGCAGAAATGGCCATGTATGGTTCCACCAAAGCATTTGCGGCCCAGCTTTCACGCTATGTGGCCAAGGAAGGGGGAAGATATGGCATAAGATCAAACATAATCAACCCTGACAAGGTATTCCGCGGTTCCAGGATCTGGGAGGGCGGTGTGCTTGAATCAAGGGCTAAGGCGAAGGGCCAGACTGTTGAGGAGTACAAGACACAGAATCTGCTTGGAGTGGAAGTTCTTCCTTCCCATGTGGTCGGAGTTATGATGTCCCTGCTAGATGAAACAATATTTGGGGCTACCACCGACGCGATGATACCCGTTGATGGTGGAATAAAGTAAATTGTCCTGAGATGCAAATGAAAAGTTTTTTGGGGTTCTCCCCAAAAGCTGCCCTATTGAAATTGTTAAAATGATTACTGGTTTGAGGCAGATTTCTTGTTTTCCTCAAAAACCTGCTGGGCTTCTTTAGCCGTTGCGTTTTCATGGACAATTGCCCTGATGGCCTTGATGACAGAAACCGGGTGTTCATTCTGCCAGATGTTCCTGCCCATGTCAACTCCAATGGCTCCCTGATCCATAGCATTGTAAACAAGGTTGAATATGTCAGCCTCGGTTTTGAGCTTGGGTCCGCCAGCCACAACCACAGGCACCGGGCAACCGTCCGCGACCTTGCTGAAATTCTCACAGTAGTATGTCTTCACCACTTTGGCGCCGATCTCTGCGCCTAACCTGCTGGCCAGTGCCAAAAATTTTGCGTCTCTCTTTTCCAGTTCCTTGCCAACCGCTGTGATTGCCATAACCGGCATTCCATATTCCTCACCTTCGTCAACCAGCTTGGAAAGGTTGACCAGGGACTGTTTCTCGTGTGCGGTTCCGACGAAAATTGATATGGCCACGGCGGAGACGTTTAGCCTCATTGCATCTTTCACTGAAGTTGTGATCTCTTCATTGCTCAGGTCATTGTTGAGTATGCTGGCCCCGCCTGAAACCCTCAGGAGTATGGGCGTTTCCCAGCCTGGGTCTATGGATGAGCGCAGTACCCCCCTGGTTACTGAAAGAGTATCCGCATAAGGGATTATAGGTTCAATGGTCTTCCTTGGGTTTTCAAGGTTGTGGGTAGGGCCCATGAAATACCCATGATCACAAGCAAGCATTACAGTTCTACCATCAGATGGTTTAATCATTCTGGACAGTCTATTACTCATTCCCCAATCCATGTTAGTCCCCTTTTATTTCTATGCCAAATCTGACTTATGGCTAATAACATTTCCCTTCAAATGCCGTGGCAGTCTTGCCAGACGCAGCAGGGAGGTGCCATTGAAAACACTCTCCTTGATTTCAGAGATCGAAAAAGTATCTCCCGTCTCCAAATTTCCCTGATTCCTCTGCTCTTTTCTCTATGGCCTCAATGTCAACTTTTGCAGCTGCTTTCCTGTCAAGTATGATGTATGCTTCAGGGTGTTCCTGCAGGAAGGATGCCGGTACCCTGTGGGTCATGGGCCCGTTGATCATATCTGAAACGGCATTCGCTTTTGACTCTCCACTTGCCAGAAGAATTAGCCTTCTTGAATTCAGGATGTCGGCCAGCCCCATGGTAACTGCATATTCAGATGGAGGCTTGTTCACATCGACGGTATTCTGTGTCAGCCTGACCACTCTGGTCCTTGATCCCCTCGGAGAGCCAGGCTCATTAAAAGCAATATGCCCGTTCTGGCCTATCCCAAGGAGTTGAACATCCACGGGCCCTGTCTCATCAAGCTGGCGGTCATATTTGGCAGTTAGCTCGTGCGCTTCCCCCTGCGACTCGGGGAAATGAATGTTCACTTCAGGTATGTCGACCTTGCTGAAGAGGTTCTTGTTCATGAAGGCCCGGTAACTCTCAGGGCTGCTCTGTTCTATTCCGTGATACTCGTCCAGATTGAATGTGTGAATGTTTTTCAGGGATAATCTGCCTTCGTCATGAGCCCGGCAGATCCTGCTGTAAAAGCCAAGGGGGCTGTTGCCAGTGGCAAGCCCCAGAACCCTTGTTTCGGGCAGGAATTCAATAAACAGTGAAAAAGCCCTTTTGGACATTGATTCGTAGTCTTTTTCGACAAAAACCTTCATCAAGCCCTAAATGCAGGCATTGACTAAATTATTACTGATTTGTTGTAATAAAGTGTCAAAGGAGAAGCTCCATCATTATCATGTCGTAATAGGTGTCTCCTTCCTTGAATTCCCTCCTGCATGTTCCGATGATTTCAAAACCGTAGCTCTGGTAAATCCGCAGTGCAGCAATCTGAGTCGTGTTGACGCCAATGCTAACCTTTGACACTCCTGGAAGGCCCCTGATGTGTGACATTATTTCATCAAGCAGCAGTTTTCCTATGCCCATGCCCCTGTATTTTCTCTTGACGTAGAAACCCACAATATTCACAATGTGGCTCTGCTTTATTCTTGGCAGCCTGACTTTTCCAATAAGCCCAGCAGGCTCACCGTCAACGAACGCAAATAGTGTGTTTGTTGTTCTCTCTTTCCAGATTTTTTCAGGGTAATCCATCTGTTCCTGGTATGTAGATCCAAATGCAGATGGAGACTCCGTCAGGGCTTCGAGCCTCAGATTCCTGTAAATTTCCCAGTCATCCGGCGTAAGCCACCTGATTTCTATTTTGTTTTTGGGCACTGTACCTATAGCTCCAAACAGCATTATATCTTTTTGTGGAAATTATGAAAGTGAAATTTCCATCAGGTAGCCTGTTGTCCTCTCGGAGCCTTCTTTGAAGATTCCACTGTTGTCTTTGCCCTGGATGCAGGTGAAACCCTCTTCACTCTTCATGTCCAACTCACCTTCACCACGCTTCAGGATCTGGGCTGTTCCCGGTTCCGGGGTGATAATTCTCCAGCCGTTGAATTCATACACCTCGAACTCTGCAGGATTCCCTTCGCCATACTTGGTGAATTCCCAGCTTTCATTGATATAGCCAGTTACCCCCTCCCTCCGGCCCTCGAATAGGCTGAGGTCCGGCATGCCCTGGAAGAAATTGTATTCCCCAACAATCTTTCCTCCAAGTTTTTCCGTAAGGCCAATGGACCTGAAATTGTCCGTATAGATAAGGACTCTGAAAACTTTGCACCCCCTCTTCCTGGCGATCTCCAGAAGGGATTTTGTGATCAATGATCCAACTCCCTTTCTCCAATGGTTCGGGTCTACCCTGAGGCCTCCAGACCACGCGGCGCTGTCCGGAAGGTAGTTCAGCTTTGCAAAGCCCTGGATCACGTCATCCTCGAAGACATACACTTCACCATCATCCAGGTATGATTCGCCTATTCTGTTAATGTAATCTATGTATCCTGACCTTCTGGAAATGTCACTAATCGAAGGCCAGTCTTTCTTTGTGGCAAGCCTGATCATGTTACCTTTAATGGTTACACGAAAAATAAATTACCGTCCTCTTGCTTGTTTCCCATATGTCTGTGAGAGGATTATGCCATATATGTTCAAGACCTGCAGACAGGTTATGCAGCCACTGCCACCAGCCAACTTGCTTTGATCACATTGGAAGATTCGGACTGTGCGTCAAATGCCAGACCATGGGAAAAAGAATGGACTAATGCTTCAGTGAAAAGGTCCTGAGCCAGTCAAGATCACTCTGGTATATGTCACGTATATCCTCAAAGCCATAATAGATCATGGCAAGCCTCTCAAGGCCAAGCCCCCAGGCAACCACCGGTTCTTCCAGCCCCAGTGGCTTTGTGACTTCTGCCCTGAACACGCCTGATCCGCCAAGTTCCATCTCCTTGCCGTTGATTTTTACAGCCACGTCAAGGCTGGGTTCGGTGTATGGGTAATAGGAAGGCACGAATTTAAGGTCCTTGAATCCCAGTCTTGAATAGAATTCCTTCATCAGCCAGAGCAAAGTTGATAGGTTTGCATCCTTGGCATAATAGGTCCCTTCGATCTGGTGGAGTTCTGCAAGGTGTTTCCAGTCAACACTCTCGTGGCGGAAAACTTTCTCAACTGAGAAAGCCGCCTGCGGCGGGGCAGTATTGTGGTAAAGATACCTTATTGTGCTGACAGTGGTGTGTGTTCTCAGGAGCAGCTCCCTGGCCTTCTCCTGGCTCCACTTATAACCCCAGCCGGTGTACCCGTCAATTCCCTCTTCGTGGGATTTCCTGAATATGTCAAGCACTTCCTCATCCTCGAAGGGTATCTTCTTCTTGGTTTCAATATAAAACGTGTCCTGCATTTCCCTCGCGGGATGGTCCTGAGGTATGAAAAGCGCATCCATGTTCCACCCGGCATATTCCAGGTAATGCCCATCCATCTCAGTAAAGCCCATGTCAAGGAATATCCTCCTGACCTTGTTTATGAGAAAAGTTATTGGGTGAAGGGTAGCTGCGTAGGTCCTTTCAACTGGCGCATTCAAGTCATACCTTCGGAATGCGCTCTCTTTCCACTGGCCAGTCTGGAGAATTTCTGTTGTAATCTCACCTATGGAACCCGATAGGTCACCTGCACTGGATGAAACCCTCCGGCCCGCATCAGTAAGCGACAGGAACCTGATGTTGTGCTTCCTTTCAAGAAGGACATCCTCTCTCTTCCTGAAATGTTCCAGCTGTTCATTATCAGGCAGAGATTCCCTGTCAATGTCTTCAAGGAACTTTTTCCTTCTGGAAAATTCCTCTTTTATTTTCTCTGCATTCTTTATCTCGATCTCACCATTTGAAGGCTTCAGGCCAAATTTGGCAAGTTGGGCCACTGCAATCCGGCCATCCTTGGGGCCCAGTTCCCTCATTATTTCCTTGACGGAAATTCTGCCTTCCTTGCTTGCCAGATTGAACGCGTTTTGCTCAGGAAGCCCAGATTCAAGGAATCTTCGCCCTTCCGGGCTGAGGCTGTAGCTGCTCCTCACTTCTTTTCTCACGGAAACGAGATTCTTTTTCTGCAGCCAGGAAACAGCACTGGAAATCTCACGGCCTGTGAGCCCCTCTATGGTTATGCCTTTTTCAGAAATATCCCTTCCAGATTCCACGTTTGAGGACAAATACTGGATGACTTTTGCTTCCGGGACGCTCACTTCTGCTTCAGTTGAACCTGAATTCTCTTTGCTTTCTGTTTCTTTCATGAGATCACATTAAAACTTTGTGGAGTGTCTGCAAACCCCCTCACCGGGAAGCTGGCGAATCCACCGGATTTAACGAGTCTTAAAATGTCGTCCATTAATCAATTTTTCCATGTTCAGTGTGCTGGCATATTCTAAAGGCAAACTTAATGCCAAACCTTTTGAAAATGGAAAAAAAGGATGATATGAATAGTATATTATTTAAATACAACAAGCATGGGAATACGGGCTTGAGAATACACAAAGGGATCCTGTCTGTTGCAGTTATATTCATTCTTGCAGCCTCAGCTTTATCTATGGCTGATTCTGGCGCCACTCCGGCGGCCAGCCAAAGTGTCCATGCATTTTCACAGAGGATTGTAAGTGACATTGGCAAATTGCCAATTCCACAGACACCGTCTCCCTCTCAGTTAAAGGCCCAGTTCAACGAGACAGGGCTTCCAACCGGAACAGAGTGGAGTGTGAACATTTCAGGGACTGCCTACAGCTCGACAGGCCAGTCTATTATGGTGCTCCTCGCACCAGGTTCATATTCGTACATTGTCCGGAACCCTATTGGTTTCTATAATCCAAGCCCTCAGGGGCACCTGACAGTAACCAACCAGGACGTTAAAATTCAGGTTGATTTTCATGGGAAATTGTCCATCGCGGGATATGTGAACCTTTACAGTATGCAGTTTGACTCAAATTCCTCCGCTCTGTCAACGAACCAGTCTGTTTTTCCTGTTTATGGCTTATTTGATGCATACTCCCACAATTACATAGTTGTTGGATACCAGAATTCAGAGGTCTATCTGATAGACCAGCACGACTTTTCAAAAATTGCAGGCTTCAGGGGGCCAGCCTCTCCGGTATCCGTTGACTATAACCATAACAATGGGGACATTTACGTAATCAACTCCACAACAGTGTTCATTTACAATGAAACAGGTTCCCTGATAGCCTCATCATACCTGGGAAGCTATCTGGTGACTGTTGCCTTCAACCCCATAAATGGCCAGGTGATGGTGGGCAATCTCTATGGCGGATTGTATTTCCTGAATGGAACTACCCTGGCAGTGATGGAGGAAATCAACAGCATCACTGTCCTGGACTCCCAGAGCATTGCCTATAACTCCGCACTCAATCAGATGGAGGTAATCAATGATTCTGCGCAGAATGGGAACATTGTCTTCCTGAACGGCGCAGATAAGCCTGTTTCTCAAGTCAATGCAACAGGAACGCTCATTTCCCTGATCTATAATCCCTCCAGCAGTTCAACTTACTATGTGGGCCTCCAGAGCTCACTTTCTCGCGCATATGTGCTCAATTCAACGGGTACCCACCTGATCCCTGGCACAGAAAACTCCTTCGGACTGGGGTTGTCCCAGAGCCTCAATTCTGTCCTGGTGACAAACACACAGAATGGCACGGTCCAGTTGATTAATTCAAGCACCAACGATCCCATTTACACAATCCAGGGGGCCGGTGCGCCACTTATTCCCCTCTCCGCGCCGGGGAACTCCACATTTCTGGTCGTTAACCCCATGGAAGATGCGCTTGACACAGTTTCATACAACAGTGTCGTCGTAAAGGTTAACTTTCTGGAAAATGGCCTTCCTTCAACCACCAGGTGGAATGTCACAATCAATGGGCAACAGGAAAGCTCAACAACGAATGTTGTCACATTCTATGAGATACCCGGTACCTATGGGTATTCGGTTGGGTCTGTTCCGGGATATGTTACGCCTGTTCCCGGGCAATTCACCGCACGCGGGCCGGAAACCAATGTTTCCTTGTCTTTCATAAAGACTTACTCCGTAACATTCAGCGAGCAGGGACTGCCATCAGGCATGTTTTGGGCCGCAAACCTGAGTGGAAGCACAGTCAGTGGCCCCTGGAACACCAGCATCCACTTCTCACTGCCCAATGGCACTTACTTTTTCAGCATTCCCTCATCCGGTGTGTACACCGCGTCCCCAGACAGTGGCTTCATCACAGTTAATGGTACCACTGAAAGCGTAAGCCTGAACTTCGCCACCAGCACTTACACCCTTTCATTCATATCCTCAGGCCTGCCCCCTGGCCATGGGCTAAACATCTTCATCAATGGGATAGATGAGAAATCCAACGGGACATCCCTCAACTACAGCGCAATTCCAGGTTCCTATTCATATTACATTCCAGCAATAAATGGCTACTATCCTGAGGCCGCTTCAGGAACCGCTATCGTTTCTGATTCAAATGTTACAGTGACCGTCAAGTGGCTCCCATATCTGTTCAGGGTCAATTTTACTGAGACAGGCCTTCCCACCGGGTCACCCTGGGAAATGCACATCGGCAACAATCTGGCCATGAATTCAACCTCTTCAGATATGTCCGCCAATCTGCAGAATGGCACTTACAGTTACACATTCGTGTCTTTGAATTCAAGCTGGAAGGGAGGTTCTGGAATCATCACGGTAAATGGGGGCGTGCTTCAGGTGAGCCTTCAATTCACTCCAGTGATGTACAAGGTCACTTTCACGGAAAGAGGGCTTGAGGCCGGGTCATACTGGTCCGTGATGGTACAGGGCGCGGGCTCTTCAGGGACACATGCGAATTCAACACAGCTGTCCCTTCAGAACGGCACCTACACATTCCTTGCTGAGTCTTCAAATACATCTTTTTCAACACTGAATGGGCATTTCACAGTAAACGGGTCCGACATGGCAGTCAACCTTTCCTTCTCGCTCAAAGTTTACAATATCAAGTTCACAGAATCAGGGCTTCAGGAGGGAACTCTCTGGGGAATCTACATTCCCGGGTCCGGAAACCATACCGGTGATGGTGCCTCACTGAATGTGACACTGCCCGTTGGAGAACACTCTTACGCTCCTCTGCCAGTTCCAGGCTATAATTCCTCCTCAGGTGGCCTTGTCAATGTGGTATCAGGAAACCTCACAGTCCATGTCAACTATACATTGATCCCCCATTCCAGGGCCCTTTACAACATAACGTTCTTCGAGCTTGGGCTGCCCGAAGGCTTCCACTGGTCTGTAACACTGAACAACACCACCAAGGTTGCGCTTCCGGATGGCTTTTTTGCATTTCAGCTTCCCAATGGAACTTACAACCTCAGCATCGAGTCCATAGGCCCACACGGAAAAATATTCTCAATGCAATATGAACTAGAGCTGATTGTATTTGGAACAAACCAGTACGTGTATGTGCTGTTCTATGGCCCATACCCATGGCTCATCATAGATTTTGCGGTTCCGACACATGGCGGGTTCAGTTCAACCGTCAACCACCACCATGAAAGCGGATTCAGCGTTGCCCGTGACATTGTTGCAGCCACAAAGAACTGACTTTCCTGAAGTCTATAGAAATTGTATGACGTTATAGAGGACAATTCCAACAAATGAGAAATACGCGACGATTGAGAAGAGTGTTGAACTGAGGAACAGGTTTCTCTTCGTTCTGAGCTGTGAAATGAGCACGGTGATTGCTGCGAACATGACAAGCAGAATGAAGTATATCTCAAGTCGCCCGGTTGAGCTGAATGCATCAATCCATGACATGGATGGTGTGAGAAGCGAGAATGTGAATGCCATGATGACTATTGATTCAACGAGCGCAATTCTGACAAAGCTGGTGCCTATCCTGAAAAACACAGTTGACAGAACACCTTCAAATATAGCTATGGCCAGAACGATGGCAACCACAATATTGTAGGGATTCGGAAAATGCGGCAGGAATACGTAGATGTACCTGAATGGGGTTATGAGGAGTAGAATTCCTGCCCAGGCACTGACCGCCACCATGATCTTGTAAATCTCGTATATGGTGGAAGTGTGGTATGCGGGGGACTTCTCGTACTTTGAACATAGTGAGCTGTAACTCTGCCGGGGATATCCATTTCCGAGGCAGTATGAAGACATGTCAAAGAAGAAACGGGCCTGGTTCCAGTAAGAAATCAGTGAGTCGGTGTAAAAGCCAGGCCTCAGGATAAATGTGTCCTTGCCGATGTACCCGGGAAACCTCAGGGGGGTGTGGTATTCCGAACTGCCCAGATTTCTGACTTTCCTGAGAATTGGGAATGGTACTGAGCTTCTCACGTTGCCCCGTCCCAGGTAGAAGTAAATCAGCGCGGCTCCAAGAGTTGCAATAATGTACTGGAATATGAAAAGCCTCATGTTGTCAAAGTGAAGAGTTATCAAATTCCCCACCTACGCTATCAAAATGGATGTGACGGTGATGTGCACAAAAAATTGTGTGTACACGGCTGGGCTGTTTCCATTGCCCGTCATGAACCCGTTCACCTGGAAATCCAGTTGCCAGGTATAGGGTCCTCCAATCTGGCTCTTCCCCAGCTTTATGTACAATCCAAGGGCTGAGTTCTGGCCCGCCGAGATCTTCACAGGACCCGTGTTGTTTGAATACCCGGTGCTGGAACTGTAAGTGAAATCATTGGAGTAGGATCCATTCCCTGCTGTGCTGTATAATGACACAGAGGCAACCTTGTTATGCCCGCTGAACTGAGTGACGTTTGTAAGGTAATTGAATGTGGTCGGCGAGGAAGAAGGCAAATCCAGGAAACCCGTAAGGTTGAGGTATGCTCCAGTTCCAAGAGTGAATGTGTGTGTTATGTTGACGTATGAGATTGAGCCTGCAGAGTTTGTAGTCTCATTCATTGACGATGTGTTGGCAAATCCCCTGATTAGGTGCACAGAGGGGGTTATGGGATTCACGGTAGCGCTGTACTGGTTCAACAGTGTCACCTGGGCCATGGATGTTGAAGCCATGGCTATGGCTATCAGGGCTGAAAAAAGTATGATTGTCCTCTTCTTCAACAGTGCCTTCATGAACCTCCTCTATCGATCACGAAACTGTGTACTGCAGCGTGAACACTGCATTTCCGGCTGAGTCACCGGACAGCTTGAACCCTATATATCCTGCATTGCCCGACGAGGTAAGGTGCAATTCAGTGGATGTGAGCCCGTTTCCCAGAACTGCAGTTCCCGACACCGTGTTGCCGTTGAATGTAATGGGCGATGAGCTCTCATACATGGTTACACCGGAGGGAAGGGTTCCATTGAGCCACACGTTGACTGTTGCTGTTGTGGCAGTTGCGTTGTATATTTCCAGAACGTTTGTGAGAACCACATAACCCGAGCCAGGGACTGAATTCAACTCAAGTGAAAGGTTTGTGTACACTGCATTGTTCCCGCTCACTCCAAAGTAGCCGCTCTGGTTGGCCACTGCATATCCGGTTCCGTCAACCAGGTAGACTTCATTGGCCTTTGTGGGCGTGTAATTGACTGCAATGCCACTGTTGACAACAACGGCGGCAGTTGCGACCAGGGGAAGCAAAAGAACGAGCATAACACCAGTTATGGCAAGAACTGATCTTTTCATTTTTAGTCAACAAAAATGTACTGAGTGTATATAAATAAATGTGGAACTAAATTTCATCTTAATTCAGTATAGATTTGAAAAAATAGTGCATCATGGCAGAGCCCAGCTGAGAATGAAGGCCTCAATTACAACTTGGCAGCCCGGGAAAGGCAAAATTAGAGCTAAAATTAATATTATTATTCCGAGTAAACAAAAGTATGAAGAATCTGTTTTCAAAGTTATTCCTCAGCAAGGGCGTCAACTATTTTACGCAGGACAGGCCGCTCAACGAACTACTTGAATACTTTCAAATCGGAATATCGCCGAAGCTGGCTGAACTAGGCAAATATGTGTCCGAGGAACTCATTGAAACACTCGATTTCATAGACCACAGCGGGAAACCCTCATTGAAGATGTGGGGGGTCATGGGTGACAGAATCGACTATGTGAGGCTTTCACCCGACCACGTCAGGGCCCTGCAGAAGCTCCAGGATTTCAATGTTATTCGCAGCATTAGGGGGCAGAAACTGTCACTCATGCAGCACTACCTTTCAGGCTATGTCATATCTGATTCAGGCATCTTCTGCACCCTTACCCTCACCGCACAGACTGCCTATGCACTGGAGAAATATGGTGATGTGCAACTCAAGAGGAATTTTCTGGAAAGGTACTACGACCATGAAGAACCCTGGTACGGGGCTACGTATTACAGTGAAACACAGGGCGGAAGCGACCTTGGGGCAAACAACTCCACCGCAAAAAGAGTGGGCGACAAGATAGTCATAAACGGAGTGGACAAGTACTTTGCCAGTGATGCAGGAATTGCTGATGGCGCTCTGGTCACTGCAAGATTCGGGAATTCCAGGCCAGGGGCCAAGGGCCTTTCCCTCTTCTTCGTCCCAGCATATACGGAGGATGGAAACAGGAACTATTCCATCCGGAGGCTGAAGGACAAGCTTGGAACGACTGCAGTACCAACGGGTGAAGTCGAATTTGATGCAACCAGGGCCTACCTGGTGGGAAACCCAGATGAAGGGATCTACCTGGCCATGGAAATCCTCGTAATATCCAGGATAGACGACGCCATTGCTGCACTGGGAATCGCAAGAAAAGCCCTCTGGGAAGCATACCTTTATGCCAACAGGAGGGAAGCCTTTGGAAAGAAACTCATCCAGCATCCTCTGATGCGCAGGGACCTCATGGAAATGGAGATCAGCCTGCAGGCGGCTATGGCACTGACAATGCTTGCAGCACAGAAGTTCGACAGTGTGGCAGATGTCAAGCCCCCGTACAACGAAGAGTACCAGCTGGCCAGGATACTTGGAAACATGGCCAAGACAATTGCTGCTGATACCAGTGCAGAGATAACAAGATACGCACTGGAGATCATGGGCGGCATTGGCTTTTTCGAGGAGTTCCCAATGGCGAAGTTCCACAGGGATGCGATTGTGACCTCAATATGGGAGGGTACCAGCAATATACAGTCTCTTGAGGTTCTTGAAGTCATACTGAAGAAGAACGGCCTGAAGATACTGGAGGAATTTCTGTCGACAGAAATAGGAAATATGAAGGACAGGCCGAAGTCCCAGACGTATGGGGAACTGCTGAACAAAACTCTTGAAGATGCCAGAAAACTGCTGGGAGGCAAATCCGCAGAATTCTACTCCAAGGAGGTGATGCTCGACCTGGCAACTCTCACTGCATCAATACACATGGAAAGTGCGGGAGAGGCCATGGGTTCGGGCAAGGGAATCTTCTCAAGAAGTTCAGGCCTGTACAGGAAAATGAAGATCCAGAAACAGGGGCTCAGCCCGGAAGACGTGGACAACAATATGGAAATCATGGACTGGATGGGTTCAGCCTAGGTCACATAAAGGGAAATGCCCGGATATAAATATACAGGCAACCATTAAATATCTCCCTTTTCCTATTAAGCTTGATTTTTTATGAGTGGGAAAGTGGGAGTCATTGGCGCGGGGATCATGGGCCATGGAATTGCGGAGGTCATTGCTGCGAGCGGATTTGAAGTAATTCTGCTGGACCTGAATGAAGAAATTCTCGGCAAAGCCAGGGAAAGAATGCAATGGAGCCTGGAGCACCTTGAAAAATCCGGCAAGACAGAAGAGCCGGCCGGAGACATACTCTCCAGAATCAAAACAACCACGAGCTATGAGGACCTCTCGGGTGCATGGCTTGTTATAGAGGCGGTGAAGGAGGATACAAACATCAAGGCGCTGGTCTATGAGGAGCTGCGCAAGGTACTATCCAACGAAGCGGTCGTGTCATCAAACACATCAACAATACCCATAACAGAACTGGCTTCCCTGTATGGCAGGGAGAAGAATTTTGTGGGCATCCACTTTTCAAATCCACCCGTGATTATGCCGATTGTGGAGATCATCAAGGGTGACGGGACATCCGATTCCACTCTTGGCAAAGCCGAGGATTTTGTAAAGAGCCTTGGCAAGCAGCTTGTTGTCCTGAAAAAGGACGTTCCCGGTTTTCTTATAAACAGGCTGAACGACAGAACAATACTTGAAGCCATGACAATGCTCGAAGAGGGCAACACCCCCGAAGTTATTGATGCCATGGCGAGATTCCGCCTTGGATTTCCCATGGGCATGTGCGAACTCCTTGATTTTGTCGGCATAGACACGGTTTACAACGCAAACCAGGAGATGGTGGGGCGTGGCTTCAACTCACGCGGTTCCCCGGTGTTGAAAGAGATGGTTGAGTCAGGCAAAATTGGCAGCAAATCCGGGAAAGGATTTTACAACTACAGGAAGGATGGGAAATATTCACGCCCCGGCATCGTGCCCACAGATGAGATGTACAGCATAGATCCCCTCAGGCTGCTGTCACCCGCAATAAATGAAGCAGCATGGCTTCTCAGCAACGAGGTGTGCACAACGGAGGACATTGAAAAAGCCATGAAGCTGGCAATGAACTGGCCGCATGGGCCGCTTGAATATGCTGACAGATATGGGATTGACAAGGTCATAAAAGCACTTGAGGAAAGACATGTGGAGACCGGGGAATCGCGGTACGTCCCCAATTCATTACTGGAGGACATGGTGAAGGAAGGAAAGCTGGGGAGGAAAAACGGAGAAGGCTTCTTGAAGTGGGAGAGTGAATCAAGGTCCTTCGGTTCAGTGGAATACACCTTTTCCAGTGATTACGCACTGCTGGAATTCAACAGGCCGGACAAGTTGAACTCGCTGGATGAAGGCACATGGGAAGGGCTGATGGAAGCACTAAACTATGCCGAGAATGACAGCAGGGTCAGATCTGTTGTCATCACGGGAAGGGGAAAGGCATTCTGTGCAGGGGATGACATCGCAATGATGGACTCATGGAAGACTGATGCGGATGCCGAGGCTTGGATGCAAACATTTGCTGAGCCCTTGATCAAGACGCTCCAGGACTATTCCAAGCCAATAATCTCGGCTGTCAACGGAATAGCCTTCGGTGGAGGCTGCGAACTGAACCTACTCTTTGACATTGTATTAGCGGATGAAAGAGCCATATTTGCCGTTCCAGAAGGTTTGATAGGTGCAATGCCTCCAATAGCAACGTCATTGGGCTATGCGACAGTCAGCAGAAAATTGGCACGGTATGCCCTCACAGGGGAGTGGTTCACCGCAAGCCAGGCCAAGGAATTTGGGCTGGTGGATATTGTGGTCCCTTCAGGGCAGCTGGGCAGTGCAGTCAGCGAATTCACGGAAAAGATTTCCAGAGTTGCGCCCCTGGCTACAAGATCCATCAAGAAAACAGTGAACAGCATCCGGGACTCCTACAGGACACAGATTACAAATGCTTCTAGCGAACTGGTGAACCTGGCTTCTACTGTGGATTTCAAGGAAGGGCAAAGAGCATTTTTGAAAAAGAAGGAACCTAAGTGGAAGGGCAGGTGATCAAGCATGAACATGGATGGGACGCTCGATGAAGAGGAGGGGCTTATTTATGACAATTTCAAAAAGTACCTGGAAACGAGAATTGTGCCGGAACAGTCGGGCTGGGATGGTAATGGGGAATTTCCCAGAAATATCATGAAAGGATTCTCCGAGATCGCACTCCCGGCAATAATTCCGCAGGCCATGGGCGGAGCAGAATTGGCAGAGACCACCATAGGAATCATGTCTGAACTCATGGGCATGTATGAATTTCCAGTTCCAGGGTTCCTCACCATGCATTTTGCAAAACTTCTTCCCCTATTGAATGACAGGGATACGAGGGAGACTTACATTGGGAGGTACCTGGATGGAGACCTCGTGCTTTGCGGCGCCTTCACTGAACCCGGCCATGGCTCAGATTCGGCTGCAATTGAAACCAGGGCCGAAAAGAAGGGAAACTTGTATGAAGTGAGTGGGGAGAAATCATTTGTCAGCAGCCCCATTATGGCAGATGCTCATGTATTCACAGCCAGGACTGGCGACGATTCTACAGGCATGAGCCTTCTCCTGGCTGACTCACATGATAAGGGAATTGAGCCTTACGGTATGGACAGCATGGCCACAGTATTCAGGGGAGACTTTGGGGGAATCAGATTTGACAGGGCCAGAGTACCTGAAACCAATCTTATAGGGGAAGAGGGAAAAGGTTTCAAGATCCTCATGAAAGTCCTGAATGCGCAGAGGGTCCATGTTTCCCTTTATTGTATCGGAATGGCAGAGAAGAGCATCGCGGAGGCCATTGAGTATGCAAAGGCAAGAAAGACTTTTGGAAAGCCAATCTCCAAACATCAGGCTGTATCATTCAGGCTGGCGGAATCATGGTCAAAGGTTGAATCCGTTAAACTGCTTGCATTCAAAGCCCTTTCAATGCAGGACAACGGCATAGAGAACAGCGCTGAATGTGCTGCAGTGAAGTGGCATGGAGTTGAGGTGGCACTTGAGGCCGTGAGCAACTCACTCCAGACCTTCGGAGCCGCAGGCTATGTCAGAACATCCCCTCTTGAAAGAAGGTTCAGGGCAGCAAGAGGCTTTCTGATCGGCGACGGGACACCTGACATCCAGAAGCTGATCATCAGCAGGAAGCTTTTCGGCAGGGATTTCGCACCCTGACGACATCAAAAAATATTCATTTTCTTTCTCAACCTAAAGTATTTATCCCGTCTGTGTGTCATTAAATCATACACATGGGGGTGTTCATTTGGTTGAGACAATCCTTGATTTTGGAAAGCAGGACAGGGAATATTACAAGGCCAAGACAAAACCTGAGATCGTTGAAATTGACAAGTGCAGGTATCTGACAATCGACGGACAGGGGAAGCCTGAGGAAGCACCGTTTCAGGAGGCAATAAATGCAATCTACTCGGAAATCTACTCCCTGAAGTTTCACTACAGGGATAAAGGGAAACAATTCAAAGTTCCCAAGCTGGAATGTCTTTGGTGGGTTGATGAAGAAAGGGAATTCTCAGAAGCCGAACCAGAGGAATGGCGCTGGAAACTTCTCCTTAGAATTCCAGAGTACTTTACCATGGGACAGGTGAAGAAATCTGCCAGTGAACTGAAGGAAAAGGGGAAGCTTCAGAAGGTATTTGATTTCCAGCTTGAGTACATTGAAGAGGGAATATGCGCGCAGCTCAAGCACATCGGCCCTTACGAAGATGTAAGTGAGGCATACCTGAAACTGGAGGATTACATGAATGACCTGGGAATTGCCAGAAATGGCCCCTATCACGAAATCTACATATCTGACCCTACGAAAACAGAACCTTCCAAGTTGAGAACTATAATACGGGTGCCTGTAAGATAGGACAAAACACCCGTTAAACACAATTTATGGGTCTGCCCGGATTTGGACCGGAGTTTCCAGCTCCCGAAGCTGGAAGGATACCAAGCTACCCCACAGACCCTTAGAACCTGATAGTGCACAGGCATCTTTTAATTTTACTGTCTCCACCAGCCATTACCGACGAGCCAAAAAACCAGAGGAGACTTTCCTGGAGAAGTGATTGCCTGTTCTTCCAACGCATTATATTAAAATTTTGAGAGTGAACTTCCGGGGTCGGGCTGAATACTATATTTTAGTGTGAATTATTCTTTGACGCATGAGGCATATTATTTAAAATTTGGGAGGTATAAATCTTCATGTCCTTCGTTTTTTGTCCAAATTTGCCATTTTTCGATGATCACTAGTTTTTTGATAGTCAATTGACGTATGGGACGTAAGCCATGGAGGGAAGCTATTAAATAATGGTCAAAATAATGAGTAATGTCAGAAAACACGTGAAACGTGTTTAAACTGGCAGTCCAGGATGGCTTGTGCGAGGGTCATTCAGGCAGGGATAAAATGTTAGAAGGCAAACAAAATTCTGTCGAAAAATGGGTGGAGGACATCTCAAGGATTACAAAACCCGACAAGGTTGTATTTTGCGATGGCAGCAAGGAAGAGTATGATAGGCTCATAAAGGAGATGGTGGACGACGGGGACCTGATAAAGCTGAACCAGGAGACCTATCCAGGGGGCTACCTTTCCAGGAGCGACCCTAAAGATGTTGCACGCACAGAAAAATCGACATTCATCTGCGCTGATGAAGAATCGCAGGTTGGACCTTTGAACAACCACATGAATCTTCAGGAAGCGGAAGAAATAACCGGCAAGCTGATGAACGGTTCAATGAAGGGGAAGACAATGTATGTTGTTCCCTATGTTATGGGGCCCATTGATTCCCCGTACTCTGAGGTTGGCGTGGAGATTACGGACAACAGGTACGTTGTCGTTAATATGTACATCATGACAAGAATGGGCAAAGTTGCCATGGACAGAATCAAGGAGGATGGGAAGTTTGTGAGGGCTGTCCACATTTCAGGCACACTTGACCCAGAAAACAGGTACATACTGCATTTCCCGTGGAAACGCCTTGACATAGATGCACATATTGTGAGCATCAATTCTGCATACGGAGGAAATGCCCTTCTCAGCAAGAAATGCCACGCATTGAGGATTGCCAGTGTCGAGGCCAAGAATGAAGGGTGGATGGCAGAACACATGCTCATTCTGGAGATCGAGAATCCAGAGGGAAAGAAGTACTATTTTGCAGCTGCTTTTCCCAGCGCAAGCGGCAAGACGAACCTCGCTATGCTTATGCCTCCAGAAGGGTACGCCCAGAAGGGCTGGAAGGCCAGGCTCATCGGGGATGACATAGCATGGATACACCTGGGCAAGGATGGCAGGCTTTACGCAATCAACCCGGAAAATGGGTTCTTTGGAGTCGTACCGGGAACCAACGCAAAAACAAATCCAAATGCAATGAGAAGCATCAGGAAAGATACCATATTCACCAATGTTGCCCTTACAGAGAAAAACGAGCCATGGTGGGAGGGTCTACCCTATCCCGAAGGGAAGCTCTATGACTGGCAGGGCAACATACACAAGCCTGATACAAGGCAGAAGGCGGCGCATCCAAATTCAAGGTTCACCACACCCCTGAACAAGTACCCCAGCCTCTCAAATGAGGTGGAGAATCCGGAGGGAGTTCCTCTGACGGCGATTCTCTTTGGAGGCAGGAGAGGCGATACAATTCCACTTGTTTTTGAATCCATGGACTGGAAACACGGGGTGTTCCTCGGAGCAACCATGGGTGTGGAGCAGACCGCGGCAGCCGAAGGCCAGGTGGGTGTTGTGAGAAGGGATCCAATGGCAATGAAACCATTCTGCGGTTACAATGCCTCACATTACTTCCAGCACTGGCTGACAATGGGCCAGAAATCAGACAAGCTTCCAGGAATATACTACGTGAATTGGTTCAGAAAGGACAAGGACGGGAACTTCATCTGGCCTGGATTCGGTGAGAATCTCAGAGTTCTGGAGTGGATTATTGGGAGGTCCGAAGGAAGGGCATCAGCCAGGGATACACCCATCGGGAGGCTTCCAGACACCAGTTCTTTGAATTATGAAGGGCTGAGCCTTACGGAAGAGCAGAAGAAGATGCTCTTTGCAATTGATTATGGAGAATGGAGTTCTGAAATAACTGAGATGGAGGATTACATACGGTCCCTTGGAAAGGAGCTTCCCGAAGAGATAAGGAAACAGATGAGCCGTCTAAGGGAGAGAATGGGGAGTTGACCCACTCCATTCCTTCATTATTGAGAGAGTATCTCACGTTAATTACTGACATTCAAAAATTCATAAGTACTTCTTTGCCGTATTAACATCTATGTCAGAAGAACCTAAAGTATGGCTTGATGGTGACCTCATAAAGGAAAGTGACGCTAAAGTTCCGATCATGACTCATTCCCTCCAGTACGGCAGTGGAATCTTTGAGGGAATACGATCCTACGAAACTAACAATGGATCGGCTGTTTTTAGGTTGGATGACCATGTCAGGAGATTTTTCAATTCAGCAAAGACTTACTTCATGGATCTTCCCTACACCCCTGCGCAGATCCGGAAAGCAATCCTTGAGATTCTCAAGGCAAACGGCCTCAAGTCGTCTTACATTCGACCGTTCGCATTCTACAATGACAGCAGGATTGGAATACACACCAGGGACAAGAAGCTGAGCGTTTTCATCGCAGCTGTACCTTTCGGGGCATATTTTGGTGATGCTCAGGCAAAGGGGCTCAGATGCAAAGTCTCTTCATGGCACAGGATCACATCCTCTGTCCTTCCAATTCAGGCAAAGGCCAGCGGAAATTACCTGAATTCCATTATAGCCAACGGAGAAGTGAGAAAAGCAGGATATGACGAAGCGATCATGACCTCAGCAAATGGCTTTGTAGCAGAAGGGCCAGGGGCAAACATTTTCCTGGTGAGGAATGGAGATCTCATCACACCAAACAAGGATTCCGACATTCTGCTTGGGATAACCCGCGACTCCATTATCAAGATCGCAAAATCCCTGCACCTGGAAGTGGAAGAACGCTTTGTGCACAGGGAGGAACTTTACTCTGCAGACGAAGTGTTTCTTGTTGGAACAGCAGCGGAAGTAACTCCGGTTGTGAGCGTGGATGGCGTAAATGTGGGCGAAGGGGCTCCGGGCGAGATAACTGGAAAGATTGGGAGCAAATTCTCAGAAATTGTACATGGCCGGGACAGTTATTTCAGCGAATGGCTTACGCCAGTAGCCTGACTGCAAACCAAATCATAATTGAAGAGGACAATTGAAAAAGAATGGGCAGGATCAGAAAAAACTACCAGGAAGATCTTCTTCTGTCGTTGGATCTCCTGTTATTGTTCCTGTAATTTCCATTCCCTCTTCTTGGAGGGCGGCTTCCGCCTGAACGGTTGGGAGGCCTTCCATTTCCCCTTCCGGGACTTTTCTGGTCGTGGAAATAACCAACATTCCTGCCAATATCCCTGTAGGGTTCCTGGTTGAGTTCTATTCTCATCATGCGAATGTTTACAGACCTCTCTATTGTGTCAATCTCACCAATCTCGCTTTCCTCGACTATGGTGAAAGCAGTGCCTGCATTTCCCATTCTCGCTGACCTGCCAACTCGGTGGACATAAACAAAAGGCTCATTTGGAAGGTCATAGTTGATGACATCTGTTACATCAGTTATGTCCAGGCCCCTTGCAGCGACGTTTGTGGCAATGAGGAATCTGTTTCCGTTCCTGAACTCCCCAAGGGATTTTTCCCTCTGGGCCTGAGTCAAATCACCATGTATCACGGTCACATTGTACCCTTCTGATGCGAGCACCCTGTAAAGGCGATCTGCACCCCTTTTAGTTTCGGCGAAGATAATGGACTTCTTTGGATCATATTCATTGATATAGGCAAGAAGTGCGGGAACCTTTCTTGAACTGTTGGATATTGCAAACAGGTGTGAAATTGTATTCACTGTCATCTGCTCCTGCTCACCAACTTTGAGAAATTCTGGATTGCTCATGAATCTCTTTGTGAGCTTCATGATTTCCTTTGGAATGGTTGCGGAGAACAGCATTGACTGTTTCTTCTTGGGGCACTTTGAGATGATGTACTCTATGTCCTCTATGAAGCCAAGGTCAAGCATTACGTCAGCTTCATCAAGGACCAGGAACCTGATGCCTGAAAGATCAAGCTCCCCTCTCTTCATAAGATCTATAATTCTTCCGGGTGTCCCCGTGATGATACTGGGATTCTTCCTGAGTTTCTTGATCTGGGGTTCAATTCCAGCTCCTCCGTAAACAACAACTGTATCCACCTTGCTGTTTGCCGTCATTTTGACTGAAACGTTGTGAACCTGCATTGCAAGTTCCCTGGTTGGCGTTATTATGAGGGCATTCATTCTCTCTCCAGGCTCTGTCTGCTGAAGTATGGGGATTAGAAATGCTCCCGTTTTGCCCGTTCCCGTCTTTGATCTCACGATGAGGTCTTTACCATCCAGTGCAAGAGGAATTGCTTTTTCCTGCACTTCTGTTGGGCTTGTAAAATTCATTTCATCGAGTGACTGTAAAATTTCACTCTTTAATTGAAAAGTCTTAAAATCTGTCATGATTACACTCTGTTTCTGGAATAAAGAATCTACTTCGTTTTCCTTTTTATATCTGTGAGGATAATTTCGACGTCGTATATAAGGTAGGAGGTTGGTACTTCACAGTCAGGTCGAGATCAGGGAGATGCTTGAGTGTGGAAAAAGTGCATGAATCAACTTTAGGCATTTCTGCCCATTGAATCTCTTATCTTTACCCAGGAGATCAAGAGGAGTATTCCGGGTATTATGCCGCCGAATGGGATTATCTGCAGAATGCCCAGAACAAGGGTTGGTGTTTCTGCATCCCTCGCCCTCCCCTCGCTTAGTGGCTTGTATATGAAGAAATAGTTCAAAATTATGAACAAGAATGGTATGAATGCAAGCACAATAAAGAAAAGGCTGAATATCAGACCCAGAAGATCCAGTACAATGGCAATCAGTGCCAGGGTCTTGGCCGTCTCAAGATCAGAGTCCATAATCAAGCTAACCAGTAGGCTGACTTAGTCTTTTGGTTCTATTTTGAGAATTCTTGCGCCACAACCGAATGTATTTTAACTCATGGTAATTTATTATTTTCCATGCCGGATTCGACATGCTCAATATGCAATGGAGAGGCGGACAGTACCTTTTCCAGACGTGAATTATGGAGAAATGAAAGGTGGAGGCTCACCCTTTCAAGGTACAAGGATGTTTTTGGGTTGTGCTACCTTGAACCCATCAGGCATATCCGCTACATTACGGAGCTAGATGGCAAGGAGGCGCAGGAATTCGGGCCGCTTCTATCCAAGATTACTTCCACCCTGAAAGCTGCCACAGGAAGCAAGCTGGTTTACGTATACATTTATGGAGACCATATCCCGCATCTTCATGTGCATCTGGCACCCCATGCAGATGGTGACCTGTTCACCGAAGATGTGGTCAAGGCTGGAGCCAGATTCAGCGATGAAACAGTGAGTGAAGAAGTGCTCTCAGCCTTCATAAGGCAGATCAGAAACTTCATGGCCAGTTCCATGTGAGGTTGTGTGTAAACAAAATTCAGCGGGATTTTACAAAGAGTAGGAGATTTATGAGTTCTGAAGCTTCCTTCTTCGTCAATTCATTCGTAACCCCCTTGCCACAGGCCATAAGATAGTTCCTAACAGTACTCCTCGTGCTGGGACTGTTCTGAAGCCTGGATATGTAATCCATCTGACTCCAGGTTGGCGAAACCGCAAATGTCATGATTAATCATACTTTCATGGTATCTCACCATTTTTGTTGGCTTTGAAAATGTGTAAATGAGCAATATTGGGGGGTTTGCAGGAACCAAGCATTCCTAGGCGGCTTCATTTTCGGCTCAAACATAATCTATATTTTGTGAGGGCTATCAGGAAAAGGTTCAGTAATCATAATATATAAACTAGAAAGATTTTAATAGTTACCTATATAAGGCTTATTATGGAGACCTCTGTCAAGACCTTAGTTTTTGTGACGGTTGTGATCACAATCGTTGCGGGAGCCGGTTATGCCATACAGAGCAACCATACCATAGGCAACAAGTTGATAGGTCCCCAGACTGACGGTAATCTAGATGTGTATGTCTATAACATGCCAGTGGATTATAATGTCAGTGCAGTTTACATGACATTTACTTCCGTTTCCCTATACGTAAATTTCCAGGGATGGACCAACTATTCCCTTGAAAAGAGGACCGTGGAGATTTCCAATCCAAGCTCAGCGAGCATGTTTCTCGTAAGCAATATAACATTGTCGCAGCAGAACTTCACAGCTATAAAACTGAACCTGGCTGGGGTGACTGCAAACATAGCAGGGTCAAACAAGAGCCTGTCATTGGCTGCAACGGATGTTTTTGTCTCACACAGCTTCTCGGTTCTTGACAACAAGACCACCAACGTTGAAATCATGTTTGATCTCAGCAACGACCTCAATCTTAACAAAAGCACATTTACACCCAATATTGGGTCGTCATTCAACACGGGAAATGCATCTTCCCCCCAGAGTGGTTTTGCCAATTTTTACGTCTATGACGCACCATCATACAATGTGAGTGCTGTTTACCTCAACTTCTCCGGGATATCCCTTCATGGGGTGCAGACAGGATGGGTCAACTACTCACTCTCCAACCGTTCCATTGATATCCTTGGCCTCACTGCTGCAAACGCTTCCCTGCTGGGCAATATTAGTGTATCTGCAGAGAACTACACAATGATTCGTTTGGACATCCAGAACGTAACCGTAACCGTGAATGGCGTCAACGAGACCTTCAAGATGGCTTCCCCATTCGCCGAGATCAACCATCCCTTCGATATTTTGACAAATGGAACCATGAACATGAAAATTCAGTTCAACCTCAATCAGGATGTAAATGTCCACGGAGAGGTGTTCACACCCATGATTGGATCGGCAGAATCGAGTTGATTGTTTTTATTTAAAAGTGCCGGGATCGGGGTTTGAACCCGAGACCTCCGGATTTCTCAGAACTTACCATTCTTATGAGTCCGGCGCTCTTCCAGCTAAGCCACCCCGGCAAATTGGTAAAAAATTATGAGGCCTGTTCTGGTTGCACGTCTTCTTCCTTGTCGCTATCGGCAGCAGGCTCTTCTTTCTCCTCTTCCTGTGGCTCAGGAATGGCCTGCTTTGGAATGGGCTTTGAACTGGCAAGGACGGATTTGCGGACCTCTATTTTCCTTATGGGGTATATGTCCTTGGTTGCATTGACAATGTCGCCATAGACTTCGTCGCCAATTACGTATTTGGCAATTTCACCATAGGGAATAGTGGCGGATTTCTCGGCAAGGAAGGTTTCCACGGCCTTTCTGATTTCACTTCTCTTGGAAGTTGTGAGCTTTCCATCAGTAACCATTACGACCTTGAGGACCATCTCAACATCATCAGAAGTTTTTACTCCCTTGATAACGTCGATCCTCTCTTTCCTTCTCCTGACCATCCTTCTTATGTAATCATCACTGAGGCTGTGCCCGACAAATTCAGAGCTGCATTTTGAGCCCTGGCATTCGAGGACCTTGAAGATCATCTTGGCGTTGGCTCTCTTGAAGTTGCCGGTAAAGTCCGAAACCGGGACCTCAATTTTCCTTCCAACCATTGTCTCAGGCGCATTGCCTACGCTCAGGCTGATCTCTTTTCCCCCAAGGTAATCAGGGGCGGTAATCGTATACCAGTTCTTTTCCTTCCACTTGTCCTTTCCTTTTCTCTGTGCTCTATCCTTTGCCATTAAATCCCTCGTGGTTCGGCGCAATTAAGCGTAATGCCTCCGTTATGGCTGTTTTTAAATTAAACCTTTCGTTGTATCGGTTTATATTGTTCCTATCTCTCAAGCGCACCCGTCATGCAGTGGGCACCGCCATAACCGCCGGTGAGTTCACTCAGCTTCACGGGTATGTTGTCCAGCCCAAGCTCCCTTATCTCTTTCCTGTTGGGGAACAGGTTTTCCTTGCCTCTCCGGTTAATGTCGCTCAATACTTCTGATTCAACGTTTTCCGGGAATACGTGCTCCTTCAGAAGCCTTTCAAGGACGTTGGAAACATTCACTGTCACAATCTTCCTGTCGGATATGGTCAGGAAGTTGGACGAATAGCTGAGCTGTTCGGACACCCCCAGGTTGATGAAATTGAAATTCTTCTCTTTCAGGTACTGGTAAAGCGTTGTCTCATTGAGTGGTTTGAGGCTCTCCCGGTCTCTTCCCGAAAAGATGCTGACCTTTGCCTTCTTCATCAATTCTTCCGCACCTACGGCAATTCCATCTCCAGCTATGTTGAAGTAGGTGTCAAGATGCATGTTGACCATGGGGTCCTTTGGGAGTTCTTCCATGAAATCATAGATCGGATTCTCCACCACGGCAACCTCTTCATAGTCCAGGAATCCAGAGGATATTGCCTGCATTGCCCCGTCAAAGTTTGTGCGGGAACCAATTCCAATAAGGCAGAAATCCCCTGCTGGCATGAAATCTCCACCCTCAAAAATACCGTTTCCTGTGATTCTGTAGATTTCTTCCTCTTTAAGGGCCTCCTTCCAAACGAATTCAGTGATCTCGGGTTCCCTCATCCTCTGCTTTCTCTTCATGTTTCCCACTATTACTCCACCCGGAGTCACTGCCTGCTGGTCCCTCATAAAATAGAGGTTTGCAAGCGGAAGATTGGAGTATACTGTCGGGTATTCAAGCCCCTCTGCTACATCCAGTTTGAGGTCGATAGCGGGTTCAAGTGTCATTATTTTGAAAAGTGTGGACGAGTCCAAAATTGCCAGATTCTTCTTCAGTTCTTCCTGTGCAGCCTGAGCAGATTCAATGTTTCCATAAAATCTCACAAGTGAGAAAACCTTATCTTCAAGAGCTTTCCTGAAATCAGGATCATTGTCAGCCCTGTCCATTATGAAATTGCTGAGAACATCCACTTTCACCCCGTTCCCCTTGAGGGTGTCTTCCAGGTTCTCGTGTTCACTGACCGCAACCCTTGTCCTGTATGGTCTTTCAAAGAGGAAAGGTTTCGGGGAAAGCATCGCGTAGTCTATCTCTGTTCCGGGCCTGTGCATCATCACTTTTTTCAATGAATGCCATTCAGCTTTGATCCTCATGAAATCACTGAGACTGAATCAGTTGAACAGTCAATTAATTTACGTTTTTGCAGAAATAAGTATTCAGGCATCTAGAAATTGGAATCAGGACGTCATTGCGCAGTGACTATGTACTTGCCATTGTAGTCGAATACCTTCACATCACCCTGGTACTTTCCCTTAAGGGTTGATACCTGGAAAGTTGACTTGTCCATGGCCATGGTCTCCTCATTCTGTGTTGATACAACCATAAGCTCCTTTGTATCTACATTCTCATCAGAGAAACTGTAAGATCCGTTGTTGAAATCATTCTGAAGTATGTCATGGCGTCTTTCGGAAACCGGATCTATGACAGTGATTGCATTAGAGCTAACTCTCTCAAGAATGTACGGCTTTTCCCTGTTCCAGATCACTGTCCCGGGCTTGAGATTGAATAGCCTCACAAGGAAAGTGTGCCTGTAAAAATCCTCTCCTTCCCTTCTGCCGGCCAGTTTCTTTGTCCTTGTGGTATCGGAAAGGAAATGGTCATGCACGTATTTTGACACCTTGATCCCATCGTTCTTCTTCCCAAGGTATACGTCAACTCCACCCTGCACTGGTTCGATCTTCGAGACAAATGAGTCATTCTTGCTGTTGTGCATATTTTCCAGCATTCCTGAAATGTCCTTAAGGACAGAATCCACAATGGGTGTATATTCTGCTGTGAGGGTTCTCAGCTGGATAATGGACTCGTAGTATGATCCAGTTATCTTGTTGCAGGTGAGGCAGCTGTTGAGCAGAATCTTGGATGGTATGTCATGCTGGCTTCCCTGGATCCTGTGGCCCTCGGACTCAATTTCCACATTGAAAACAATCCTGTTTTCAAGCCTCCTGAGTTCCACTTGGTTTCCTTGCACATGAACTGACACATTTGGGTCATTGGATGAAAGTTTGCTGTTTATCTTCTTTATCAGCGGTTTCTCCATCTTCCCCCTTGACCACGTGTTTCCAAGTTTGAATGCATTGCATTTGGGGCAGATTGTCAGGTCTATCTGGCCATTGGTGGTGACCTGGACATGGCTCCTGAAACAGGATTCACACTGGCCATGTATAACCGCCTCATTACTGTCGCAGACTATGCAATTCATTACAGTTCCGGTATTTTCTCTTCCCTCTTATACTTTCTAACAAGGGAAGACGCAATCAGGTGTTTCCTTATCTCTGTGGTCCCTGCACCGATCTGTCCAAGTATGGCATCACGAAGCAGTCTCTCCACTTCAGAATCCCTCATGTAGCCTATGCCCCCAAGGATTTGGATGGCCTCTCTGGACACATACTCCGAGGTCTCAGATGCATGCATAATTGCTGATGCAGGCCCAAGGGAGTCCATATGGTCAGAAAACAGGTTATCTAGGGCCCGCTCGGCAAGAAGTCGGCTCGTCTGGTATCGTGTATACATGTATGCAAGCTTCTCCTCTATCATTTCGAACTGGTGCAGGAACTGTCCTGACTGCTTCCTTTCCGTGGAATATTTCACTGCAAGTTCAAGCGCCCTGCGTGATATTCCGGTGAAAATGAAAGTCAGAATGACCCTTTCTGAATTGAGCCCACCCAGGATTATGTCTTTTCCAGATCCGATTTTCCCGATTATTCTCTCTTTTCCGAGCTGGACAGAGTCAAAGAATATCTCACCGGTGGGAGATCCTCTCATTCCCATTTTGTCAAATTTCTTCCCGCGGGAGAAGCCCTTGTCAGAACCAAGAACTGCGAATGCAGAAAAGCTGTCCCTGGTTCTGGCATAAGTGAGCACTAAATCTGCGTATGGTGCATTGGTGATAAGTGTCTTGCTTCCATTCAGTTCAAATCCGTCTCCATTCTCCGCTGCTGAGGTCTTCATTGCGAGCGCATCTGAACCTGATGATGGCTCTGTGAGCCCAAGGGCGCCAATCCATTCGCCCGTAGCAAGTTTTGGGACGTAATTTTCCCTTATGAATTCTGATCCATTCCTGTACATGTTGTCAAGGCAGAGGTTGCTGTGGGCACCATAGGAAAGTGCAAGTGATGCAGAACCATAACCCAGTTCTTCCTGGATTATGGCCTGGGCCCTGTAATCCATGCCAGAACCACCATATTCCTCAGGGATGGTAATGCCAAGGAACCCAAGTTTCCCCATTTTTTTGAAAATATCGATTGGGAACTCATCATTCAGGTCTATCTGGGAGGCAACTGGCATGACTTCCTTTGAAACAAATTCCCTGGCTGATTCCCTGAGCATATTGTAGGTTTCCTGGTCGACATTTTTTTGCATAGGGAATAATGGAGTCGTTAAATATAACATAGATGGGTGACAAAGGCAGTTCTGAAGAAGGAAAAATAAAAAATGGGCAGAGTGGATAGAATGCTACTGCTCTGTCCAGGAATTTGATTCCATTGCTGGTTTTTCCTGCCATTTGCCAAAAAGGAGCCCTGTAAGGTAACCATATATGATTGAAATCACGAAACCGGTGCCAATGCTTATCCCGTAATAGCTTGTCCCGTATGTTCCAATGTCTACAAGCCCAAACAGGACGTCCAGTATTATCCAGATGATCAGGCCGAAGATGATTCCCTTGATTGGATCTGTTCTCCCAGGAATGCGCTTGTTTGCATAACCAAAAATTGCACCAAGAATCAATCCCACGATTATTCCGCCAATTACTGCCCCTGCAATCCCTCCAAATAGGAAAATTGTCATCATTGCCTGGATAGTTGGATGGGGGATATTGCTTGGAAGTTGGTTTATTGCATTCTGCATGGCATTCTGGATTGTGGCCTTGAAAAATATGTACATCACAACGACCATGATGCTGCTAAGAATGCCATATACAACACCTGCAACTGCACCGGCCTTGAGGCCAGTAGTAGTATCGCTCATAATTATCCTTATCTTATAAATTTAGGACAGTTATATTTTTATTGGTAGTACTCGTCCTTTAATTTCCTTCCCCGGCAACCGTGGATGACTTAGTTGCAGAAACGTCTGCCTGATGCACTGACTCCCGCCAAAGAGTGGTGCAGATATGCATAAAGTCAGCATAAGCTTAATATTCATTTATATATTGTTGGACGATACTCCTTTGGAAGTTAAATCGACAGGAAAGGTCATCTTCTGGGCATCTTACGGTGGTTGTGCCCCGAAAAGATGGAACCGATTCTTCGTTGGTGTTCCTATAGTGGGATAGATGAACAATGTACGTTATAGTTGAAGATGATTACATCACAAGAATTCCTCCAGAGAAATTAGGCCAGGATTACACTGATGCAGTTCTTGACGTTGCCAAAACCTCACTGGAAGGGAGGTTTGTCGATTTCAAGGATGAGAAGGATGACTCGAGAATCCTTGGCAAATGTTACATAGTCTCTGTGATCGACGTAGACAAGATTGGCGATGGCGCCATTGTCCACGGTGATGGGGGCGTTTACCAGAGTGTTCATTACAAAGCCCTTGCCTTTTACCCAGAGCTTCAGGAGGTTGTGGAGGGGGTTGTTGTATCCATTCAGAACTTCGGGGCATTCATAAGATTCGGGCCTTTTGAGGGGCTACTCCACAAAAGCCAGATAATGGATGACAGGATCGATGTGGATCTTGCCAACCAGAGATTCATTGGAAAGGACACTAAGAAGGACATCAAAGTAGGCGACAAGGTCAGGGTCAGGATTGTTGCACTGAACCTAAGCTCTTCTTCAGTTGAGGACAGCAAGATTGGCTTCACAATGAAACAGCTTGGCCTTGCAAAGCTCAGTTGGCTGGAACAGAAAAGAAAAGAAGGAGCACAGGCATAATGAAGCAGACTTACAGGGCTTGCAAGAAATGCAAGCTGATAACCACTGAAAAGAATTGCCCCATACATGGCGAGGAAAAGACCTCAACAGAATGGTTCGGCTTTATCATAATAGGTGAACCCAAACTTTCTTCCATTGCGGAAAGGGCAGCGGTTCTCGAGCCAGGCAGTTATGCAATTAAAGTCAGGCAGTGAATTCATAGTAGGGGATGAGCTCAGGTCCCTCATTGCAGAGAGCAACGGTGAACTGTGCTCTCCAAAAGACATTTTTGAAAAATTTGGCCACAGCAGAATTATTGCCGTGGGCGATGTGACCACCCAGGTCCTGCACGATTCCGGAATTGTTCCCTTCATTGAAATTGTTGACCTGAAGACAAAAAGGGGCACAGGGGATTCATTCAAAAGCATCCCGGGATCATACAGGATCAGAAATGAAGCTGCCACACTTAGCCATGATCTGTTCCTGCTCATAGAAAAGCTTCTCGAAGGAGATGGCGGAAGAATAGAGGTGGAAGGAGAGGAAGACCTCGCAGTTATACCAATAATTTTTTATTCAGACAAAAATACAGTGGTAGCATACGGAATTCCTGATGTCGGCATGGCCTGCATACAGGTAAGTGTGGAAGTCAAACAATTGGTCAAAGACCTCATAGAAAGGATGGAAATTAGATGCCAGAATTGAAGATAGAAAACGAGAAAGACAACAAATTGCTGCACAGGAAGGAACTCCAGTACAGGATAGTCTTCAAAAATGAACCAACTCCCAGCAGGGAGAAAATCAAGGAACTTATCGCAAAGAACTCAGGTTCCCAGAAGGAACTTGTCGTGGTAGACAAGAATCTCCAGGAAACAGGCCTCAACGAAGTCAAGGGGTACTCAAAAATATACAAGGACAAGGAAAGCGCCCTTCTTTACGAGCCAGATTACGAGCTTTTCAGGAACGGCCTCAAGTCCAAGGAAGAAGGGGGCGAATCCTCAGAATGATCAAGAGGCAGCTCTACGCAGTTGAGGGAGAAAAGGTAGCCAGGCAGAGGAGATTCTGCCCAAGATGCGGACCTGGAGTGTTCCTTGCAGAGCACAAGGACAGGTTTTCCTGCGGAAAATGTGGATATACCGAATTCAAGAAGGATTCCAAGCCCAAGGAAGCCAAGAAGGAAACCGCTCCCAAGGCAACAGAAAAGAAAGAAGAAGCTCCTGAGAAAGAGTGAGATTCTTCATCTTTATTTTTGAAATTTTTAGATTTATGAAATAAATCAGTTTTTTTAAAAAAATATTCTTGAAAAATGAAGATTATTTCAGAGTTCTGAAATCATTCTTGTGGTTTCGCCTGCTGCTTTCTCAATGTCTTTGTATTTCTTCCGGGCATCTTCCTTGGTGTCTTCCGGGATGTCCTTGATTGAAAGATGGTCAAGCAGCAGCATGAGTTCAGAGTCGAGTATAAGTGAAAGCACTCTGAGCCTTTCCTGTTTGTCTTCAGCCACTTCTTTCCTTCTCGAGGATACGAAACAGTCGAAGTGAACCGACCCCTTCTTGGTGAAGGTGAATTTCTCGCCTGTCTTCACTGTGGTTTCACAGTCATAACATTTGAATTCCGCCATATTCAGGCAAGCATGCGATTGCATTAATTTTTTGCCATTTATTAGTTGATAGCGCTTAAAAGTGGACAGATGTGTAAACAGAATATGTTTACACGTTTGTGTAAGGAACGCAATTTTAAAGCCATTGACAAAGCTCAGTTCCCAATGGAGAAGCGGGGCTCAGCCATACTTCCCTTGCACTACGGACACCCTCCCGAATACCTGTACAAGAGGATGGTGAAGCTTGGCGGGATAGTTTCAGAAACAATCATCGAGAAGTTTGGAGTGGACAGGCTGATGGAGAACTTCTCGGACCCATTCTGGTTCCATTCACTGTCACTGGCAATAGGTTTTGACTGGAATTCCAGTGGTACAACCACAGCAACTCTCAGTGCAATAAAGGAATTCTATTCTGACAACGACAAGGATATATTCATACTTGGAGGGAAAGGGAAAAAACTGGGTTCCATCTCATCCGAATTTGAGAGGATAGTAGGGGATGGCATCATTTCAGACAGCAAAGCATCCAAGATCCGGGAAGACATACGAAGAGTTGCAAAGGTTGACAATAACCTCCTACAGGACGGCTTTGACCTTTACATGCAGTTTCTTGTTATGGACGCTGCAGGAAAATGGGTTGTTGTGCAGCAGGGAATGAATCCCGCCCAGCGGATGGCCCGGCGGTACCATTGGATCCACAGATCTGGCCTCGACTTCCTCAACGACGGGAGGAATGGAATATCCGCTGAGACCGTCCAGAAATCGGTTCTTGATCTGTCTGCCTCAGAAAGCGTTGTTCACAGGGGAAGCATGATGGAAATGGTTCGGGATGACCCAAAGAGATATTATGGGAGAATAACACAGGGGAACCAGTCCACGCTGGACAATTACCAGGACAGATCGCCAATCCTTCGAATGGACTACAGGATAGACTGGGAAAAGATGAGGGCCCTATATGAGTACCAGCCTTCGGATTTCTCCGAACTGGCCTTCATGAAAGGTATTGGGAAATCAACCATACGGGCTATCTCATACCTTGCAGAACTGATATACGGGTCTGAGCCATCATTCAGGGACCCTGTGAAATTTTCTTTTGCGGTGGGGGGAAAAGATGGCGTTCCCAAACCAATAAATGTTCATGATTACGACAAGGTTCTGGAATTTTACAGGGAGGTCCTCCGGGATTCATATTCTGGTCAGAAAGTGCTCGAGGGATTCGTGAGAAAACTCGCAAAGTACAGTTACGCGCAGAGCTCGTATTAATCTATTCCTGTTTAAAAATCTGAAGTTGCATAAATCTGCAAAATAGTTAAATAGCCTCTCCCACTATGTCCAAGATTAAAAAAGATGCAAAAGTCCCAAGATAAAGTGTTTAAGGTGGAAGATTACCTTCCTTTTCTTGACCCCCACATCTCTGAGTGGTTCAACTCAAAGTATAATGCGCTCACTGAACCACAGAAGAAGGCCATTCCACTAATACACAACAGGGACAATGTTCTTGTTTCAAGCCCCACCGGGACGGGCAAGACACTCACCGGTTTTCTGTCAGTGATAAATGAGTTGTTCGGCCTGTCAAAGAAGAATCAGCTTGAGGACAGGATATACTGCCTGTACATCAGCCCTTTGAAGGCACTGGCCAATGACATCAACAAGAATCTCAACACTCCCCTGAAGGAGATATATGATCTCTGGGATGAGAAGGGGGAAAAGCTTCCAAGGATAAGGGCGGCTGTGAGGTCTGGAGACACTCCCCAGAATGAGCGCCAGAAGATGTTGAGAAAGCCTCCCCACATACTCATCACCACCCCCGAATCGTTCTCACTTGCACTTTCAGCTCCCAAGTTCAGGGAAAAACTCCAGGACCTCAGATGGGTCATAATAGATGAGATTCATGAGATTTCCTCCACCAAAAGGGGGGCACTTCTCGCCGCAAATCTTGAGAGGCTGGCATCTGTAAACACAGACTTCATAAGGGTGGGACTTTCTGCAACACAGGCCCCACTGGACCTCATAGGCACATACCTTTGCGGGTACGAGGGGGAGAAAAAGAGGCCCTTCAAGATCGTTGAGGTTGACACGAAGAAATTCCTTGACCTGAAGACCATAACACCTGTCAACGATCTCACAAAAACCAGTTACGAAGTGGCCAATGACAGGATGTACGAGATTCTTGCGGATATGGTCAACCAGCACCAGACAACACTCATATTCACAAACACAAGGAGCGGAACTGAGCACGTTGCAATGCGCCTGAAGGCGCGCGGCATCGAGAGCATTGAAGCACACCATTCATCTCTTGGAAAGGACACCAGGCTGGAAGTTGAAAACAAGCTGAAGAATGGCGAACTGCGGTGCGTGATAACATCAACCTCCCTGGAACTCGGGATAGATATTGGCTACATTGACCTGGTTGTCCAGATTGGAAGCCCAAAATCTGTTTCCAAGGGACTTCAGAGAATAGGGAGGTCCGGTCACAACATCAATGATCTATCAATCGGCCGGTTCCTCGTCTTCGACCTTGATGACCTAATGGAATGCTCCGTCCTCACCAAGGCTGCCTATGACCGTGAGATAGACAAGGTGGTAGTGCCGACCAACTCATTGGATGTCCTTTCGCAGGTGATCGTGGGCATGTCCCTTGAGAGGGCATGGAAGGTGGATGAGGCATACAACGTCATGAGGAACTCCTACACGTTCCACGATCTGCCCTTCGAGGATTTCATGGAGACCATCAACTATCTTTCCGGCAAGGTTGAGGACAACGTAATCTACAGCAAAATATGGCACGATGAGGAAGAGGGCACATTTGGAAAGAAGAAGAGCACCCGCATGATTTATTTCATGAACATAGGCACCATCCCCGAAGAAGCAGATTACCAGGTGATAAGCGAGAAGGGGAGGCACCTCGGCCAGCTTAGCGACAAATTCGTGGAACGCCTCAAGCAGGGGGATATATTTGTTCTGGGCGCAAAGACCTACATGTACCAAAGGAGCGTCAGGAACCGGGTTTATGTCCGCGATGCCACAGGAATGAGGCCCACTGTCCCATCATGGACAGGTGAAATGCTGCCCAGAAGCTATGACCTCGGGGTGCTGGTTGGGCAATTCAGGAAGGAGGCACTCAGGAGGATAGAGGAAGGGGAGAACATCAAGAACTGGCTGATGGAGGATTACCGTCTTGATGAAAACGGTGCCAACAGCATGATATCCTACATCAAGACGCAGGCAAAGTTTGACCTCCCAACTGAGGACCACCTTGTGGTGGAAGGTTATACAGACTCTTCGGGCCTATACAGTGCCATTTTCCACATCCCTCTTGGGAGGAGAGTCAACGACGCCCTTTCAAGGGCCTATGGCCAGGCCATGTCAAATGAATTCTCCACAAACACCAGAATAACGGTTACAGACGATGGATTCATCCTCACCGTGCAGAAGAAAGTTCCAATCAAGAAGATTCCGGAGCTCATCGATTCCCACAACTTCGAGGAGACAGTTGCCCGCTCCATAACAAACACAGAAGTGTTCAAGCAGAGATTCAGGCACTGTGCAGCCCGTTCACTCATGGTCCTCAGGAAGTACAAGGGCTACGACATCTCAGTTGTAAGGCAGCAACTGCGCAGTGACAAGCTGCTGAAGACCCTTGAGGACATGAAGAATTTTCCCGTAATCAAGGAAACCTACCATGAGATCATGAATGACATGATGGATGTTCCTCGCGCCCTGAAATTTGTCCAAGAAGTGATCGAGCCCGGAGAGTACAGGACGTTTGACTACAAGGCAGAGACCAGCCCATTCTCGTATGGTCTGATTCTGGCGGGAGTTTCCGACATGGTTCTGATGGAGGACCGTTCAAAGCTCCTGAAGGAACTCCAGGGCAGGATACTGGACAAGATATATGGCTCCCAGGAAGTGCGTTTCCTCATACAGGACCAGAGTTCCGTGGACCAGTACTTCAGGTCCAAGGTGCCAGTGGTGGAAGACCTTGAAAGCTATGAAGAGCTCGCACACCATTTCCTCTTCTTTGACCCATTCAGGAACAGGTTCAACAGCCCATTCCCCTACGCCCAGACCGGAGTATCGGACCTTACTCATGAACTCATTGGCAGTGATGCCTTTGTTTCCGCTTATGTGAGAGGTTCTGTCTGGACTCACATTGACTTTTACCCTGTTGTCGTGAGGCTCTTCCGGATTGGGGAGAAACTGGACCACCAGACCCAGGCACTGCTTGACGCGTGCGATGGAAAATCTTTCAATGAACTGAAGAAGGAAATGGAACTGGAGGACGATCCTCTCAGGGAGGCACTGAACAGGCTTGAGTCATGGTACCTTATACGTCGCCGCCTCAAGGGAAACGGCACAGTCTATGTGCGGAATGACCTTTACCCTGAGGACATCTCTCTTGAGGACGCGCTGGAAAAGGCCATAAGGATTGTTGTGGGCAGCTATGGCCCACTCACCAATGACGAACTTTCCATCAGGCTGCCAGTGGACCAGGATCTGCTTCATTCCGGCCTGGAAAGGCTTGTGGAGTCTGGCGAGCTTGTTAATGATTACATAACGCCGGTGTTTGCAAAGCAGTACATACTGAAAACAGATCTGGATGCCCTCCTTGGGAAAGGGGAAAGCAACGAGCTGGAGCTCCGTGTGCTGGACTTCTCAGACACTGTCGACTCAGTCGAGGAATTCTTCAACAGGTTTGGGTACGCTTACAGCCCCGAAAGCATCCGGGCCAGGTACCCCGGTTACACAGATGAGGAACTTCAGGACTGCATTGACACAGGCATAGTGGAGTATGGAAGATTCATCAAGAACAAGCTGTCATATGCCGCCAGGTGGCTGACTCAGGCTCTGTACGACCTAAGGTATGAACCGTTCAAGGATGAAGAAAAGCAGTTCCTTGATTACATCACAAATGGGCACGACACTGAAGAACTCCTTGTTGAGCGCTCCGGAGAGCAGATGAAGGTCGTCAAGCAGATGGTGAAGGCCCTGGAGTTCAGGGCTTCAATTGCAAAGGGGCCGGAGGGGATGCTCAGGATTACCAACGGAACAAGGGACCCCAAGGATTCAGTTGCATCCATAAACAAGCTGCTGAGCACATATGGACCCGTTTCGAGGAGGGAACTTGAGAGGACTTTCTGGGCTTACCTGGACAACCACCTGAAGGGAAGCGGCAACAGCCCCAAGTACATCAAGAGCGACCTTTACTACGGCACCAAGGAATTCAACACCACGGGTGAAGAGTCAATAATTGTGCCTGTGACCGACCCTCTGGAAATATACCTGGGGAAGAAATACCTGTCCGAAATAGACTACAATTCTCTGTTTGTTTCTGGAGGAAAGGAAGAGGCCTCACTCAATGCAAAATCAAATGACGGGGTTCTCTGGATCTGGGACCTGACTGGTTCAATAAGTTCACCCGAATCATTCTTCAGGGCCGTGGACAAGCTTGCAAAGGGCAACCAGTGCCGGGACATTTTCATAGAATCGCTACCGGAGGGAATGTCAGATGCAGCCTCCAAGGCGGGTTTCACGGAAAGGGATGGCTCTTTTGTCTATGGCGATTCCCAGATTGTTGACATCCAGGAGGACGATCTTTTCGCTTACGCAGTGGCGTCGTCCCAGAAGGGCGGGGATTCCGTTGTGTTTGAAAAGCTGAAGGAGTTCAACCTCGGCATCAGGAATGAAATTGAGGCCTCTTACATGGGACTCAGGAACGCCCTGCTCAGGAATTATTTCCAGTCAAAACTGCTCTACAACTTTTCCGGGCCCTTCGGTATACAGACATTAGCCACGAAGGACACCATATCAATATACCGCGCACTTCGAAGCAGGGATCTCACGGAAAGTGACCAGAGGGTAGTGCACGCCATAATGGAATACGGCGGGGCAACTGAGGCAGAGATCATCACCCATCTTAGAAGGGACGTGCTTGGAGTCCGCTCCACACTCAAATCGCTTTATGATGCATGCGTTATTGCCAAGGACTCAGACAGGAGGTACATCTTCGTGCCTGAGAAGTACAAGGCGGAAGAGGCCATAGAAATCATTATCCAGGATTTGCTCGACAACCTGGGGTTCCTTGACAAGAGAAGGTATGAGGATGTCACAGGGAGATCCATGGATGAGGATTTCCACAATGCCATGAATGCACTGGTCAAGGCCGGAAAGGCGGTGAAAGGCATAATTCCCGGAGTCCAGAGGCTTCTTTATATCAATCCGAAGGCACTCAAGTTCAAGGGAAAGGAATCAAGGGTCCTCATTCCAAAGGACCTCATAATCCTGTACTTCCAGGAATACGTGAAGCGTCAGCTTGGCTCAACCAACCTGTATGTGTTCGTGAAAAAGGGCGCAATTGTGGCTGGGTTCTCTGCAAGGAAGAGCCTCAAGTCACTCAAGGTTTCCAAGGTCATCGGGGACAGGAGCTACAGGGACCGGATGAAGAGAGAGATGAATGAGTTCGGCTATGCCGTTTCATTCACCTGAATTTCACTTTCAGCCCTGCCCAATAAGGATACTTTTTATTAGTACCTTTAATTCATTCCACAATGGAGAACATTGACTTCTACATTTCAGGACTGGCAGTTGTCCTGTCCATCTTCCTTCTTGCAGTGAACATGAGGGCATACAGACGTTCACACATCAGGATGTTTGCATTCATTGCGGCCGTCTTCATCATTTTCCTTATCGATGGCCTGTTGGTCCTCGCTGGCGGGCTCGGGGCTGTATCACTTCCAATTACCTCAACCACGATTCTTCTTGTTTCAGACATAGCCATACTGGTCCTGTTCTATTATGGTGTTGTACGGGGTAGTTAGATCTTGCCAGAGCGCGCGTCTCTCAGAATTGAAATTGAGAAAGTGATCTCGGAGCATCCGGGAATCCATTTCAGGGAGATACAGCGCAGATCAGGTGCAGCGGTAGGGCAGCTTGAATATCACCTGTACCAGCTTGAGAAAATGGATAAGATCTCCATCAAGAAGGACGGGAAACTGAAGCGGTATTTTCTCATTGAGGATACAGGATACAACGAGAGGAAGCTGCTTTTCTTCCTGAGGAACAACCTGTCCCGGGACATCCTGTACCACCTGATGGAAAATGAATATGCGCCCATGGACCTGTTCCTGACCGGAAGGCGCTCCAGAAGGGAGCGCATCAGGGACGTCATCGATGAAATGGCCGAGCAGGGAATCCTTCACATTCAGACGGAGCAGAAAAAGACTCTCCTCTTCCTCAATGACAGTGACAGGGTGAAGGATATACTTGGCAGGTTCAGGGAAAGTTTCCTGGACACCATGAGTTCGAATATACTCTCTCTGCTTGACTGATCAGAATTGCTTTCTTCTGTAGGAAGCATAGGAGATTCCCACCAGAATGGAGCCTGTTATGATGCCTGCAGAAAATAGCTCTATATGGAGCACCACAAAGGATGCTGCATTGACAATATCTTTCTGAAGAATGGGGTTGCTGAACAGGTTGATCTGGGGAATTGAGAAGTACGGGTCCTGTGTGAGTGATGTTATGCCGTTCTTGAACTGGAACTTGAATACAAGAACCTCGCTATTTCCAATCTGGCTGCTGGAGGCGCTGAGGTTGGCAGAGTGGCCATTTATGGTGTAAGTTGGAGCCCACCAGTAATATGCGTCATAGTTATTCGTGGAAATGCCAATTGCGGAGCCATTGACCTTCTGCAGGTCCTGGGAAATTGCCATCAGGGAGTGGTAGGGTTCATATCCGTTGTGAATTCTGGCACCAAGGGACTGAATAAGGAACATCTGGCCGGGTCCTGTGATCTGGGATGAGGTTATGGCAAATGATATCTTGAAGCCGGTGAGATTTGAAGTTGTGGCATTGCTGTTCACGGGGCTGTTCACATGGACTTTGACCATGGATACAGTGACGTTTGCGGCTATGGATTCAACCTCTGCTTCTCCGGGGGCATGATTTTCGTTCTGGCCATTCAGGTTGGTTACATTGAACCTGTTTTCAAGAAGGGCGATGTGCTCGCTGTCCAGATGCTGGAATATTACCTGGGACTTATAGCTGACACTGATGTTTGAGTTTCTCTTGATCACCCAGTTCTGCGATGGGAAGTAGGAATAGAAAGCACCTGAGGTTGTTACAAGAATGATTCCGATGTATGAGACATTGAAGCTCGCATTGTTGGAAACATTAACGTAAACCTGGGGGAAGGCCGTAAATTTCAGTTCATTTGGAACGTCCTGGTTCTGGTTTCCAGCGTTCCCGGAATCATCCGCCGAGGCAACAGGAAGAACAAGAAGGGCCCCGATCAACAATAATGCTATGATGCGCCTCAATGTTGAATGATTAACATAACGAAAATAAATTTTTGTGGTACAATGATGCAGTTAGAGCAATCAGGCAAATTCTTCCTGGAGTTCTATCATCACAAGATTCAGTACTTCTTCGAATGTCACTCCCCTGTATTCTCTGAGCCCGCCCATTTCTGTTCTGAGCTTAGCAATAAACTGGTCATCCTCGCTGTCAAATTCAATGTTGCAAATAAGTTCCTGCATAATAGCTCCAAATCCTGAATTTCGAGGTCTATAAAAATCTTTGTAACAAATAATTTTCTGATGAAGGGATAACTGCCAAAAATGAAGGGCAGAGGTCAGGGTACTTGACTAAACCTCTATCATTATTCTTCCCATGGACATTTTGCGCTTCATTTCCGCAAAAGCATCGTTGACGCCGTCAAGATTTATTGTCCTGTGAACCACGGCCTTTATCTGGCCCGACCTGCTCATTTCCAGCGCCGCTTTCATGTCTTCCCTGGTGGAGCTTATGCTTCCTGAAATGGTGTTTCCCTTCAGTATTGCAAGGCCAAGAGGTAAGGGAACCGGAGTTGGGTCAACATTTCCCACAACCACCATTCTGCCACCTGGCCTGAGGGCCCTCAAGGTTCTTTCAAAAGTTGGAAGGCCCACGCTTTCAAGTGCAAGATGAACTCCGTCCCCAAGCTTTTCCTTCAGCTCCTTGTCGAAATTCTCTGAAGTGAGCACTATGTCAGCGCCAAGTGAGTGAAGTTTCTCCGACTTCCATGATGAGGAGGTCTTGGCAATGACCCTGGCACCCAGGGCTTTGGCGATCTGCACTGCGTGGGTGCCAACCCCTCCTCCTGCCCCTGAAATCAGGACCGTCTCCCCCTCCTCAAGCTTGCCGACTCTCTTGAGGGCGTTGTAAACCATGCCAGTGACACATGCGGAAATTGAGGCATCAGCCTCGCTCACTCCTATTGGAACCCTTACAAGTGAATTCTCTGTCACCCTGACATATCCTGCGTAGCCGCCATTGGAGGCTTCACCGTATGTTTTCTTGTACGGGCAGAGATTCTCCCTGCCGGACCTGCAGTATTCGCATTCCCCACAAGGTGAATATATGAGGCTTGCAACCCTGTCTCCCGGCTTGAAATCAGTGACGTGTTCGCCAACAGCCTCCACTATTCCGGATATTTCGTGTCCGGGAATTATGGGCAGCTTCACTCTGGGGAAAAATCCATCCTGTGTGAGCAGGTCACGGTAGCAGATTCCTGTGAGGCTCTGCTTGATCAGAACTTCCTTCCCTGCTATCTCTGGAATGTCAACCTCCTCCGTAACAATTGGGGTTCTCAGTTCCTTCAGTACGGCGGCTTTCATAAGTTAGCATGTATGAGAAATATAAATGAATTAGTCTAGCATTGGTTTTAATTGGTGAACTCACAATGTTTAACCTGAGATACTCCCGGCAGATGGCACTTAAGGAACTCTCTGTGGAAGGGTACGAAAGAATCAGCGGTTCCCATGTGTGCATAGTTGGGATTGGTGCCACCGGGTCTCCAGTGGCAGACCTGTTTGCAAGGGCTGGAACCAAGCATCTCAGGATCATCGATTCGGACACAGTGGATGTCAGCAATCTTCACAGGCAGGTTCTGTTTGCTGAGAAGGATGTTGGTGAAAAGAAAGTTGAAGTTGCCAGGAAAAGGTTGACGGATGTTAACAGCAGCTGCCAGGTGGATGCAAGGGATGTTTTCCTGGACGAGGAAAACGCCTCAGATCTTCTGTCTGGATGTGACATCATAATAGATGGCACAGACAATATGGATGCACGTAGGGTCATTAACAGATTCTGCGTCAGAACTGGAACTCCATGGGTTTTTGCAGCATCCATCGGGACCGTCGGCCAGGTGAAGGCTGTTGTTCCCGGTGAGACTGCATGCCTCGACTGCTTTGTGGACAATGATGCCAGTTATACCATGAGCTGTGAAGAGACAGGTGTTCTTGCGTCATCGCCGGTCATGGTGTCATCCATGGCATGGACGCTTGCAGTCAGAATTCTCACTGGGCATAAGGAAGCAGGGGAACTCTTCTACATTGACCCATGGAACCAGCAGTGGGAGAAAATACAGATAAAAAGAAATCCAGCATGCCTGACCTGTGGAAAAATCTGAAGTGAATAGCTTGATAGGGGCAGTTATTTTTGACCTTGACGGAACCCTGCTGAATTCCAAGAAGCTCAGGATTGAGGCCTGGAAACATGCCTTCAGTGTTTTTGGCGTTGATCTGGATGATACGCAGATCGATCCTCTCATAGGGCTTCCGGGCCCGGACCTTGCAGGGAAGTTCTCACCCCGGGCATTTGAGATTGAAATGGAGGAAGAAAAGTACTTCAGAAGGAATCTGGAAAGGCTCGAGCTTTACGAAGACGCAATGCCAACAATCGAGAAACTCACATCATCTGGAATCCGCACCGGCGTGGTCACTTCTTCCAGGAAAGCAATGATAGAGATCCTGAATCTTCCCATAGGGCCGGTGGTTACAATAGATGACGTGGAAGTTGGCAAGCCAGACCCTGAGGCATACCTGAAAATGCTAGAAATCCTTGATACAAAGCCTGAAAATGCCATGTTTGTGGGGGATGCTGAGACAGATCTCATCCCCGCGAGGGAAATTGGGGCAGTATCCGTTTACATCAGGCATGGGCGAAGTGTCAGCTCAGAATACGCAGACCATTGCATCGACCATATTTCTGAGGTCATCAGCCTGCTGAAAAAATTGAATTCTGGCCCCGGGCAAAAATGAACCCTGGCAATAGGGGCAAAGGCAGTTGCTCAGAGTTCTTTCATTTCTGAAAGGTTCAGGAAATCCTGCGTCCTGGCTTTGGACTTTCCTGGAACCACAAAAACCGGGATTAACCCGCATATCTCCATTGCATTGAGGTCATTCTTGGCCGCATAATCTGAGGTTGTAAGGCAGAAATCGTATTTCCCATCGGAAACGAATTCGGCTGCCCTCCTGAGATCAGTGGCATTGTAGTGGGTCAGCCTTGACTCGATTGCGGAAATGATCTGTTTCAACGTATCAGAGCTGTTGACTACATTCTTCAGCATCCTCAGCGA
>JBJKSX010000032.1:0-19675 GCA_046703545.1 Thermoplasmataceae archaeon | reverse complement strand
GGTGAATGAATACATTGCATCCCATGCTGTTACTGAAGATCCATCCTGCCACTTGGAGGCGTTGTTTATGTAGAATGTGTAGTTTTCATAGGGCTGTATGCTCACATTGTAAGTTGTTCCCCATGGTGTTGTCTGTGTATAGTTTGCGTAGTTCGTGTTGATTCCTCCGTTTGTAACGGACGGGACTACCTTGGCAAGCATTGGCACGATCTGGCTCACGTTTGTTCCGTTGTATGAAACAAGTGGCATGAGTGTGTTCATGACAATCTCATAGCTTACTGTGTCGTACTCCAGTGCCGGGTCTAGTGTCTTGTAACCGCCGGTCTCAAGCTCAGCCCTGAGGAATGAACCTGATGCACTTGTCGACGGAACGTAAGCCGGGAATCCAACGACTGGCACATTGTATGCCGGTGAGTTGAACACTGGCAGATCTACCCAGTAGTTAAGTGTGTAAACACCCTGTGTTGGGTCTATTGCGCCTGTTGTTGAGCCCTGAACAGTTGTTGTTCCAACCATTGAGGATATCTGAGTGAAGTTCGTCACACTGGCACCAAAGTCAACTGTTGTCTGGTTGTCCATATAGAACAATGACGTGTTAGCATTGTAAGTAAACACTGAAGTGCCCATCAGCTGAACTGTTGAAGCAGATCCTAGGACTGCAGTTGAACTAGCATTGTACTTACCAACAAAGTTGTCCATCAATGAAATGGCAGCACCATGTGAGAATTTAGTCGTGTTTCCAGCATTGAGCTGATACGTAGTTCCTGCTGTGTAAGTGACTGTGCTCCAGCCAGATCCTGAATAAGACCTAACGGTTGTATTCTTTGCAAAGGTAACGTTTGTGTCCTTCAAGAGTGTCACATTGGCACCAGCAGCGTACGTAACTGAGTCACCTGCGGTGAAGTTCACCATAGAGCCGGTGTTGTATGTAACATTTGCCCCATTGGCATATGAAACATTACCTTTGCTCATTGTTACCTGGGTGCCCATCATGTACATGTAATACATTGTAGCGTTGAAGGTCCCATTTGTGTAAGTGTAGGCCTGTGTCTTGTTGAAAGTGACCATGCCAGATGCATTAGCCATAGATGTGATGTTGAATGTCAGTTCCTGCTGGTATGTGTTTGAGGCCATTGATGCAGTTGTTGTTCTAAGTTCAAGCTGGTAGTATCCAGACTGGAGACCGCTCAGGTTGAAGGTTGCTGCACCTGTTTCAAGAACATATGCCTCTCTTGAGACATTGTAGTAGTATGGCAGTACGACTGATGTGTTCAATCCGTTCATGTCATACAGGTAGGCTGACTGTCCAACGACTTCACCAGCGTTTGGGAATCCCTGGAGACCAGCAACGAAGCTAAGGTTCGTGTTGGGCTTAAGTGCAACGGTGTTGTTTGAAATTGTAACTGCGGATGTGTTGTGCAAGAAAAGGCTACCATATGCACCATTTGCCTGGTTGCCAATAAATCCAGATGTTACTACTGGAATGAGGCTGTTTGCGTTGTTCACCGTATTATTTGTCCCAAAGTCTGCAGAGTAGAAGATGTTGTAGTTACCTGGTGACATATACGTGTGGTTAACTGTTACTGTATTTGATCCCTGGTACTGAACGGTTGTGGTTGTTCCGTCACCAAAGTAGATACTGATGTCGTTAAACGCACCATTAGTCTGCAGTGTCAAGCTATAGGGTGTTCCTGCTGTAGCAGAGTTTGCGGGTGAGACTGCCGTAACAGTAGATCCTGTCGAGGTAGGCGCATGATAGAGAGTCAACACTCCCAATGCGGCTATCACCATCAACAGGACGACTATTATAGCATACCATTTTGCATTCCCAGATGGTTTTCTGGGTATAGATGGCTCGCTCGCAGAACTGCCCACAGGGGGTTGTTCTGTTCCTTCTTTATCGTCCATTTTATTCCTCCGATAGAATTCTTTGCCTATCAGAATTTATGTATATAAATGTATCTGTAATAAAGCAGGAAATTATGCATGAAAAAGACTGAAAATACCAAGTCCATGGTATTTATTGATTAATAATAAAAATTAAAAATGTCAGAGGAACTCTGACAGCGCATCCATGGTGAGTTTCACTGGAGGTTTGTCAATGAGGGCCTTAGAGGCTATAACAGGGTCCCTGTCCTCATATCACTTGCCTTCAACCTCATACAGGACGCCTATTGGGATCTTGTCTCCCCATTCCTGTGCTAGCTTGTATGCCTTGTCGAAATCCTTTGTGTCCGTATCCGGCTTGTAAACCCTGTTCCTGAAGTAGTCGTAAGTGTTTGTCTTGTTGTAGGTCACACACGGGCTGAACACGTCAATGAACGAGAAACCCTTGTGCTGGATGCCTTTCTTTATGGTCTCCCTCAGATGGATTGCATCTCCGGAGAATGCCCTTGCAACAAATGTTGCCCCTGCAGTGAGGGCTATTGTCAATGGGTTCAGTGGCTGCTCGATATTGCCCGATGGGGTGGATTTTGTCTTCACGCCGATTTCGGAAGTGGGTGAAGCCTGTCCAGTGGTGAGGCCAAATATCTGGTTGTCAGATACAATGTAGGTTATGTCCACGTTCCTCTTTGCTGCGTGATAGAAGTGCTGGGTTCCCTCAAAGAATCCATCCCCGTCTCCGCCGTATGCCAGAACAGTGAGCTTGTCGTTTGCCCACTTTATAGCTGAGGCAGCGGGAAGCGATCTTCCATGTATTCCATGGAACCCGTACAGATTGATAAATTCAGGAAGGTTGCTTGAACAACCAATGCCTGATGATACAACTGCATCCTTAGGCTCTATTCCAAGTTCGGCAAGAGCACCGCCAATTGCTGAAAGCTGTGCGAAGTTGCCGCAACCCGGGCACCAGTCTGGTTTTACCTTTCCTTTATAGTCCAACATCGTAACCATTCATAATCACCTCTTTAAAACGGCCTCTACCTCATCCGTAAGTGCGCCAGGGTAGAAGCTCTCTCCGTCAAATTTTGTAATGAGCTCTGTTTTCACGAGGAATTCCGATCTCAGGAGCTTGTTCATCTGCCCTGAGAAGTTGTTCTCCACAACAATGACCTTCTTCTTTCCGTCGAGAAGCTTTCCTATGTCAGGATTCAGTGGATAAGGCCTGTTTATTTCAACTGCCCCAACCTTGTATCCTCTTTCCCTCAGGTTGTCAACCACTTCCTCGGCAACTCCCTGGGTTCCTCCCCACTGTACCAATGCGTATTCTGCATCATCGTACCTGTATGTCGGGGTGGGGGGCATTTCCTCGATATACCTGTTGAGCTTCCTCATCCTCTTCTTCATGGATTCGACCCTGAGGGTTGGATCCGTGACTGCATCGCTGACCACATCGCCGTATTCGTTGTGTTCATCGCTGTCCTCGTTGTGCATGTTTCCTGGCACTCCGGGGAATGACCTGTATGAAACACCGTCTTCTGTGTATTCGTATCTCTTGTAACCCTCAACAGGGCCGTCGACAATCTTTCCCCTCTGGATCTTGAAGTCGAGATCAAAGTCTTCAACGGACTCATAATGCTCTGACACGAAGAGGTCAGACATGACAATCACCGGAGTCTGGTATTCCTCTGCAAGATTGAATGCCTCCCTTGTAAGGTAGAAGGCCTCCTCCACATTCCTCGGTGCGAGGATGATCCTGGCGAAGTCCCCCTGTGAGGCCCCAAGCACAAGATTCAGGTCTCCCTGCTCCGTCTTGGTGGGCAGCCCGGTTGAAGGGCCAGCCCTCTGTGATTCATAAACCACCAGCGGTATCTCCATCATTCCTGCCATGCCGAGTGCCTCAACCATGAGTGAAAAGCCTCCCCCGGAAGACCCTGTCATAGCCCTGACGCCAGCGTAGTTTGCTGCTGCAGCCATGGTTATGGCGGAAATCTCGTCTTCGGGTATCTTGACGAACACGTCGAAGTCTTCCTGGTGTTTTGCGAGGTAGTGAAGTGCTGATGAAGCAGGCGTCATTGGATAGCCCACGTACATTTTCAGTCCGGCGTTCACTGCGCCGAAGCCTATGGTCTCCCCACCGCTCATAAGATGGTATTTCTTGTCCGAGGTTTTGAGCTTTATGCCGAGCTTCTTGAAATTCGAGGAGAAGTATTCGAAGCCTTCCTTTGCGGCGTTGACATTCTGCTCTGCAACTTTCCCTTTGTCGCCAAATTGGTCCCTGATGACTCCTGCGAGGGTCTCAATGTCCATGTTGATGGCGGCCATGGCTGCCCCGATGGCAACTGTGTTCTTCATAAGTGCATTCTTGCTGAACTTCTGTGCGATTTCCCCCAGTGGCATGGCGTAAAAGTCGCCCTCGCCCTGAGGTTCCTGCTTGAGAGAAGAATCGTATATGGCAATGGAGCCTTTTCCCAGTGGGGAAGCCCCGCCCTCATTTATCTGAGGGTTTGTATGCCTTGAAAGTGCATCCTTGTTAAGGGCAATAAGGACATCAAGCCCGTCACCCTGTGATTTAACTTTCTTGTCACTGGCGCGAACCTGGTACCAGCTCTGGCCGCCTCTTATAATGCTCTGGTAATAATTGTAGGTATTAACGTGCAGGCCACTTCTGGTAAACGTCTTGGCGATAATAAGACCGGCAGACTGAACTCCGTCTCCCGCTGCGCCTCCGACCCTGATAACAACCTCATCGGTCTTCATTGCAAATCCCCTGTATATTTATGTTACTTATTAAGGCTTATTGGCTAAATGATAGCTACTCTAAGTTCCCCCGTAAGAAGTACAAAACAATTAATATTTTTCAGAAATTATCAGGATATGACTAGAACTGAGAGTGATGTGATAGGAGACGTACAGCTTGAAGATTCCAATTATTACGGCATAAACACATACAGGGCAAGGGAAAATTTCAAAATCACAGGGCATTCTGCTGATTTTGACCACATTGAATCTGCGGTCACAATAAAGAGATCAGCGGCCATTGCAAACAAGATGGGCGGAAAATTGCCAGCGGACAAGTCGGATGCCATTGTGAAGGCCTGTGACAGGATCCTTTCCCAGGAATTCAACAGCCAGTTTATTGTTGATGTTTTTCAGGCCGGTGCAGGGACATCCTACAACATGAACACCAATGAAGTGATAGCAAACGTTGCACTGGAAACCGTCGGAAAGAAAAAGGGCGATTATTCCTACATCCACCCGAATGATCATGTGAATATGAGCCAGTCCACCAACGACATGTATCCCACTCTCATCAGGCTCACGGCATACAAGAAATCCAGGAAACTCCTGAAAGAGGTTGACTCACTGATCCAGTCTCTCAAGAAGAAGGCCCATGAACTCAGCTCCGTTGTCAAGCCAGGAAGAACTCACCTGCAGGATGCTGCCCCCGTGACTCTTGGAATTGAACTTTCCGCGTGGGCTTACACGCTGGAGAAGAACAGGAAAGAGCTTGACTTTGCATCGGAACATCTCCTTGAGCTCAATATCGGCGGAACGGCGGTGGGCACCGGAATAAACACTGCGCCGAACTATCAGGAGAACGTTGTCAATGAAATCAAGAAGTTCACAGGTTTTGACTACAGGAAGAGCCTGAACCTTCCCGGAATAATGGAGTTCATGACAGACTTTTCAAGGACCATGAATGCGGTTGCAAACATAGCAATAGACATCACAAAGATCTCAAATGACATCAGGCTCCTCTATTCAGGCCCCGGAGCGGGCCTCCATGAGATAAAGATACCCGCTGTCCAGCAGGGCTCATCCATAATGCCGGGGAAGATCAACCCGTCAATTGCTGAGGCAATGAACATGATCTGCCATTCGGTCCTTGGCGCACAGCAGGCCCTCAACATTTCAGCCCAGGCTGGGCAGCTTGAACTCAACGTAATGATGCCGCACATTGACTACGAGCTCACAAGGTCAGAAGACATCCTGGCAAATGGGCTGGCAATGTTCAGGACCAAGCTCATTGACGGCCTTCTTGCGGACGAGGACATGTGCAAGGAGCACAGGAGCAAGAGCTTCGGTTCCGCCGCACTGCTCAATCCCACGCTGGGCTATGACAACGTTGCAAAAATTGTCCAGGAGGCACTCCGCACTGGGAAATCCATAAAGAATCTTGCTCTGGCAACCGGCAAGATAACTGAAGAAGAATTTGACAGGATAATGGCTAGCGGAGTCCCGGGGCAATAAGCCCTCAGATTCCGATCCAGGGATTTTTTCTGTAGGCTTTGGAGACAATCATTGTTTCGAAGCCCGAGATCCCCTTTATTTTAATGAGGCTGTCCTCGAAGTCCTGAATTGCTTCCATATTGAGGAACAGGGTTTCTGCAAGTATCTCGTTTTCTCCCCTCCTACGGTAAAGGCTGAGAATGCTGATGTTGTCCTCCAGCTTGCCGGTCACTTCTTCCATCATTGCGGGGTCCACCTTTATCTTCAGGTAAGCCTTGATGCTGTTCTCAACAGCCTGCAGGTCCACCAGGGCCGAGAAACCAATGATGATCTTCTTCTTCAGAAGCTGGTTGATTCTCCTCCTGATTGTTGCCTCACTTGTGTCCAGCTGTTTGGCCATCTCTGCATTGGACATCCTTGCATTGTACCTCAGGAAACATATGATCTGCTTGTCAAGCTCATCAACGGGAAGCAGTGACGGGTCAAGCTTGGACCACCTTATTGCAATGTCGCAGCTGTAACCTTCCAGATACTGCTCATTAATCTCTTTGCCTTCCACATCCAGTCATGGCCTGTTCATATTTAACCATAGGTTGTCGAAATAAATCACATTGTATCGAACTCTGTTATACAACCAAATTTACAAAAATGAGAAATAGTGTCGATTAATGTTCGGGGAGATTGCAGGGAAAGAAGATCTACTTTGAGTCATACGGCTGCACGCTTTCAAAATCGGAAGCGGGCCTCTATGTAAACAAGATGCTTAATGAAGGCGGCGAGCTCGTCTCATCGCCGGAGGAAGCTGACCTGAGTGTACTCGGCACCTGCGTTGTCATCAAGCACACACAGGACAGGATGCTTTCCCGCATCGAGGACCTTTCCAGGGATTCAAAAGTGAAGGTCATGGGGTGCCTCCCCTCAGTTAGCGGCGGCGTCCTGGACTCTGAAAGGGTTGAGGTCCTCAAGCCAAAGGAGTTCAGGTCATTCTACACCGGGAATCTTGATGATGTTGCGATAAGGGAACCGTCCATCTTTGACGGCATACCCATAAACCAGGGATGCACGGGAAGCTGCAATTACTGCATATCCCATGTGGCACGGGGAACACTTGTTTCCAGGCCCCCAGAGAAGATTGTGAATCAGATTGGAATGCAGCTGGAGAGGGGAATCAGGGAAGTGAGGATATCATCCCTTGACACTTCAGCATACGGAAAGGACCTGGGAATTTCACTCCCCCAACTGGTGGAGCAGATATTGAAGCTTGAAGATGACTTCAAGCTGAGGGTCGGCATGATGGAACCCAAGAACACTGAGGGCATCATAGACAGGCTTCTGGAGGCGTTTGCGGACGACAGGGTTTACAGGTTCCTGCACATTCCTGTCCAGAGCGGTGACGACAGGGTCCTTGACCTCATGAACCGAGAATACCACGCCGATGCATTCATGACAATAGTCCGCAAGTTCAGGGAGAAGTACCCGGACGGAACCGTGTCAACGGACATAATTTCAGGATACCACGACGAGGACCAGGAGAGTTTTGAGCTGACTGTCAAGATGCTCCAGGAGACCAGGCCGGAGATAATCAACATCACCAGATTCTCACCCAGGCCGTATACGCCTGATTTCAATGCGAAGCTCCCGCCTTCAAATTCCGTGAAGAGGTGGACCAAAGAATACACCGAACTCCACAGGAAGATACTGGATGAAAGATATTCATCACTCAAGGGAAGAGTGGAAGGCATATTTATCACTGAAAAGGGCAAGCCCGGAACAAGTGTTGGAAGGGATGACTCCTACAGGCCGGTTGTTGTGGAAGGGGAATACCCGCTTTACACCAGGATGGAAGTGGAAATTGTGGAGAACGCCGGCACCTACCTTATCGGCAAGAAGTTATGATGATAGCTCATCAACCGCAACAATCTCGTCCATGACGTACCTGCTGTTTTCCCTCAGGCCGAAAATCTGCTGAAATTCCGGCGGAGTCAATATTGGCATGGGGAACTTGTCGCTTTCGTCCAGGGAAACCCTTGGGCAACCTGTGAAGACAACTGCATCGCATCTCATGTTCTCGTAGTCTGTGGGCCGAACATCGTTGGCAGTCAGCAGGACCGCTTCGAGGCCCTCCGATTTTGCCTGTTCCATGACCTTTTGGGCAAGCCTGATCCTGTACTGGCCTATCTTGGTGTCAGCAACAACGCATATCTTCCTAGCATCCCTGGCCTTGAAGTGTTTCGCATACCTGCGCCTGAGGAATCTATCGGTTTCATTCCGCATCTCAAAGAGTCTTCTCTCGTTCATGTCGAGTATGAACACGTCCTTGTCTGAGGCAAGCTGTGCACCTATTGCGTGAAACTTGCCGGTGCTGACAACGACATAACAGTCAACCTCGCCGGATATGGAATGAGCTGCACTGAAATTGCACCCAAGGACCTGTCCAGGATATTTCATTCTCTGGTCCTGCCTTCCCACAGTGACCTTGAACCCTTCCTTTTCCATGATTTCCCTGACCCTGTGCATCTGGTCAAGGTACTGGATGGAACAGAGGAGGCCTATATTGGTGTGGCCGAGTTCGTGCAGAGGCTTGAATGCCTCAGGTGGAACATCAATCTCCCTTGCTACACGATACTCCATGAAAATCATTGGTTTTGGGTACTTGATGTTGGGAATCTCTGAATGCCCCAGCTGCACTATGCAGTCCACATCTTTGTACACATCGGGCGTGCTTATGTCGCAGGCCCCGTAGAATGGATCTGAACTCACAATAACAGAATACCTGCTGGAGAGTTCGCTGAAATAATCGAAAACGTGTGGTTTGAGGCCGTCAGGGAGCTGCAGCAGTATCTTCCTTGCGTTCATGCCGTCGAGCTTCTCAATGACCTCTTCAATGGTACTTGTCAATGACCCCTGATTTAGAACCGATATTAAGACATATTCAAATTACTGGCAGTTTCAAGTGGTGAAATCTCTCACAACTGCATTACCCCGTTCCTCATGACTATCTCGCCATTGTTGATCACTGTGTCAACAAGCCTGGAACCATACTGGTATGGTATCTTCCTGTAATCGTCAACCGTGAGGATGATCAGGTCGCCCCTTTTGCCCGGCTCTATTGAACCTGCCTCCTCCTGTATCCCAAGAGAGTACGCTGCATTTACAGTCGCTGCATTGAGGGCCTCCTCAATGGAAATGTTGCAGAACCTCACCGCAAGATAAATGGCGAAGAGGAGATTGGAATTGTACGACACGGGAGACGAATCTGTGGCTATGGCAACCGGTATTCCATCTGAAATGAAGCTGCCAATGTCCGGATACATGCCATCGGTGATGTTGAATGCAGTAATTGGCAGGAATGTGGCAACAGTGCCATGGTTCACTATGTGGTTCCTTCCGCTTTCGCCGGTATAAAGGAGATGGTCGACACTGCTGATCTCATGTTTCTCGCACAGGGAAAGGCAGCCTATGTCTGCAAGCTCATCGGCGTGCATTCTGAGCTTGAAGCCCATTTTTTCAGCAGCCTGGAAGAACTCCTCTGTGGCCTGAGGGGAGAATGCGCCCTTGTCACAGAAAGAGTCCACAAATTTGGCCCTCCCCTTGAATCTGGGGAGCATCTTCTCTAAAACATCATGAACATATGGTTCCTCCGTGGTGCCCTTCGGTATGGCATGTAGGGGGAGAAAAGTTGGAATGACGTTGAGTATTCCAAGGCCCGCCAGCCTGTCTATCACGTTCATCATGGAAGTTTCGGACTGAAGTGTGAGGCCATAGCCCGTCTTGATCTCCATGGTGGTTGTGCCTGTGGAAATTGCATCGTAGACGCGGGACAGGCTTTCAGAGAACATGCTGTCCTCGCTTGACCTTCTGGTCTGGTCAACTGTCTTGTAGATGCCGTTCCCAGAACTGAGGATTTCAAGGTAGCTCTTGCCCTTGACTTTCATGTAGAACTCGTCTTCCCGTGTTCCACCATACACTATATGGGTGTGGGAATCCACCAGTCCAGGCATTACTGCATTTCCCTTTGCATCAACAGATATTGCGTTGTACCTCTCCCTGAGGGCCTCTGCCTTTGACTGGTCCACAATCTCCAGGACCTTTCCGTTGGAAATGAGGACCGCAGCATTCTTCCGGATCCTCAGTTTCTTCATGTTCTTTCCAGACAGGGGCTCCCAGCCGGCACCTGCCATTGTCAGGACCTGCGAAGCGTTTTCAATCAGAAGGGCGGGCATGAAAGTGAAAAGGGCTCAATACACAAAAAAGTTAGGTCACAATATTGCAGGTAAGAAACCTGTAAACAGGAAAAGTATGTAACCCAGAGCCACAGGCACGATGAATGGCATCCTGTACACCATGTATGGGACTCCATCCTTCTCACGCTTCAGGTAAGCATTGGGGCTCTTCCTCTCAAGAGCCTCACTGTACCGCATTGCAAGGGGCTGCCCCGGGATGCTTTCCCTCCCATGCCTGTATATCCTGGCTACGGAAATCAGCACCAGCAGGACAGCAAGCACACAGATGTCCGTCAGTAGTGCCATGGATGTTGGGAACAGGGAGTAGTCAATGGGCCCGCTGTAACTGTACAGCATCAGCGGGGAATAGAATGGGGAAGCGAACATCAGCGCAACGATTCCTTTTATGTCCCCCATTCCAAAAAGCCTCTCCTGGAATCCCATGAGAAATACGATTGACATCAGGATCAGCTGGAAGCCGAAATATAATCCAATGAAGATTGCAAGCACAACTGACAGGGCCAGGAAAACCGCCCCAATTATCTCATAGGCATAAGTGTCGGGCTCAAGGAAAGTGAAGAAGAATATCACAACCCCCACAACCAGAAAAATTGCGGGTGTGTGAAGATAGTAATTCTGCACTGCTGCAAGGATCAGGAGGGGGACAAAGAGAAGTGAGTTGATCCTGCGCCTCCGAACATCGGTATAGCTGCCGTAGGCCAGAGACACAATGGCCACGGCGATTACTGAATAAACAAGCACCGTTGCGAAATTCAAAATACCCACCTAAGACCTTCCTATGAGGAACCGGAATGTCCTGATAACCGCAGAAAAGTCCAGGTTTCCCAATCCTATTGAACTTGCTGCAAGGTAGAACTGTTCGGCCGATTTTCCCAGCACCGCCGGCGAGGAAAGCGATGAGGCCATTTCTGAGGCGTATTTCAGGTCCTTCACCATGTCCTTCAAGGTGAAAACAGGTTCGAAGGTTTCAGTCTTGATGGTCTCCTTCTTCATTTTCAGCACCCTTGACTGGCCCCCGCTGTTTTCCAGTATATCCAGCGCGGTTTCCTTATCCACGCCTGATTTTTCGGACAGAAGCAGGGCTTCTCCAACAGCGGCCATGTTCACTGCCAGAAGCATGTTTGACACCAGTTTCATCTTCACTGCATTGCCCTGGCTGCCCAGGTAGAATACCTTGCCCGAATATGAATCGAGTATGTTTGACACCGCATCAAATGACTTCCTTGGCCCTGATGCAAGAGAGGTCAGCTTGCCCTCCTCCGCCATGTCTGTGCTGCCAAGCACAGGAGCGTCAATATAATTGCACATGTTTTCAGCGAGCCTTCTTGATGCAGATGCACTGAATCCTAGTGACACAGTGCTGAGGTTGACTATGAGGCTCTGAGGCTTCAGTGCCCTGGCAAGGCCATTGTTTCCAAAAATAACCGATTCACATGCACTGTCATCAGAAAGCATCACGAAGACAATCTCACAGGCAGAGCCAACCTGGAAGGGCTCGTCTGCAATCCTGATGCCTTCAAGCCCTGCAGCCTTGCCCTTGGTGCGGTTGTAGGCCATTTTGACCCTGAATCTTGAACCAATTCGCTTCAGGATCGGGAGCCCCATCCTGCCCAGACCTACGAAGCCAATCTCACTCATGGGGATGTCATGAAGTTGCTGTTAAAAAACTAATCTTCCCCTATCCTCAGAACACTGGACCCTGATTCCTGGGTTGCGCACTCAAGTGAGGCGTATGTTATCTCGCGGTTCACAAGGCTGTTCCTGATGGTCTCATACGCTGAGTCAGGTGTGTTGTTGTGCTGGCTGAGGTGGGTCAGTATGATGTTTGTCTGGGGCCCTGTGATCCTCGCCAGAGCATCAGCAGACTGTTCATTGGAAAGATGCCCGTGGGTGCTCAGAATCCGTCTCTTCAGCATTTCCGGGTAGGGCCCATTTCTGAGCATCTCCACATCATGGTTTGCCTCGAATGCAAGAATCTGGGAATTTCTCGCTTCATTGAGAAGTTCATCAGACACCTTCCCCAGGTCTGAGACAATGGATACACGTGACTTGCCCGATGTTACAACATAACCGACCGGGTCGGCGGCATCATGAGACACGGATATTGCCTTGACCAGAAAATTGCCTATGGCAACAGACTGACCAATGGAGAAGCCATCCCTCTGCCTCATAGCATCAAGTGTGGCTTCCCTTGAATAAAGGTCAAACCGGTCATATTTCCTGATCATTGGAACTCCCTTGCTGTGGTCGCTGTGCTCATGGCTTATGAACATGGAATATTCCCTGTGGTTGATCCCCAGAAGTTTCTTCCTCTCCCTGAACCGCTTCATGGTTATTCCAAAATCAAAAACCAGAAGTGTGTCGTCGTCCCAAACCAGTGAACAGTTACCTTTGCTTCCACTGGAAATCATGTTGAAATTCAGGACGGCCATTGAAACGACAGGGTGAGTGCGTTAAAAAAATTTTTCTGCCGATTCAAGCAAGCCTAAAGGTACAGTCTAATTTTGGAACCTGTGCTATGTTTCAAAACTTCTTCCTGTTGATGGCTTGATTTGCCCTCCTGAAGATCAGTTTCAATTCAGAGGGATTGGCCTTGGGACGGACTAACCAATATTGTTCTACGTCATTATAACTATTGATGGGAAATCACAGGGTGACTTCAAGGAAACAGTGAATTGGAAATTGCTACAAAATACTGACATAATGTCGAGCATGACTTAATTATTGAATCATATTATATTATGACGAACGTTTTTATAACATTTTACAAATTGTATCTCTGATTCACATGCAGAAGACTGAAACCCCTTATTACAAGGACCTCAGAGAGTACCTGGATAAACTGGATAAATTGGGTTTGCTGGTACACATCAAAAGGCCAATCGTCAAGGAAAAGGAACTTACAAGCCTGGTGAAGCTGCAGTTCAGAGGGCTTCCCGAAAACAGGAGAAGAGGGTTCCTCTTTGAAAATGTAGTGGATTCCAATGGAAAAAAATACAACATGAATGTGGCCACTGGCATTCTTGCTTCTTCTCCGGAGATGTATGCACTGGGAATGAACTGCAAGCCTGAAGAGGTGCCCGCCAAATGGGCTGCAGCACTTCAGAATCCTATTCCACCCGTCATGGTCGAGAATGCGCCTGTCCAGGAAGTAGTCACAATGGGGGACGATTTGCTGAAGGACGGGTACGGTATCGAGGAATTGCCGGTTCCGGTTGATGTCCCGGGATTCAGTGGGCAGATCAGAAGCTCCTTTTCTGCTTTTATCACCAAGGACATAGAAACAGGAATCAGGAACGTCGGCAACTATTCTGCGCACCTCTTTGGGAAGACGAAAGTTCTGTGGGAGATTGCCAAGACAAACCATGGTTTTGTCCACTGGCAGAAGGCAAAGGCAAAGGGCAAGAAGCTTCAGGCGGCCGTTGTCATTGGCGCAACCCCGAACATAGCATTCACCGCAATGGCCAAGATACCATACGGTGTGGACGAATTCGGGGTGTCGGGAGCCATTGCGGGCTCTCCAGTGGAGCTGGTGAAATGCAAGACCGTGGACATAGAGGTTCCCGCAAATGCGGAAATTGTCATTGAAGGGGAAGTTTCGACCGAGTACATGGAGCCCGGAAACGCGTTTGGGGAATACACAGGCTACATGGCAACAGATGTTGTGTCAAGGCCGGAGTTTCACATCACCTGTGTCACACACAGGAAGGACGCAATCTTCACCCATGTCATAAGCCAGTTCCCTCCCAGTGAGAGTTCTGTAATGAGGAAAATCGCATATGAGAGCGTATTCCTCAAGTTCCTCAAGTCAGACTGCAACAACCCTGCAGTGACAGATGTCGCACTGATGGAGATGAGCCAGGCCAGGTACATAGTGGTTCAATTGAAGAAAACGCATCCTGCCCAGCCATGGCAGGCCCTGTACGCAGCCACAGCCTTCGATCCGCAGTATGGCAAGATAGTGGTGGCAGTGGATGATGACATCGACCCAAGGGACCACGATTCAGTCATTTGGGCAATGAGTTTTGCCATGCAGCCTCACCGCGATGTCAGGATTGTCAGGGGAAAATACCCTGAACTGGACCTGTCAGCATACTCCCCTGATGCGCCAAGGGTAGACAAGGATTTCCCGGAAGCTCAGGGGTCCGGCGCAATGCTCATAGATGCCACCAGGAAATTCCCATATCCGCCAACATCCCTTCCAAAGAAGGAATACATGGAAAAGGCCATTGAAATATGGAAAGAGGAGGGCCTACCTGATCTTGATCTCAAAGAGCCTTGGTACGGCCAGGCCTTTGGCTACTGGCCCGAGGAATACCAGGACGATGCTGAAAAGATAGTCAGCGGAAAGCAGTACGAAGTTGGGAGAAGGCTAGAAAAACTCAGGGAAAAAGTATAATTTTCTTTTTTTTAAATCATTCAACATTTCAATTTTTTTTAAATAAATTAAAAAAATTTTAAAATCCGGCTTTCCCGGATATTCACTTTATTGAGCGGACCTATTCCACGGTCTCCGTTCCCTTGATGGCAATGGCCGGGATGAGGGAGAGTATGCCCATGACCACTGTTCCTATGACAACATAGATGCCGCCAATTCCTCCCTTCTGTGCACCTATGAGGGGGAATATGATTGCTATCACTGACCCATATGCTGCGCCAATCTGGAAAACCAGCCCGGCGCCTGAGTACCTGTACTTTGTCTCGAAGTTCCCCGCAAACAGGCGCACCATCACTCCATACCCGAAGAAACACACGCCGTCCAGTATGGCCTGCGCGAGCAGGATCATCACCGGGTTAAGTGTTTCCACCATCAGTATGTACGGATAAATGAACAGAATGGTGAGGATAATTGAGATTATCAGGGGCGTTTTGGTTCCAATCCTGTCTGATGAAATCGCTCCAAGTTCCGTGGTTATGACTGCAGCAATTGCGGCGACAACTATGGTCACATACACGAAGGTTGGATCCATGTGGTGCACACCAATAAGGTAAGGGACTGCGAACGCCAGTATCACACCGGATTGCACCGCGATGACATAGCTCAGAATGAATCCCATTGAGAATATCTTCTTTGCATATTTCTTCAGGGCTTCAGCAGCAGGGGACTTGGATATCTCGCCTTTCTCCTTCTGCATGTCAAAAATGGGACTCTCCGAAAGGAAGTACCTTATGACTATTCCGATCACGATCAGGAACCCTCCTATCACGAATGGAATTCTCCAACCTATTGTCACGAAGGTTGTGGGCGATATTATGCGAACAAGGGTGAAAACGCCTGCTGCCAGGGCAACACCGAAGCCCAGGGCAGTGTTGACCCATCCCGACCAGAATCCCCTTCTCTTGGAACCGGAAGTGAACTCCATTATCCAGGAGGATGCGCCTCCCCATTCTCCGCCGAGTCCCAGTCCGAGTATTATCCTGAACAGGATGATCAGCGCAGGGCCTCCCAGCCCTATTGTCGCGTACGACGGCACAACCGCAATGCCAAAGGACGAAATACCCATCAGGGACAGCGTCCATACGAGCATGGACTTCCTCCCCAGCCGGTCACCGAAATGACCGAATATGAACCCGCCAATTGGCCTGGAAATGAAGGTCACAACGTATGAAGAGAGCGAAGCTGCGAGTGCTGCTGTCTGACTGAAGGTCGGGAAAAAGACAACCGGCCATACAGTTGCAGCGGCGAGACCTGCAATGAAGAAGTCATACCACTCCATAGTTGTTCCTATAGTAGCCCCAAAAGCTATTGATGAAATCTTGCTAGATTTAACCATGAAAAGCCTCCATAAGATTTACAAATTGGAAATATTAAAGACTTTTTGCTAAAATATAATTTAATTCCAAAATATTTGCTAATAAAACGACTTTGATCAAACCATAATGTCGTGTATTTGTGGAAATGATGAACAAAAGGCTCCTGGGATGAGCCTTGAAATCAATTGTGCCGGCGAATCAGTGCCACATCACCAATGTTCAGGTCCTTCTCCGCTGTTACAACCATAGTCTTCTTTTCATAGCCTTCCTTGTGGAAATCAATCCTGTACTTGTGGTTGGCCTCAAGGTCCCTGAGCCAGAAGTCTCCGAAACCGTCGGATAAGACTTCAATGGATTTATCATTGAACAGGTCCTTTGCAACTATTCTGGCACCCGAAAGAACTTCATCCTTTCCTGAGTCCACAGCCGTGCCAGCAACAAATGGTTTCGGCAATCCCTTGTAATGGACTCTTGGGCCGGCTTCAAATTCAGGGTGCAGGAATTCCGCCTTCTTCTTCAGTTCCAGAAGCCTTGGGTCATCCTCGTCGCCGAAAAATATCGCGTCCCTGGGGCATACATCAGCACATCTGGGGGTCTGCCCGAGATCCACGAGATGTGCGCAACCTGTGCATTTCTGTGCAACGCTGAGCTCCTCGTTCATGTATATGACATCATATGGGCATGCCTCCTGGCACAATCCGCATCCTGTGCATTTCTCCTGGTCTATTTCCACAAGTCCGTCATCTCTCTTGTAGAGTGCGTCCTCGGGGCACACTTTCATGCATGGCGCATTGTCGCAATGCTGGCACATCAGAGGCAGATAGGAGACCTTAACCTTGGGGACCTGGCCCCTCTCGAAAGTCTTCAGGTTCATCCAGAAATGCCCTGTATCTGGCTGAGGCTTTGTCCATGGCGAGTGGTCATTTCCCACATGCTCATCCTTGCACGCTATGATGCAGAGGTCGCATCCCGTGCACTCGTCTATATCAACAAAAAATTCTTTCTTTCCCATGCTACTCCGCCCCCTTCACTGGAATTCCTGGCTTCAGTTTCTCTGTCCCTTCCCTGTTGAAGAACTCTACAGGATTCACCTTTTCAACTTCAACCAGGAATCCGCTTACATTCATTTCAGGGATGCTTATTTCTCCTTTGGGCTTGTATTTCTCCTTTGGGGAAGGCGTTATGAAGTTTATGTTCCCTCCCCGGTCCAGCAGTTCACCGTCTCTGGCATAGAGGTCCATTTTAGAGCCATGTTCTGCATACAGTGCACCAGGCATTATCCTTTCAGTGACATTTGCGGCAAAAAACACCGAACCCCGCTCGTTGTACACCCTCACGATGTCTCCCGAAGATATTTTCCTTTTAGCTGCTTCATCGGGATGGATCCAGCAAGGCTCATACATGTGGCCGTCCGTGCCTTCCACCTTCCAGAGTTCACGGATCCAGTCTATGTCATCTCCCTGGACATGAAACCTGAGCCTGGGATGGTTGGCAATGACAAGCAGAGGGTACTCCTTCGATCTTGGCGAGCCCTGCAATTCAGCATGGGCATTCCATTTGGCCAGCGGAGGCCTTTCCCTGTCTTCCGGTGCATTCTGCCTGATCCCTTCAGAGACAAACTCTATCTTCCCGCTGGGGGTCTGCAGGCCCGTGCCGCTCCTGTAGAACCATGACATTCCACCCTCATGCGGCCCGTCACCCCTCTCCTTCTTTATCTCAAGCCATTCCTCCCAGGTTGGGCAGTCGTATATGAAGTATTTCCTCTTCTTGAACTCGTCCCAGGTTATGCCGTATTTGGTGAACGCGAGCTTCTCCTCATAGGCTTCCCGGAGCCATTTGTCCACTTCAGGGAAGCCATCCTTTATGCCGAGCTTCTCTGCTATCAGCCTGTGTATCTCGTAATCGCTCTTCGCCTCCCCAACTGGCTCTATGGCCCTGTCCTGGTAAAACACGCCAAGGATGTCGCTCCTCTGGACTGCTATGAGGTCTTCGTGTTCAAATATGGTCTGGGCCGGCAGTATGAGGTCTGAAAACATAACGTCGTTTTCCAGCCAGGGGTGAATTGACACAACGAAGTCGATCTGGGGCTGCCTGATGGCATCAATCCATTTCTTTCCGTATGTCCAGCTTACGGGCTGGTTCCCGTTTTCGTTCCAGATAAGCCGTATTCCAGGATGGTTTGCATCTGGAGGGAATTTATACTTGACAAACTGGTCGCTAGTCTCCGCCAGGGCTGCAGTCGAACCCTTCCAGTGAATTGGCGGATTCAGTATTGCTTCATCCACAAGTGTTCTTGGGATGAACACCGGAGATTTTGCTTCCTTTCCTATGGCGTATTCTATCAGTGGGTTCAGTGGGATTCCATCCCTGTCCACCTCCGGAAATCTCGGAACCTGGGCAAGCCACTTCTTGTAAAAGGACGGTGCGCCTGTTCTCAGAAACTGCCTGCCAGGGCTGCCGATTGCCTGCATTGCCATTAGATAAGCCTCATGCCTGGTGACCATGTGGGAATAGGTGCCCCGGACCTTTGGCCCGCCAAAATACACCGAAAGCGAGGTTCTCTTTGCAGCCCATTCCCTCGCAAGTGACTTTATGGTGTGTGCCGGGATTCCAGTGATTGGGGAAGCCCACTCTGGGGATTTCGGAATTCCATCATCCTTTCCGAGCACATGATCCCTGAATTCAGAAAATCCGGTCGTGTGAGAATCTATGTAGTCCTTGTCATAGGAATCTTCCCCTATCCAGATGTACGCAACGGCCAGGTAAAGCGCTGAATCGGTGTTTGGCCTTATGGGTATCCATTTGTCTGCATAAACTGCGGAAGCATAGTTCAGGTCTGGTGACACTGCTATGATCTTTATTCCTGCCTCTTTCAGCCACCGAGACATGACAGTCGAAATTGAGCCGGACATCCCAAACCCGGTTGATTCGGGATCATTGCCTGAAAATATCACCATTTCCGTGTTTTCCAGGACGTCGTCCCAGACCTCGTCCTGATAGGGCTCTCCCAGGGACTCGTCAAATCCCCAGACATGCTTGGCCCCCCAGTAATAGCCTTCCCAACTGTCAGGGTTCCTTATCTGTTGAGTCCACCATCCCCAGCCCAGTTCCTCGTTTATCTTGTCAAAAAGGTAGTGGCCCCAGAAGTGCAATGATTGCATGTAACCGCTCTGGCCATGTCCGTCTGCCTGGACCAGCACAGGCTCCATGTTTCCGTACATGGCGTGTACCTGTTTGAGCTGCCTGACAATTATGTTTATTGCCTCGTCCCATGATATCCTGACATAATCACTGACCCCTCGCTTTTCTGTGTTGGGGTGATCTGGATCCCAGTCCTTCCTCAAAAGTGGGTATTTTGCCCTGTGCTCTGTGTCGACTCGCCTTTTCCATGAATATGCAAGGGGCATCTGCACATCCTTTCTTGGCCTGGAGAAATTTCCCCGGGAAGTCTTGATGGTGTAGAGATTCACATCATCGGGGATGCGGAAGGGGAGGCACCTGATAATTTTGTTGCCTTTGACGTGGCACTTCAATGGGAAATTGGACCTTGCAAGGCCGCTAGC
>JBJKSX010000031.1:0-11847 GCA_046703545.1 Thermoplasmataceae archaeon | reverse complement strand
CCGGATGAATCTGGCAATAAGCTAAAATTTAAATCGACTACGTTTGCATTAGCATCCCAGGAATTGCTGAGTGCTTCCCTCAGGATTTCTTTTGAATCTTTGAAATCTCTGGCTATCTCTAAAAATTCCTTAGCTTCATTTACATGCGGTTTGATACCACTGGGCATGAAATCTTTTACAAGCTAGAACTATTATAATTTTTTTAAGAATGAACAATATATTTATCCACAGTGTTCATGTATATTGCCATGCAGAGGATACCCACCTATTTTCCATTTGGAATTATTCCGGTGGCTGGGGCATATATGGCCCTATTGATTCTGTTTGTGATGGAGCACCTGAACGTTTACCAGATCGTGCTCCCCAGGAACCTCTCGTTCATCTTGGCAATGCTTCTAACATTGTTCGTCTTCTTTTCACCAGTATACCTTCTGGCCGCAATTTACGTCTGGAAGCATAAAAATGCCCATAAATATGCCTATGACGAACATGGAGTGTACCAGGATGGACAGATGATCGTATCCTGGGAGGAAATCGAATCTGTTGAGTTCCTCAGGAAATACGATTCATGGTACAGCTTGGGGCGTGGTGTTTGGGCCAAGTCAAAGAATACGCCCGTTGAGACACCAAGGGGAAGGGCCAGGCAAAGGCCGAGTGGGAGCATAACATTTCGGCCGAAGACAGGGTTTGGAGTGAACCAGGGGGAGGTAAACATCCCAATAACTGGCAAAGTTGCGAAAATCGAGAAGCTTCACAGGCAGATGGAATCATTCGTGTCTTCTTCTGGTTGGGATGCAGTCTTCCAGATCCATGTTGAGTGAGCCAGATCATTCTGATCTGCACGGAACCCGGCTCCCCCGGCATTGTTTTTTGGGCCTCCAGATATCGAAGTATGCGTGGTTGCCAAAAACATCCAGACCCTTTGCAGCAGCCAGTTTGTTGAATTTCACCCTCACCTGAAGAACCTGACCTTCACCACAGGCTCGTCCTTGTCTTCCCTCATAGCGTAATATATGATTATGCACACAAGAACCATGCCGATGCCCGCGCTGAGCGCTATTGTGGGGAAGCCGAAGAAGAAGGCTATGAGCAGGAATATGCCTGCAATTGGAAGATAGGGGAAGAGTGGCATTTCGAACACATTGTCCATGGCCAGCTTGGCATTCTCTATGAAGTGGGAATGCACTTCCGGGTGCCTCCTTGCCCTTCTTATCTTTATGAGCGCGAAGCCGCTGATGAGGTAACTGAAAAGTATGCCGAAATTGCTGATTGCAGCAATTATGTAGATGTTCCCGGAAAACATCAGCAGAATTCCGATCACTGCGGTGACCATTACAGCACTGATGGGCGCACCATGCCTTCCCTCGGTCTTCCTGAAGTATCTCGGCAGGAGGCCGTCAGAAGAAAGCTGGAATATGAGCTGCGAACCTGCTATCATCATTGCCAGGGTGGCTGAAGTGGTGGCTGCAAGTGCAGCAAGGTCAACAAGATAGAAAAGCCATGTTGGCGCGGATGCACTTTTGAGAGCAAAGCTGAGCGGATCTGCAACCTGTCCGAAACTTGTTCCTGGAAGGAGTGAGAGCAGTGCCAGGGTTACAAGAATATACAGGACAAGGCTGACTACAACCGAGACAAGGATGGCCTTTGCCGCGGTTCTCCCCCCTCCCTTTATGTGTGGTGCCATGGTTGCGATGGACTGGAACCCCGCGTATGCGAACATTGCTATGACGCTGGCGGCAAATATTCCAGAGACCCCACTCACTGGTGGGACCTTTATGTTTGCAGAAAGGAAGTGCCCGAACAGGAGGGCGAATACAATGAAAATGATGAGGACAGCCACCTTGAACGCAACTATGTACATGTCTGCCTTTGCTGCTTCGGCGATCCCTTCAAGGTTGATCCCAACAAGGACAATGATCATGATTATTGCAAAGATGTGGGAGAATACAGCTGTGCTCATTCCAAGCATTGATGCCAGATAGGTGCCGAAACCAAGGGCAATTGCGGAAACTGAAGCTGCAAAGCTGAGATATAATGACACTCCTGTAATGAAACCAAGTTCGCTCCCGAATGCGTTGTAGACAAATGAGTACGATGCTCCGCTGCTGTTTGGCATGGAACTTACCAGCTCGCCCATCTCAAGGGCAAGGATCACCGCGACAAAGCCGGTGAGAACAAATGCGGCAAGTGCGCCCGTGCCGGAGAGGCTGATCATGGTTCCGCTCAGGACAAATATGCCTGCCCCGATAATTCCGCCAAGCCCGACTGCCAGAGCGCCTGCAAAACTTACTGTCTTCACAGGAGAGTTACGCCCTAAGTTATTATATTAGTTTGCTGGAAAAAGAATGGATATTTTTAATACGTAGCCTCTTTATATTTGCTGATGAAGGTCAGGTTTCTCATAGTCCTCGGGGTCCTGCTCGTTGTTTTCTCATTTGTATCTACAAATTTCACTGCCCTAAATCCTCACAATGGGGTATGGACAGCAGCAGGCCAGAATAATCTCAGCAATGCAACCATAAAGATGGCAGGCCTGAACAGCCCGGTCAACGTGACCATAGACCAGTCCGGTGTCGCCCACATTCAGGCACAGGATTTCCATGATCTAATGTTCGCACAGGGCTACTATTCGGCCAGCCAGCGCCTGTTCCAGATGGAACTTGAAGGTCTGCTTGCATCCGGCAACCTCAGCAATTACATTGGCTCATCAGGCCTGGGTTCCGATCAGGCAATGCGCCTGATTGGGATGCCCTCAAATGCATACAACCTTGAACAGGCTTACAAAGTGCAGGAGCCCCAGTACTACAAGTACCTGGAGGATTACGCGCAGGGCGTGAACGCATACATCAACAGTTCTGCCGCATCCAACAACCTTGGATTCAAGCTACTTGGCATCCAGCCCTACCAGTGGTCTGTGTTCTACACACTCTGCTGGCAGCAGTACATGGCCTGGTCACTCACCACTGGAGCTGCGGAGCCCATGCAGTCAGCACTCCTCTACAATGCACTTGGTTTCCAGAACACGACTCTTCTCTGGCCCTATTACCCATATTACACACAGAACGTAACAGAAGTGCCGGGAAACGGCACTGTGAATGGCTACAACCTTGCTCAGCAGAACATAAATTCATCCTATCTCTGGTCCCTCAACTGGTACGACCAGTGGGCCACTGGAATTAACACCACGCTGCTCAAGAAACTCTCCCCCCTTCTGGAGGGTGCACTGGTGAACATCTCTGACCCATTCGGAATGCCGGGGGCTCATGAGCTTGGCTCACCCGTTGGAAGCAACAGCTGGGTGGTTACCGGCAACTACTCAAGTTCCGGTTACGCCATAATGGCGAACGACCCACACCTTCCGCTCACTGCCCCGTCCATCTGGATCCCAATGCAGCTCCAGGCTCCGGGAATCAATGTTACGGGCTGGGACCTTGCAGGTGTGCCGGGGATACTCATCGGGCACACAAACAGGACCGCGTGGGGGTTAACCACTTCAGAAGGGAACTCGGCCAATGATTTCCTTGAGACGCTCAACGGAAACAGCTACCTGTATAATGGGACGTGGCACCAGATGCAGGTCTCAAACTACACCCTGCTTGGCCATAACTACAGCATCTATTCAACAAACAACGGCCCCCTCATTGCAAGGGACGGGAATTATGGCATCAGCCTGAACTGGACCTCCAGGCAGCCCTCATTCGACCTCATAGCCGAGATCCAGATGGACCAATCCACAAATTACACCCAGATGGTCAACGCACTCAAGAACTGGGGTTCACCGCCCCAGAACTTTGCAATGGCTTCCGGTACCGATGCCGGCTACATCACTGCAGGTTGGTACCCCATCATCAACGAGACGCTCCCAAACAACCAGACCGTTTCAGTGATCGGCTCAAGGAGCCTTCTCAATGGGTCCATGCCCAAATATGAACCTTATTCAAAAGTGCCTTTCCAGTACCTGCCGCAGGCAGAGAATCCGCAGAGGGGATACATGTTCTCACCCAACCAGCCAACAGCGGGCAAGGAGTACCCGTATCCATTCGTAGGAGGCTTCTGGGCTTCCGGGGGAAGGGCCCAGACAATCTCCCACTACCTGGCCAGCCACCCCAACATGACAATCGGCAACATGATGCAGCTCCAGTCAAATGTCTCAGATTACTGGGCCACAATGCTTGCTCCCCAGTTCGTCAACGCACTGAAAGGGATGAGCATGAATTCAACCGAAACAGCAGCTTTCAACCAGCTACAGAACTGGAACTACACCACCTATGAAAACCAGACCGGAATCACGGTGTACTGGTACCTCGCATCAGAAGTGTACAACATGACCTTCCACAAGGTATACAGTGAGAAGAACCTCTCAGATGTGGGGCTTCCCTTCATAACCAGTGAGATATACATCGCACAGAACTATCCGAACTCCCCCTGGGTGGATGGCAACTTCACCACAATGGCAAGAAGCGCTTTCACGAAGGAAGTGTCTTTTCTCATGGGGCATCTTGGTGACAATGTGAGCTCATGGACATGGAACCGTGTCCATTACCTGGAGATTGCCAGCCCCACAGGGCTTCAGGCACTCTCCATTCCTGCATTCCCCATATGGGGAGGAAGCCACACGGTGAGCGTGGGGTCTGTGCCACTGGCAATGAAGGTTCCACTGCCTTCTGTGTCTGTTGGGTCCTCTCTGAGGACAGTGGCATCCCCAGGAATGGGGCAGTTCTATGGGGTGATCCCGGGAGGGCCCAGTGAGAACATCCTGGGGCCGTATTTCTCAAACCAGCTGAGCCACTGGGTGAACCATGAGTATTACAACATGAACACACAGGGAACAATGGTGGTGATTCGCTATGAATAAGTACCTGCCCTATGTGGGCATACCAGTCTCGGCTGCAGTGGCTTACCTTGCGGTATTCTTTCTGCAGCCAGCGTATGCTGCGGTTCTGGTGGGGATACCGCTTCTTTTCCTTGGACGGAAGTATTCTGCGTTGTCAGGCTTTGTGATTGGGCTGGTCGTGCCATTCATCATGCTTCTCTCATACCCTGTTTCTGAAGTTGTGCAGTTGTCCGGCATTGTTGGCCAGCTGACCGGCATGCCGGGGACACTGATACTGGTGGTATATCCCCTTATGTACGGGGTCATTGGCGCAATTTCGGCACTGCTGTTCACCGGCATCAGGGAACTGGCATTCCAGGAAAGGAAGGAACCCTCAGGGGAGTGTTATCTTAAAACTGGGGGAAACCTTTTTCTCCAGACATCATATTTTCCAGCACAGGTAAAGCCAGTGGGGCAAGTGTACCATGAGGTGCACGCAACACGGTTCCCACTGGTACTGAATTCAGAGAGAAATTCCAACCCTGTAAACATTTCACCGAATCTGTGAAAACTGAGTTTAAATAACAAATATCCATTACGAAGTACCCTGATTATTAAGCCCGGACTTTTAAGGGATTGAGGGCATGGTGCAATAACATGTTGAGATTCGGTGCAGTTTGCTGGGATTTCAGATCCCCGCCAGAGGAGTTTCAGTCAAAACTGCAGTTGTCGGAATCCCAGTGGAATGAAGTTGCAGAGAGTTTCAAGTCCAGTGGCCATGTTCTCCTGGTCACATGCAACAGGGTCGAATTCTATTTCACCTTTGATACAGACTCCATCGAGGTGGACAGGCTCAAGTCCATCTACCCGGGCCTCATTGTCTCACAGGATGCAATCAGGCACCTTTTCAGGGTTGCATCCGGGCTTGAATCCATGTCGGTTGGGGAGAATGAGATTCTTGCCCAGCTGAAGTCGGCGTATGAGAAAGCAAGATCGGCCGGCGAAACGGACAAGCTCACGTCACTTATCTTCAGGAAAGCCCTCAGCGTTGGAAAGGCCGTAAGGGAAAAGACCACGATTTCACGAGGAAAGACATCAATCCCCGTCATTGCAGTTGACCTGGCATCAAGGGGAAACAGCCTCAAATCCTCAAGGCTCGGCATTGTGGGCACCGGCCAGATGGCTGAAACCTTCTTAAAATACCTCCAGAAGAAGGAGCCAAGGGAGATAACAATAGTGGGGAGGAACCCTGAGAAAGCAAGGGCCCTTTCCCAGCTGTACGGCTGCTCCTATGCGCCATTCAATGAGCTTGCGAGTGTAGTAAAATCCTCTGACACAGTATTCACCGCGACCTCGTCAAAAAACATCCTGATTGGCCGCTCCATGATTGACGGCCTGAATTCACAGAAGACCCTTGTTGACATCTCAAATCCAAGGAACATCGATCCCGCCCTTGATGACGTCCCAGGATTATCAGTGTACTCGCTGGACCACATCAAGGACATATCCCTTGAGAATTCCGCCCTGAAGAAGGAGGAGATACCAAGGGCCCAGGAAATAGTGGATTCCGAGTTTGAAAAATTCAAGGTGAAGCTGAGAGAGTTCAGGGCTGAAGAACTTCTCACCAAGTCCCATACCTATGCTGAGAGCATTGCCATCATGGAGATCAACCGCATGATAAAGGAGATAGACAAGGGCATGGATCCGTCCGAGGCAAAGAAGAGATCAGCATCAGCAATGGTGAACCGCATTTTGGGGAAATACACCACCGTGCTCAAGGAAGCTGCCATAAAAGGGGATACCGAATTCATGGCCAAGCTCCAGGAAATCTTTGGGTGATTTCGCTTCATGAACCCAGTTCTTCGGCCGTTTCCCTGATTATTCTCTCGGTCTGAGCAACATCATCTTCTGTGTGGGCAAAGCTGACGAAGCAGGCTTCAAACTGGGACTTTGCTATGAAGATCCCCCTGCTGAGAAGCGAATCAAAGAACCTGTTGAACATTTCCCTGTCAGATGCCATTGCAGTTGTGTTGTCCCTGACCTGGTTCCTGTTGAAGAAAACCGTGAACATGGTTCCGGTGTGGTTCACATCGACAGGAATCCCTGCCTCCCTGAATGTTCTCTCAATGTGTACCGCAAGCCTTGATGCGATCCCGGATGGAACCGAGTAGTCGGATTCCTTCAGGAATTCCAGCCCTGCAACGCCTGCTGCCATTGTCACCGGATTTCCGGAAAAGGTCCCCTGCTGGTAGAATTTCCCTCCTGGCGCAACATTCTTCATGATGTCGCTTCTCCCTCCGAAGACCCCCACAGGCATTCCTCCGCCCACAATCTTTCCCAGTGTGGTAAGGTCAGGCTTTATTCCAGCAATATCCTGGTACCCTCCATAGCTGGACCGGAATCCTGTGATGACCTCGTCAAATATGAGCAGTGACCCGTACTCCTCCGTGACTTTTCTTGCCTTCAGGAGGAAATCCTTTTCGGGCAGCACTACGCCGATGTTTCCCATCACGGGTTCCAGTATGAACGCCGCAATCTTGCTGCCGTACCTTCTGAATATATCCTCCAGCGCCTGGTTGTTGTTGAATGGAACCTCAATGGTTGCCGCATCTTCTGGTGAGCCCAGGTTCTCAACCTTCACTGTTGTGAGGGCGTAATCATGGGACCCATGGAACCCTCCTTCAAGCTTCAGGATAAGGTTCCTGCCTGTGAAGTACCTAGCCAGCCTGACTGCGTGCATTGTTGCTTCAGTGCCGGAATTGGTGAATCTCATCATCTCCATGGATGGGATCGCATCCCTGATCCTCTCCCCAAGCTCCACCTCCAGCCTGACGGGGGCGCCAAAGAGCATCCCCATGTCGAGCTGCTTCTTCACGCTGTCCACTATCCTCCTGTTGGAGTGGCCGAATATCATTGGCCCGAATGCCATGCAGTAGTCTATGTATTCCCTTCCGTCCTCATCTGTGATCCTGGAGCCCTTTCCGCTCCTGATGAATTTCGGATAGGGGGTGTAGTATCTCACCGGGGAATTAACGGACCCTGGAAAAAGGGATGAGGCTCTTGAGTGCAGTTCCTCAGAAGACATGAATGGTGATTGCATTTCAGAATTAATGTTTCTGGATTTTTTCCGGTCTCCGCACTGGTATTTATAACAGGACATTCATTATACCAGTGTTGGAAGAGCTAACCACCTCACATTCCATTTTGAACTCGGACTGCAGGAACATGGAGGCTGTGAGGGCACAGTCAGTGGACCTTGTCGTTACGTCTCCGCCCTATCCAATGATAGAGATGTGGGATGGTCTGTTTTCAGAACTTGATCCTGGAGTCATGAAGGCCATTGCGGAACTGGACGGGGCGGAGGCTTTCCGCCTCATGAATGAACAGCTCAACCTTGCCTGGTCCGAAGTTTCCAGGTCAGTGAAGGATGGGGGAATGGTGTGCATCAACATTGGCGACGCCACCAGGAACCTGGGAAAAAGTTACCAGCTTTACCCCTCCCACACCGTTATATCGAACTACTTCAGGAGCCATGGCTTCGAGGAGCTCCCCTCCATAATATGGAAGAAGGCTGCCAACTCCCCAAACAAGTTCCTTGGTTCCGGCACCCTCCCGGTAAACGCTTATGTGACACTGGAGCACGAATACATCCTCATATTCAGGAAGACGCCAAGGAGAAAGTTCACTGGAAGGGGCGAGGCGGAAAGAAGGAAGGAGAGTGCCTTCTTCTGGGAGGAAAGGAACCTTTGGTTTTCTGATGTGTGGGAGAACCTCAAGGGGACAAGGCAGAAACTGATGATGAAGGGTGTAAGGGACAGGAGCGCTGCATTTCCCGCTGAACTTGCACACAGGCTGGTCAATATGTATTCAATACAGGGAGATACTGTCCTGGACCCATTTGCAGGAACCGGTTCCACACTCATTGCCGCTGCGGCTTCATGCAGGAACAGCATTGGATATGAACTGGATGGCGAGCTTGCAGGAGTTGCACGGAAAACACTTCTCGAATCAGCAGAAACCCTGAACTCCATGATCCAGAAGAGGCTTGACGACCACCGCAGTTTCGTGGAACAGGAGGCAGAAAAAGGGAGGGTTTTCTCGCATTTCAACAGAATCCATGGTTTTCCTGTTGTAACCAAGCCTGAAACAGGAATAGTGCTCAGGAAGGTGAAAAACATTTTCATGGATGAAGTGGGCAAACCATTGATGGTCAGCTACCAAGAGCCCTGAAGCCACTTTCAGTATGAACTGTTGATCTGCTTGTACCTGAAGCATGAAGTCACGTGGTCATTCACCATTCCCGTGGCCTGCATGAAGGAATAGCATATAGTTGAACCCACAAACTTGAATCCCCTCTTCTTCAGCTCCCTGCTCATGTGGTCGGAAATGCCGGTTCTTGCAGGCACTTCACTTATACTGCCCCATGAGTTGATTATGGGCTTCCCGCCCACGAATTTCCATATGAAGGCATCAAAACTCCCCATTTCCTCTCTGGCCTCGAGAAACCCCCTGGCATTTGCTATGGCTGCGTTTATCTTCAGCCTGTTCCTGATTATCCCGGGATTTGAGAGAAGTTCAGCTCTCTTCCTGTCATCATACACGGATATCTTCTCCGGATCAAAACCATCAAACGCCTCACGATAACTCTCCCTCTTATTGAGCACGGTCTTCCAGCTCAGTCCTGCCTGGGCACCTTCCAGAATGAGAAGCTCAAACAGCTTTATGTCGTCATGAAGAGGCGTTCCCCACTCCTCATCGTGATACCTCAGGTAGAGCGGGTCGTTAAGGGAAACCCATCCGCATCTTGGCAAACCATCATTCATCTTGATCTATGATAACTCAGAGCCATATCTCAATATAACCTATTTCCCAGCCTTATGAAAGATCTGAAACACCAATGCCATTGAGGGTGCTTGCCGGAATACCTCCGCCCTGACAGTACAGTTCAAGACACGTGGGAATAAGTCAAATCTCATACATGTGAGACAAAAAACCTAAGAGGCGAGAGGGGCTAGAAACACCATAGGTGGAAAGCAGGGAGGAACATGAGATGACAGAAAGGCCATGGAGCAGGCTCATTGCAATCGGAATTCCGATCTCCTGGATATGGTTCGCATTGGTGGGAGCATGGTGGAACACGCTTCTGGCATTGTTTATTGTCATAGCACTCACCATCTTTCTGGGAACCCTGACTTCCATCATGGAACCGCAGAAGAACAGGTAGCTTAACTTCGGCATTCTGCCTTGTGGGAAAGGCTGTCATGTGCTTGATTCTGGCACCTTCATTTATAAGCCCGGTTGTTCTAGATATGGCATTGAGCCTGAGATCAAGAACAAGGAAGGCCTTCGAAAATGTTGAAACTGGCAGGCTGGTACTGAAGAGAATTGCCAGGAGCGATCTGGAGGACATTTTCCGGATCCACTCAGACCCACGTACAAACCGGTACAACCTGCGGGGCCCAATGAGGGACATGGATGCAGCCAGGAAGAGGCTTGAGGTATGGCTGAAGGACTGGAAGAAGGATGGATTCGGATACTGGTCGATGGAGTTCAAGGAAGACAACAGCATGAATGGCTTTGGTGGGGTGAAGAAGGTGGTTCTTGACAACAGGGTTGTCCTGAACCTGTACTACATCATGTCTCCGGAAAAATGGGGAAAGGGCTATGCAACGGAGATGTCTTCAAAGGCCGTGGAAATGGCGAGCCAATATCTTCCCTCCTATCCTGTGGTTGCCAGGGTAAGGGAGGTGAATGATCCATCTAGGAAAGTCGCAGAGAGGGCTGGCCTGAGACGGCATGAACCACTCGACGCAGGCGAATACATTATCTATGCACTCAACTGGTAGGCCAGCCAAATGTCACCATAAGAAAAATTGTTGAGGAATTGCAGGATTACTGCCTGCAATGAAATTCACTTTCAGGGAAATGGAGGAATCAGAGGCCATCGAGATTTCAGAATGGCACTATGAACCTCCCTATGACTTCTATGATTTCAAAAACGACCTGGAGGACTTGGAAGAATTCCTTGATTTTGCCAACAGGCCCAGGAACAAGTACTTCAGCGTGTTTGATGAATCGAGGGGACTTGTTGGGTTTTACGAGATGGAACACGAACCGGGGAAGGTTGAGATTGGGCTTGGAATGAGGCCTGAACTGACTGGAAAGGGCATAGGGCTTTCGTTCATCGAGGCAGGCATCGATTTCATAACTGAGAGGTTCAATCCGGACCTGTTGACACTGAAAGTGGCTGCATTCAACGACCGGGCAAGGAAGGTTTACGAAAGAGCTGGTTTCAGGAAAACCGGCATCAAGTGGATCAAGAACGAGATTGGAAACATTGAATTCATTGTCATGGAAATGGAACTGTAGGCCTGTGGCAGTCTGCCTTTTGGCTCCGGTCTTCCATAATGTTCCCAATTGCGTGAAGTGACTATATCACCCGGTGCATTTGCCGTCGCTGTAACTGTCCTTGTATGGGAGTTCAAGGAATTTTGCATCGGTGCCCGTTCCCATAAGCCATGTGTCTATGGTGCTCGGGTCAGGGGAGTACCCCTGAAGTGTTGTGTGGGTCTGGTTGTCCCAGTCAGCCACCCTCTTGCTGTCATAGCCTATGCAGAAATCTCCGTGCGTTATGGATGAGAGTTCATGAAGGGAAATATTGGAAGGGGTCATGCTTGCCGAAAACCCACCTTCCAGCATTGACCAGGTTTGGCCGGGGCTGAGGGTGAACACAAAGAGCACCTGTGAATTTGACGCGGATACTTTTGCAGGATCAGAATTATCAAAGCTTATTAGTCCCAGTGGCGGGTTGTTATGTGCCACCCCGTGGTCAACAAGTGGGGCAATCTGGGAATTTCCGTTCAGGAAATTTGTCCCGAAGTTGTCATTTGGGTTGGAAGCCGATGCCCCTCTGCCGTCAGAGTTGGCATAATACACAGGCCAGAATGCCCCAGCAAAATAATATCCGTTCCTCAGCAGAAGTACAGAATGCTCCTTTGTGTCGGCATTCCTGAACGTCCACTCCACAGTCCCCT
>JBJKSX010000030.1:0-11455 GCA_046703545.1 Thermoplasmataceae archaeon | reverse complement strand
CCTTCAGTATCTCTGCACCTCCCCATTCCTTCTTCTTCTCGTAAAGGGAATCGAGCCATGGCTGGACCTTGCCCTCTATGATCTCTCCATAACTCTCGTCGGGAACAAAGACGTTTCCGAGCCTGTTGATTGACATGTTCTTCAGTTCCCTGTCACTGTAGTCAAACGATCCACAGTAGTAATCCATGAAGGTCCTTGCGATGTCGTGGTCAAGTGTACCATTTGTGGTGATGATGACATCTACCAGCTTCTTCTCAACGAGCTTGTTTATGATCCCTCTTGTGCCTGTGGATATAATGTCTGCAGGGAATGAGAGAAACGTTGTGTTTTCCTCACTGAACATCTTGCCTATGATCGAGTGTGCAGTTGCCAGTTTGGCTGATGTGAACCCCCCGGAAAGGGAGAATTTCTCCATGAGTTCTGAAAGGGTAGTATCACCGTTTATGTCAAGATCCTTTACAGGGATGCTGAGCAGTTCATCTCTGTCCATGATAACACTGTATCCCAAAATGGGTATTAGGTTTACAGGTTGACAACAAATCAATATGTGATGATGGCCTTGACTGCCATGGTCAAGATCAGCCCCAATTCGGTACTTGTAACCATCGATATGCAGAAAGGCTTTGACGATCCAAAATGGGGAAGAAGGAACAATCCCCATGCAGAGGAAGTTACTGGAAAAGTGCTTTCACAGTTCAGGGAACATGGCCTGAAAGTTATACATGTCAGGCATGATTCCATGAGCGAATCATCACCCCTCAAGGATGGCAAACCCGGGTTTGAGTTCAAGGATGAGATCAATCCGGGGAAGGATGAACCGATTGTAGTGAAGCATGTGAACAGCGGTTTCATCGGAACTGACCTCGAGGAGAGGCTCAGGAAACTGGGCGACCCGGATGTTTACTACCTGGGTCTTGTTACAGACCACTGCGTCAGCACAACAGCAAGGATGTCCGGAAATCTCGGTTTCAATTCATTCATAATCGAGGATGCCTGCGCAACCTTCGACACAGAGGACCAGAACGGTGAACTCATAACTGCAGAAATAGTGCACAAGGTGAACCTTGCTTCCCTCCATAGTGGAGGATTTGCCAGAATAGTGAAATCAAGGGACCTTGAATTCTAGGCCCCCTGCTTTTTCCTTTTCTCCATGCCGGGTATTTCTTTTGGCTCCCATGTCCCGTCAAGTTTTCTCCTGTAACCTGTCCCGTAGTTATCCATGGAATCCCTGAACGGATTTATCGCATCAGAAGGTATCATGATATTCCACCCTTCCCCGAACAGGTCTAGCTCACCGTGGTCAGGGTATGCCACCAGGTCCTTTGATTTCCTTTCATCGTCGGGCCAGATTTCCACATCCATGATCTTCAGATCTTCCCCCATGTCCGCAAGGAACTGTGACGACAGATCGGGCCCCAGGGGCTTTGAGATCAGGTCTCCCTCTTTGATTTCAACCTTGTGGCCGCTTATCCTGGCGGACCCTTTCCCATGCAGCACCAGGTAGAATTCCTCCCTTGCTGTGTGGCTGTGGAATCTCGAAAAGGTGTTTCCAGGCTTGATTGTGTATGTCCTGATGAAAGACTTTGTGGCACCCAGAACCTGGGAAAGGGATGTGTGCGAACCCTCTTCCGTGACCTCCGACATCTTTCCGATTGCGGAATTCCGGCCATGATTTTCATTGACATTCACGACAGGGGCCGTCCAGACATTTTCTCCAGTTGCGTTCATGTCATACCCATTTTCCCCCGGTCTCACTGCAAAAACTTCATCTGACCAGAATGAGCAGGTCCTTACAATGAAATCTTCGCCTGCTTCCGTAAGAGGGGGCGTCAGTATGTGCACTGTATCCGGAGCATCCTTCTTAAGGAAACCAAGATGTTTTGAAAGTTCCCACCATAGCCAGTGCCTGAATGGTTCAAGTCTTCCTCTTGCAGATTTCGGGAGATCTCCCATGTTGTCCGGGAGGTAAAGTTTCCATCCAACGTCTGCCCTGATGGCTCCTTCTGGCCTGACATTCTTCGGAGGGTCTATGAGTATCTTGATTGCCATATTATCATCATATCAATGGGATCCAAGTATTAAGTCTTGGGAGAAAGAGGAGCCACAGCCATATGACCATTAAATCTAAGACACACAAATTATTAGGGCTTAAACAATAGCACAGGGATGGTTCTTCTTGCGGAGATTGCGCTATTCCTGCACGTGTTCTTTGCAATTATATTCATTGGGGGGTCATTCTTCATCTGGGTTGTTGTCTGGCCGGAATCCTACAAGCTAACAGAGGATGAATGGCAACGGACAAGAATTGTGGGAAGGATTGCCAAACGTTTTGCCTACTTCACCCACATATCACTGGCCGTCCTGATCCCCACCGGACTTTACCTTGCATACTGGTACCTTGGCGGCAAGATATCTGCACTCTTTACAACGGCCGGGGGGCACATTCTCTTTGTCAAAGTCATTGTTGTGGCAGTGGACATTTTCATAATCTACACAAACAACCTCTACCATGGAAAGAAGATCATGCGGCTCTCAAGGGAGGGAAAGCATGAGGAAGTCCAGAGGATAAGGAAGATCACGCACTTCTTTTCGTTCCTGTCACTGGCCCTTCTGGTTGTAATAGTCCTGCTCGGATCATTGCTCAGGTTCTATTGAGAATGGCTTTGCAGTGAATCTGCTGCAACCAGATTTCTTTTTTACAGTGCCTAACTTTAAATCTGGATACTTCCTGTTGCCGCATGGCAAATGAACCCCTTGAATCCATCAATAGAGCCCTTAGCGGCCACACGGACCTCCTGATGAAGAAGAAGATCCTCGCTGTGGGAAAAAACTACGCTGTCATGGACCAGGAACAGAACCATCTCTGTTACGTTTATCTGGATGCAAAGCAGAATCTTGTCGGCAACCTCCTTTCCGGAGCACTTGGCTCCTGGGCTGGAAGGGAGATGGGATATACCTATATTGTGCAGGACCAGAACAACCAGAACGCACTGATCATAAAGAAGGGGGCAGGAGCATGGAAAGCCAGCTTCGGTGTCTTTGATGCGGAATCAGGTGACCAGAAAGGTATGATTTCCATGAAGAGGGGCCTCATTGGAGGCATGCAGGCCGAATGGATCGACAAGGAAACAGATCAGGTCACCATGCAGACAAGGGGAAATGTCCTGAAAAGGCAGTACAAGATCCTGGGCCCAAACGGAGAAGAGCTCGGCCATGTGAGGCACAAGATTGCTGCGGTCAGGGATGTTTGGAACCTCAGGCTCAGTGATGATGCGAACATACTCAATGCCGCAATATTCGCGACAGTGCTTGATTTCGAGAAAGAAATGTAGGCCGGAATATCCCGGTTCCTTTTCTTACCACTCCCAGTGGACTATTTTCGCCCTCTGGAAGAAAAACTAATATCCCATCTCCTTTCTTCATTTCTCCATCACTTTGTTCAGTGCCCATGAAGCCGGATTTTCAAACAAGGTTTCCCAGCTCATCTTGGTCGACCGCTGAGGGAACGGGTATGATTTGAGTGTTATGAAAATAAAAAAGGTGGTTGAAAGCCTGAAGGTTAAAAATTACCTTGCAGACTGTGCGATTCTTTCCATTTCCTCTTTCTTGCTCACCGCAAAAGAAGAGGCGTCGTTCCTGCCGGCATTCATTATCTCGTCTGCCAGGCAGATTGCAACAGGCTTCTTGTTCTTGAATGAAGCGTTTGTTGCTCCCACTGCAATGTTTCTCAGTGCCACGTCCACCCTTCTGGACGGGGCAACATCAACGGCCTTTGGAACTGCTATTCCTCCGTATTTCAGCCTTGTGACCTCTTCCCTGGGTGCGGCATTCTCGATTGCGTTCACAAGGATCTGGACGGGATTCTGCTTTGTCTTCTCCTTCACAAGGTCGAAGGCTTCCCTGAGCATCCTGTAGGCGCTGTATTTCTTTCCGGTCCACTTCTCGGACCTCATGAGCTTGTTGAGAAGCCTCTCAACTGTGTTGATGTTCCTCTTTCCTGCAGAGTAGCTCGAATACCTTCCACCGCTGTGGAGGTTGACGTTTGCAGTGAGGTTGATGTATTTGGACAGGCCCTCGTCATGAACCTGCACATCGTTTATGGTGAATTCTCCAAGTAATTTCAGGTCTGCCATTACCTCACCGTTTTCTCCTTTCTTCCCTTCACAAGTTCGTGAAGTGAGATCCCGTTAACCTTTGCAACCTTGTACCTGACTCCAGGGATATCTCCCTTGCTTCTTCCCTGTCTTCCCCTGATGCCTTCAACGAGGACCTCATCGTGCTCATCAATGTAATTGATGGCACCGTCACCGGGTGCAAAAGCTGTGATCTGCCTTCCGTTCTTTATGAGCTGAAGCTTCACACACTTCCTTATAGCTGAGTTGGGCTGCTTAGCCTCTATTCCTATTTTCTCAATGACGATTCCCTTTGCGGAAGGAGCGCCCACAAGGGGATCACTCTTTTTCTTGAGATTCAGCACTCTTTTCTTGTACTTTGAGTCTGACCACTTGAATTTGTTTCTCGTCGATTTGAGCTTATTTCCAGCGTTTATACCGTTCGCCAATTAACCACCTGTGATTTTCTCGATTTAAATTGAGCAGGCATGGGATATGCAAAACGATATTTAAGCCCTATGCTAGGTCTGGATGTTTAAAGCACTGGTTCAGTGGTTGGATCCGAATAATTGCCCTTTTTTGCCTCACATGGAATTTATTTATCTCCAAAAACAGTAATTATCACTTTGTTTTGGATACGATCCTTATGACTTCAGAATCCTGTACCACATGGTCCTTTCCTATTGCCCTCTTTGTCCTGCAGTCTATGGCCCTGATGAATCCCTCGCCAATATCCGTGTGCACGCGGTAGGCCATTTCCAGGGCTGTGGACCCCTGAGGAAGAAGATACGCGTCGGGAAGCACGTTTCCCTTGTTGTCGCCCCATGTCCCTTCATCCGCAACCGGGTACACCACAACGTATCCCAGCACATCCCTCACCGCCTTGGATATTATTTCACTGATTCGAGTGACATATGGTTCCTTCATGAAGCGGCCGATCATCTCCAGCGCATTCCTCTGGGCAGGATTCAGTTCACCGGTAACGCTGAAATCCCTTGAGAGTGAATCGATCATCCCCGCGGCCATTGCCTTCTCAAGTGTGAGCTCATACTCTCCGGAAATGAGGAATGCCTCCGGATCGAACTCCCTGATCCTCTGGATGTTCTCCTCGGTTGCGGCATCAGCCTTGTTGCCCACTCTTATGATGGGCTTTATGTGCATGAAAATGAGCTCTGAAAACGCCCTTGCGTGCTCTGGCTTCCACATTGAAAGCTTGGCCGGAAATTCCCCCTTGTTGAGAATGAGTGCGATCTGCCTCTCGTTAACGCCGAATGAGGCGATCTTCTTCTCCAGCGACTTCTCGATCCTGTCGCCTGAAGCGTCTGCCTTCCTCCCGTATTTCTCCCAGTCCCTGTAAAGGCGGTCAGCCATCCATGCGAATATCTCATTCTCGATTGTGTAGATGTCCTCAAGAGGATCAACTGGTTCCTGGAGAGAAGTCCCATCAGATGTGGTCATCCCTGAAGCGTCAAAGACATGGATGATTGCCTCTGAATCCCTTATGTTGTCAAGGAATTCATTCCCCATTCCCTTGCCTTCGCTTGCACCCGGTATGAGCCCGGGTACATCAATGACCTCGACCGGGATCTTCCTGATCCCTCCGGAACAGCTGCCCTCCCTGGGCGTGCACTGTTTCCCGATCTCTGTGTGGGGGCACCTGGAATCGAGAAGTGCGATTCCAACGTTGGGCTTCAGCGTGGTGAAGGGGTAATTGGCAATCTCAACAGCGCTCCTGGTGAGTGCTGAGAACAGTGTGGACTTGCCCACATTCGGTTTCCCTATGAGCCCTATCTTCACGGTGGACATTGTATGTGCAATATTGCTCCAAGCTATTAGAACAATTCAGCAACCGCCAAGGTTAAGATTCTCTTGTTCCATCTAACATCACGGCAGAAATAACCGTCAGGAAGGCTGAACCAGCCGATATTGGTGCCATCACGGGCATAGGAAGGGAATACTGGGAAACTTCCCTCGACTACAGCAAAGAACTCCTGAGAGAGGATTCCATGGTGCTGATCGCCGAATCCCACAGGGGATGCAGGGGAAGCAGTGCAGGGTACGCGGTCATGAGAATCCATTCATGGAACCGATCCGGGTACCTCCTTGAACTTGCTGCAGGCGCACAATTCAAGAGGCACGGGGTTGGAAGGGCACTCATGGAAGGAATGAAGAAGGCAGGTTCACAGAAGGGCTTGAGGACCGTGATAATTGAGACGCAGCCTGGAAACAGTGAGGCAAATGAATTTTACGAGGCAATGGGCCTCAGGATATGGGGCTACAATGACCGTTACTATACCAACACTCCCCAGAATGCAGGAGAGACCGCCCTCTTCTACTCCATGGACATCCCATGATTTTTCTCTGCTTTTATTAAGAAAAATTGTAATATGCCCAGGACCCTATCATTCTCCATGAAGAGTCCGGGAAAATCAGAAGGCATTGACTTTGCCGCCCTTGACCTGTATGTTTCAATGTCAATGCAGAAGGCAAATGTTCCAGGCCTTTCCATTACAATAAGCAGGAACGGAAAAGCTGTCTATTCAAGAGGTTACGGCCTCAGAAACATCGAGAGGAGGGAGCCTGCTACAGAGAACACACTCTACGGGATAGGTTCGGTAACAAAATCATTCACTTCCATGGCAATTATGCAGCTCGCAGAAAAGGGCCTCATAGACATAAACAGGCCTGTGAGGGATTACCTGAGTGGCTTCCATCCCGATGACCATGCGGATGAGACCACCATAGCACACCTCATGTCCCACAGCAGCGGTTTTCCTGGACTGAATGCGTCCGAGATCATGCTCTTCAGGGAAGTGGAAAGGGACACCAGCTACATCCCAATGGCAAGCTTTGATGACTTCATGGGCTTCATCAATGGCGCTGCAGGAGAGAGGCACAGCCCTCCTGGAAACAGGTTCTTCTACTGGAATGAGGGTTACACAATACTTGGAAGGATAGTTGAGGAACTCAGCGGGAAAGCCTACAGCGAGTACATCCGTGATAACATACTGGAACCACTTGGAATGAAGAGGGCCACTTTCTCCGAGAAGGATGCTTTTGGCGACAATGACCACGCAACCCCTTACTACAGGGAACTTGATGGAAGCAACACACCCTCAAGAATTGCTGACGATGTCATAGACCATGCACCAGGCGGCCTTGTCACAAGCACAGTGGAACTGTCAAAGTACCTTTCACTCTGGACCGCAGGCAACAGGGAGAAGCCGGTCAGTGACAAGAGCCTGCAGGAACTTGTGAAACCCAGGATTGAGACACTCTTCGCCAGCCACTTTGACCCCGTGATGTACGGTTACGGCTGGATGTCCATAAACCACTTCCTCGGAAAGAGGCTCATATCCCATTCGGGAAGTGTGGCCGCATCTTCCGGCTATGTTGGCTTCCTCCCCGAGCTCAATGTTTCTGTGGCAATAGGGGCAAACACTTCCGAGTGCCCAACATCCAGGATCGGCATGTTTGCACTTTCACTCTTAATTGAGGGTGCATCACCTGATGACCTCCCGTTCGTGAAAATGGAAAGAAAGAGGGAGATGCTGAAAGGCGAGTACCACGACTACCGGGACTATACCCGCGTTTCGGTGTTTGACGGCGAGGACGGCCTCCTCAAGATGAAGCTGGAGAGTGATGAGTTCCACACAACAGTCCCGATCCTTCTGGAAGGTGACAGGGTCTACACAATCAACAACGACGCCAGGATGGAGATCGAAGTGAGGATGAAGAACGAGAGGGAAGTGGAGATCTTCTTCGAGCGGCACAGGTTCGTTAAGAAGTGACCCTTCTCACTGAAGGTTAACTGAAACTCTTCTCATGTCGTAGCCCTTGGGGCATTCAAGCTTTCCCTCAACCTTGTTGATGACTGCCCTGGTGCCTTCCCTCATGTGGGAGATGTTGCACTTTTCAATGTTCGGGCAATTTATCTCGTCACAGTTGAGTGACTTGAGGGTGACAGAGGAGCCGTCCTGAAGCTTCTTCCCGTATTTCATGTGGGCGATCTCAGGGACTTCCTCGATCTCAACCGTTGCGACCTTGTCCTGGTTGAACACAAAGCACGGGTTCTCCTTTTCCCTGACCTTCAGAATCCTGTACGTCCTTCCAGGGTCAAGGTTGAAGCAAACGTTCTTGATCCTGCATTCCGAACATCCCACAAGCGGTCCTGAAAAAGTGAATTCCAGACCTTCCTTTGCGAGATCCAGTCCTATAAGTGATATTTTATTAGGCATTGAGCGGGCACCATTAGATGATTCCTGTGATTTCGAGCGCTTTTTCTGAGGCATTTAAACTGATATCCTTTTCCCCAAGTATTGTGTACCTCTCCGGCCTTATTTTGTGCGCAGTCGCAAGAGCCCTGATAATGGCTGTATCCGATATCCTGTAATCCTTTGCCCTCACTGAGAGCCCCATGCGGCTGTATGCTGAGACAAGCTGCTGCCAGTCGCCCCCGTGAAGGAACATGGAAACAACGGACCCCATGGCACACTGTTCGCCATGTATGGATTCCCCTGGATTGGACATTTCAAGGGCATGAGCAATCAGGTGCTCACTGCCGCTTGCGGGCCTTGATGAGCCTGCAATTGCCATGGCAGTCCCTGAAGCAAGTATCTGCTTTGTGACAAGCCATACTGATTCCTCGACACCTTCCAGGACCATATGGCTTTTTTCAAGCAATTCCCTGGCGGCATACTCTGATATGGCGGCCGAGCTGGAACTGTACTCCTCCCCGTGCAGCCTGCTGGACAGTTTCCAGTCAAGAAGTGCGGTCAGGTTGGATATTACATCAGCAGCACCAGCCTTCAGGTACTTGTATGGGGCCTTTGAAAGAATTGCCGTGTCTGCAATGATTGCGATGGGCATTGATGCTTCCTGCGAAAGGGTCGAGCCCGGCCTCTTGATTGAGGCCCTTGGCGAAGCAATGCCATCGTGGCTTGGTGAAGTTGGTACACTAACAAATGGAACGTTAAAATCATAGGCAGCTTTCTTGGCGAGGTCGATCTTTGTCCCTCCGCCTACACCCACCATGAGCCCAACCTGGAGCTCTGCCGTGACTGATTCAATGGTCTCGAGATTCTGGGTGTTTGCCTTGTCCGTCTTTATGACATGGACATCGTAGCCTGCATCGGTGAGTTCATTTTCCACTTCCCTGCCTGCAAGGCCGTAAGTGATATTTCCTGTAACGATAACAATGGAACCGGACAGCATGTATCTCCCCACAACGGGCACAATGTTATGCAGCACTCCATGGCCAGCATACACATCCCTTGGGAATTGCATGGTCTTGAATTTTTCGAATTCCATTCAAAATGCATATTTTGCTCGTTTATAAACATTGAGCCTTTGTCGGACATTTCCTATTGTATAAAAATGGGATGAATATTTCAATCCAGATACATTTCTTGGAGCATTAAGATTGGGCAACGCCCACAGGCATGACGGCATTTGTTGATGATGCGTATTCATCCTTCGACACTGCTATGACTCCCACATGGATTTCGCCAAATTCAGCAACCTTGTCATCAAGAACCTGCTGAAGCGGTTTCTTTCCGATCTCCCTGTAGATGTCGTAACACATCATTCTCTTGATGATCTCTTCACCTATGCCTGTTGCCACGACTGCGCCATTTGGGCCAGCATAGAATCCTGAGCCTGGCAGAGGAGAATCTCCAACCCTGCCCCTCATCATTGGGGAGGCTCCGCCCGTTGAGACTGCTGCTGCAAACTCGCCGTTCACTCTGGCCACAGCGCCAACTGTATCCTTGTGTTCAGGGAATCCCAGCACTTTGGCATACTTGTAGTAGTTCCTGTACCAGTCGGGCATTTCAACGTCCTTGCCATTGAAGAAGTCCACTGTCTTCTTCCAGATCTCTTCGGTCTTTGGTGTTGAGGGATCGTGGTCGCCGAAACCCATAGCCCTTGCGAACTTCAGTGCACCATCTCCGGTCAGGAGGACATGCGGGGTCTCCTCCATTACCTTCCTTGCAACAAGGATTGGGTTTCTCACTCTCTCTATCGCTGAAACTGCGCCAATGGATGTGCCATGCATTATTGCCGCATCCATCTCTATGGTTCCGTCAATCCTTTTCACCGACCCAGTGCCAGCATTGAAAAGAGGATCTTCCTCCAGCAGCCTCACGCCTTCACACACGAGGTCAACAGGATGCCTATTCTGAGTTGAAAATGCTTTTTCTGCATAACTTTTCATCAATTCAGGAAGTGGTTCACCGGCTCCCGCACCACCATGTAATAAAACTAAATCAGACATGCCACTTTAATCTCAGTAACATTTTATTTCTTTCGGAAAGAAGCCTGAGTGAGTTTTCAACTGAAACTCTTAAATACATACTGAAAATCAGTGTTGAATACTCCCGGACTGGTAATTGCTACCAGATCCGGGAAGGATCACTTTTAGGGCCCGTAGTCTAGTGGTTATGACGTCACCTTGACATGGTGGAGGTCACCGGTTCAAATCCGGTCGGGCCCATTCTTAATTGAATGCTGCTATTTTTGAGCAAACTCGATCAGACTTCAAAAACTAGTGTCGAGTCTTCTTAGGGAAGTCAAGATTTAAATTCACTCTGTTTTTAGATGATAGATGGAAACTCACTCCTCTGTACCAGAAGTCCTGAAACCGCTCATTAATCTTATAGAAAGACTGGAAGAAAACAGAAATCTAAGAAATTACATCTTCGAACAGGCCGGACAGAATTCTGGAGCAATCTCTGACCTCATTGAACGAGATATCCAACTGATATTGCAATCAGACGAGGCTGGTGGATCAATTGACGTGATTCCAGAAGCGTTCGGCGTTCCTGGTTCCTGCCAGAAACTCCTCCTTGTGATAGTGTACGCAAGTGAAAGAAGAGCTACAGGGATTAAATCAATAAAAACAGTCCCAGCAGGTGATTTTGAGGATGTGGTAAGAAATGCGGCACTTCACCTCAAGGGTTGCCCAGGTACGGAGGGAGTGGTCTTTTGGAGCATATCATCTTGGCATCCGTACCTATGGCTCAAGCACAAACATGAATTCCTTGGGCTGCCCATTGCTGCCAAGTTCCTTGGTAGTGGTGCGGTAATGATCTGAAATATAGAAATTGGGTCAGCATCAATCCATTGATCCAGCCACTTTCAACAGGGTCCTGTAAACATCCATTGTATCTTTGAATTTCTCTAAAACTGATGGCCTCAATTCGCATCCGACATAATCTGGTTTACAACTATTCGAGATCCATACCGGCGTATTTCTTTGGTCAATTCTTCTGAGTCTGTTGTTTGGTTGTTCTGCAATCTGATGCAGATCTTCAAACCGTTCGACCACGCAACCTCGATTGGTT
>JBJKSX010000029.1:0-39070 GCA_046703545.1 Thermoplasmataceae archaeon | reverse complement strand
TATATGCCCCAGCCACCGGAATAATTCCAAATGGAAAATAGGTGGGTATCCTCTGCATGGCAATATATATGAACACTGTGGATAAATATATTTTTACAAGTGAATATATGGGTTGCAATCACGCATCAAAGTGCTCATCCATATAACGGGACGTCACAAGGGTCCTGAAATAAATCAGATAGCAATTAATCCTGTTTTCACCATATCCAGGGTATAAATCTCTTCACCCTCTCTGTGTATCTTTCCCATTCAGCGCCAAATTTCTCATTCATCATCCTCTCCTCGTAAGTTATCCTGAGATACGAGAAAGTCAGGATCAAGGCCACTGCAATCAACCCAGAGAGGTTCCCCAAAGCAATGGCAGACCCAACCATACCAAGGCTTATTCCGGAGTATATCGGATTTCTCACGAAAGAATATGGGCCTTTGCTCACAAGAGTCTGGCCTGACTTCAGCACAGCGTCCGCACTCCAGTTGCTTCCCAGTGCCACTCTGCCCCAAATGGAGAAAAGTATCCCGGCCATTGAAACAGCGACTCCGAAGTACATGGCAAAAGGAGAATCTGGCAGAATTCTCAGCCCGAAAGGAAAGTGCGTAGCGATGGCTTCATTTGCAAATATGAGCACAATTGGTATATAGAGCAACAGCCGGGTGAAGAGCAATACAGGCATTGGCTCCCTCTTCTCCACCTTCTTCAGCCTGCCTCTGGCTGCTTCATAGAATATGGATACTGTCCAAACAACGAAGAACAGGATCCATGGGATTGCGAGCAGGGTGAATCTTGTTGCTACAGACACCATCCTGCCATCGCTAGGCTTTTGAACTTAATTAATGCTCGCGGTTCCTGTGAAATGATGCAGGATCCCAAGAACCGTTCAGTCAGGCAACGCGTTTTGCCCCCACCTCAATGTTAATAGACTTCGAATGCACTATTCTCATTGGGTCCCATGTCAAAGGCAAGGTTTGAAGTTGGAGAGAATGAAAAACACGTGATATTCGTGAATGCAAATCCGTTATGGAAATATATCAGGGTGGAAGTCGATGGGGAAAGGGTGCTTAATGTGGCAAACTTCACTCCAACAAGGAAGCTTGAACTTGACGTCGGGAATACGGAAAAGCATCATCTGGAAATAGATATCAGGGCACTCTCGCCAATCAAGCTATTCATAGATGGAGAGGAAACTCCCCAAATTCAGGCCTGAAATTGAAGGAACTTATCATGGGGTCAAATGTCTATGGTCACTGGCCAGGTCAGGTTCCTGTTTCTTTCGTGAAAGTTACAGTTAAGGCTATTGCAGTTGGAAAAATCATGATGGAGAGTGGTGCAGCAGATGGGTAACCTTCTATTGGGCCTCTACCTGCGGCGATATATCAAGGAAGGCAGGGCCTACTTCATACTTGGGATCATTCTGCCGCTCTTCCTGCTTATAATCTTCACTGCAGTTGGGGCAAGGAGTTCCGGAGGCGCCGGTGCTCCGGCACTAAAAGCCTTTTCCCAGTCAATGGGGCTGAATGATGTTTCGCTCTATCTGGTGGCAATAATACTCCCCTTCATTGCACCGGTCTTCACCGTTGTGTCCACAATGATGGCTCCTGCCCTTTACAGCGAGGACAGGGAGAACGGTTTCTTTGAATTCATACTATCCTCGACAAAGTTTGAAACCGGTGACATATTCTGGGCCATAATACTCACCGCAGTGATAATTGCGGGGATCACAATAGCCGTGGCGATCGGGGAGATACTGGCTGTTTTTCTCGCACTGAACGGAAGTGTGCCATCTCTCTTCCTCAGGGAGCTCCTGATCTACACAGTACCTATCTCAATAATCGCAGTCTTGATAGGCACCTCCATTGCCTTTGCATCCCAGGCACTGTCGAAAAGAATGACCATGGTCAATTCCCCTGCAGGGCTTGCCCCTGTTTTTGGAGTCGTCGTGGCCGTAGTGCCATTGTTTTTCTCAGTTTTCTCCGCGAGAGGAGTGTTTGGTCCGGTGGATTTCAATCAGCTCTACCAGATACTTGCAGCCTACGTGGCGGGTGCATTTGTGCTGTTCCTGGCCGTGTTCTATTTCACTACGGTCAGGATGGTGCGTGAGAGGTTTCTTTCATAGGTGGAAATATGGCTAAAATAGAGGCGTCTGGGCTTTCAACAGGGTATTACGGAAAGGAGGTTCTTCATGACCTCAGTCTATCCATTGACAAGCCCGGAATATATGTTGTCCTTGGAAAGAATGGTGCAGGCAAGACCACATTCTTCCGGACCTTGACAGGCATACTGAAACCCTATGGAGGAACACTGACCATTGATGGGCTGGATCCATTCAGCCATCCTGAAGTCAGGCAGAAATGCGTGTACCTGTCACATCAGGCAGGAGTGCCCGTAAGCATGTCCGTCAGGGAGATCATAGACCTTTTTGCCTTGCTTATGGAGGCCAGTGAAGATGAAAAGGAACGCACCGTCAAAATGCTGGAACTTGGGGATTTGATGGACAGATCCTATGCTTCACTGAGCCAGGGCCAGAAGAAGCGTGTTTCCATATCAAAATGCCTCCTGAAAGACCGAAGCATATACCTTTTCGATGAGCCCACCACGAATCTGGATCCCACTGTTGCGAGCCAGGTGAGGAATGACATACTGGGCATCGCCAGGGAGCAGATAGTTCTGTATTCGTCACACAACCTTTACGAGGCCCGTGAAATTGGAAAGCAGGTCATTATAATCGACAACGGCAGCGTAGCATACAATGGAGACATTGACAAGATTCCAATGGGAAAATACGTCATTGGGATCAGGGCGGATAACCTCACCGATGTATTTCCGGATGCAAAACTGCAGGGCAGGTACTACATGCTGGAACTGGACTCGCCGGATGAGGTGTCAAAGGTGATCCAGCAACTGGCAGCTGCAAACATAAAGGTCCATGAAGTGAGGGAGATGAGCAACCCCCTCGAGGATTTGCTCCGGTGAAATCCTCCCAATCAATTTTTCTCAACATCTGTGCCCATTTTCATGCCTTTTTTATGCCGATGTCTGAAATTGTACAGTGCTGCCCTGAGTAGTTGTTTCATGAGAGCGCCGTAACAGGGGCCGTTGAAGATCAAAAAGTCATCGAAGGTGTGTGCCCCTTTCCTGCCTGAAACCTCTTGGGCTGCGGCTTTCAATTCCGCAAACTGTTCCATTGTCATCTGAAGCGGAGGTTCATGGGGCTGATATCTCGAGGTTGCCCGATTGTCTTTTCCGGGACCGCTTGCCCTTTCTATGTGGCTTCCAACCAGGCAAGTTATCTTCCTTTCCCTGGAAAGGACCTGAATTCTATCCAAAGTACTCAAGAAAGCTGGAAAATCAGATATGTAGAGCCTCCCGGGATATATTGAATCACCGGTGAAAAGAAGCCCGGTCAAGGGATCATACAGGGAAATTTCACGCTCATCATGTCCAGGAGAAGGAATCACATCCAAGACCCGCCCTCCGAGGTCCAGTTTTCCCGTCCCATCAGGCCAGGCTGCCAATCCAAAAAATCCCTTCACCGATTCGACATCCTTGCCTATCACTGTTGTATCGGGCCTACCCTCGAACTGGCCATCTCCAGAAGTGTGGTCATTGTGGCCATGAGTGTGTGCTATAATGAGTTCATAGCCTGATGTGCCCTTATCGCCCTGCCATTTCCCAATCAGTTCGTCCACCAATTTGCGAATGGGCGAAACCCTGGGATCTGACACCGCACCTGTGTCAAGCAGAAGGGCCTTTTCTTTTCCAAAAAGCAGGTAGATGAATGGCGCCTCGAAGGATATGTCCTTGCTCTGCCTCATTATCACAGTGTGGGGATTATACCAGTGCACCTGGATTGGCGGATCAGACCTGTTTCCATAATTGGGGGAACCGTGGATCCATTTTACGTTGAAGCCTTCAGAATTTTGTTGAGATTGGAATCCCGTCTCATCAGATGTGGAACCCACAGAAGTTCAACGATGAATTCCACTTAAATCTATGCTGAAGATATTTCATCCACCCTCCAGAACTATTCGGCCGGAGATGCAATGGCGATTTGCAGGCCAATATAATAGAGGCCCACTGCGATAGACACAACAGCTGACAAAGCACTCATGGCCATACCCACAGACCATCCGAAGAACTGGCCTGACATGAGGAACATTATGCCATTCATTATGGCGCCTATCACTGAAGCAACTGAGATGGCTGCGGTTATTTTAATGGCCCTTGATTCAACCCTGAGGGAGATCGAGAGAAACATGAGGGAGAGCAGAAGGAGTATGAGGCCAATGACAATATGGCCTGCAATATACCAGGAGAACCCAGCATAGAATGAAAACGTGGAAAAGGCATCCAAATGCTTCACTGGCAGGGCAATTTCAAGATTTATTGTCATCCCAAGCCAGAACTGAGCCATAATCAACGCGAGAAATGCAAAGGCAGTGTTCCTCATTGCGGATAGGTTCTTCAGTTCACCACTCTTTTTTCCAAAAGCCATTGCCAATACCTTTCTTCGTGCTGTGCAGGAGATCTTAGGCTTTGAAATATAATAATATTTCTTTCCTGAAACTGAAGATGTGCTTACATTCGTGTAAGCCGGGAAAGCAGTATGACCATCTGCTCCGGAATTGCCCCTATTGCCAGTTTCCTAGATTAATTAGAACCGACACTTGCTTATCCCAATGTTTATTCCAACGTTGAATTATTCGTGCAAACATGAAATTCAAAATAAGCCAGGAAGTATTCAGGCTTTTTCCGGACCTGAGACTTGGCGTTATTATCGCAACCGGCATTGACAACTCCGGAACCAACACTGAAATCCTAAACATGCTGAGGAAAACTGAGGCGGAGGTGCGTGAATCCATGGCGCTGGACAGGCTGGCTGAAAACCCCCTTATCTCTAATTGGAGAAAGGCCTATAAACTGCTGAAAGTGAAGGATGGCAGGCCGTCTCATGAGGCAATTGCCAGGAGGGTTCTCAAGGGAAACGAGATCCCGCACATCACCAATCTCGTGGATCTGTACAATTATCTGTCTCTGAAGTACATGACGCCTTATGGAGGGGAGGACCTGGAGAATATTAGTGGAAACATAACGCTGAGGCTGGCAACAGGGAGTGAGGATTTCATGCAACTTGGCACAAGGGAGATCACGCATCCCAATGCGGATGAGGTCATATACGCGGATGGTGAAAAGGTATTGTGCAGAAAATTCAACTGGAGGGAATCCGAGTTGACCAAGCTGACGGAAATCACAAACACTGCATTCTTCGTAACAGAAACTCTCCCTCCATTCCCGGAAGATACACTTGAAAGGTCACTCAATGAGTTCGCTGAAAACCTGAAAGAACATTTCCATGCAGAAGTCAAGGCACACAAACTTGACGTGGACCACCCTGAACTTGAGTGGTGATGTTTTCCGCCAAATTTGCAGGATGCCCCTGCCCATTACCCAATTATTATCGAATTCAATGAAGCCAGAAGTCCTTGCTGCAGCACGACAGAAACTCTGCCCAATGGGGGCATTTTGGCTAAAATACTAATTTCGTATTTTACATACTGAACTCGTTTTTTCTAAGTTCCACAGCAGATCGAATCTTAAAAAATTTTTAAAAAAATACCCAAATGAAATATAGTCAAGCAAGCCATGTAGGATCATGAAACATGAATCTATGATGATATCTCCAGGAAATGTTCGCAGTGTCATCGGATCAAGGATGCTGGCGGATGGCCTCGACATGGTACTTGATCTGGAAAAGAGCAAGGGCGTAAGACTCTATGATTCAAGCAAAGACAAATATTTACTGGATTTCTTTGGGTTTTTTGCTTCAAACCCTGTTGGAGTGAACCACCCTGGACTGGACGATCCGGAATTCCAGAAAGACCTTATGATGGCAGCAAAGACAAAGGTCACAAATTCTGACATTTATACTAAACAGATGGCCGAGTTCGTTGAGACTCTTTCACAGGAAGCCACGCCAGAATACATGAAATACTTCTTCTTCGTTTCAGGGGGCGCACTGGCAGTTGAGAATGGCCTCAAGGCTGCGTTCGACTGGAAGGTGAGAAAGAACTTCGCAAACGGCGAAACGAAGGAACTTGGCTCTAAGGTGATGCACCTGAAAGAGGCCTTCCATGGAAGGAGTGGATACACCCTGAGCCTCACCAACACCCATGATCCAAGGAAAACCGAGTACTTCCCGAAATTTGACTGGCCAAGGGTCACCAATCCAAAACTCAGGTTCCCCATAACAGACAAGGTGCTTCAGGATGTGGAGGAGCAGGAAAAGAAGAGCCTGACAGAAATGGAAACCTACTTTGAGAAGTACAAGAACGACATTGCCGTGTTCCTCATGGAACCGATCCAGGGAGAAGGAGGAGACAACCAGTTCAGGAATGAGTACTTCAAGGCCGTTGCCAGGATGGCAAAGGAAAACGACACACTTCTGATGATGGACGAGGTGCAGTCTGGAATGGGTGTCACCGGAAAGTGGTGGGCACACCAGCACTACGATGTCAAGCCTGACATCATATCATTCGGCAAGAAATCCCAGGTTTGCGGAATCATGGTTGGTAGCAAGATAGACGATGTCAAGGGCAACGTTTTCCATGAATCAAGCAGGATAAACTCCACCTGGGGAGGCAACCTCGTGGACATGGTAAGGTCCAAGAAATTCATCGAGATCATGGTGGAGGAATCCCTCATAGAGAATGCAGAGAAAATGGGCAAGGTCCTGGTTGAGACACTCAGGGAACTTGCCAATGATTTCCCTGAGCTTGTATCAAACGCAAGAGGCAAGGGCCTGATGTGCGCATTTGATCTCAAGAGCGAAAAATTCAGGGATGAATTCTTTGACAGGATGTTCTCAAAGGGAGTCTTGCTCCTCAAGGCCGGCGAATCGACCATAAGGTTCAGGCCCGCCCTGATCCTGACGGAAGAGGACATAAAGGAATTCTCAGGCAAGACCAGGGAAGTCCTCAATGAAATGAGCTGATGGTAGTATAACTACCAACATCCCCTTTTTCTAAAATTATATTCCAGGTGTCTCGCCAGGAACTCTCCTGAAGAGCTGAACGTCTCCAACGTGTTTTGCTCCCGTAAGGAAACGGGTAAGTCTCTCGACTCCGAACCCTGCACCGGCGGTTGGGACAAAACCACCCTTGGCTTCCTCAAGGTATGACGCATAGATGTCCATTTCCAGCTTGTCCCTGCCCATTCTTTTCTTGATCTGCTCAAAATCATATTCTCTCTCTGCACCTGAAAGCCCTTCCCCGTAACCAAAGGGATAGATGAGGTCATAGTTCAGGTAGTGGCCTGGATCCTCAGGATCTTCCCGATCGTAGAACTCCCTTGCGTGGCATGTGGCCCAGAAGGGCTGTGAGTGATCCAGGGATGCTGGCAATTCCCAGTCCCTCCCGTACATTTCCTCAAGTTCGTGTGTGGAATAGACCCTGAATGGTGGCCTGAATTCGAATGGCTCGCCTGTTTCAAGAAGCCTTATCCCTTCACTTCCCAGGTATCCAGAAAGACCAGAAAGAAAACTCTCAACGAGGCTGAACACATCCTCCATCTTTGCGCCAGGCATCTCGAAATCAACCTGGGTGAACTCGAATAGATGCCTTCCGCTGAGTCTCCTGTCCCCCTTTTCCAGCCTTATGTTGGGCGAAAGGCTGAAAATCTTCCCGATCTCCCTCACGGCCACCTGCTTGTGAAGGATCATTGAGTTCATGGTCCTCAGCCTCGTGCCGAGATAGTCAACTTCTATTGTCTTTAGAATGGATGAATTTGGATCAGGGCCAAGAGGGTCTGTGCTCCTTCCCAGCATTACCGGAAGAAGCTGCATGAATTCTCTGTCTTGGAAATAATTTGAGGCGTACCTAAGAGTCCTGCTTGTTATCCCGAGAGCCGTCTTCAGATTGCTGTTTTCCTGCAGCATGCTTTTTTCCATGATTCAGGGAGATTCGTGAATTAATAAATTTTTCTCCAAGAATTTAGGAATATTCTACAGTTTTCTTCCATTACTTTAAATACATATTTGTATTATTTCCAAAATGGATGATACCGACAAACAGCTGCTTGAACTCTCGGAGCAGGGATACACCAGATATTCAACGCTCGCCAAGAAACTGGACATGCCACTGTCCACCATACACTCGAGAATGAAGAAGATGGAACAGGAGGGAGTTATCAGGGGGTACAGGGCGGATGTCGACTGGAACAAGGCTGGTTTGAAACTCAGCGCTTTTGTCCTTGTCAAGGCTGACGTGAAGCTTCTGAGGGATACTGGCAAAACACAGGACGACTTGCTCCGTGAACTTCTTGAGACAGATTATGTGGATGAGGGGTACGTCGTCACGGGAGAGGCGGATATTCTGGTCAGGATCACGGCTGTGGATTCTGCTCATCTGAAGGAAATACTTCTAAGGGACATTGACTCCATGGAAGGGATAACAGGCACAAGGACAATCATAGTATTGGGTTAAATTTGAAAAATCTAGATAAAATTAATGTTAAATCGTATAGTGACAATTATGCAGAAATGTCCACTTCACAGTGTTCAACTTTGATGAAAGTACTAGTAAGTGATCCGGTTGACGAGGCCCTCACAGAAGGATTGAAGAGGGAGGGACATTATGTTGATTTCATGCCATCCATATCCAATGGAGAACTGGAGGGCAGGATTGGTTCCTATGATGCAATTGTGGTCAGGAGCAGGACAAAGATCACAAAGGAAGTGCTGCAAAGGGCAGAGAACCTCAAGTTCATAGCAAGGGCCGGCATAGGAACAGACAACATTGACATGGAAACCGCCCAATCCATGGGAATCAAGATCATAACTGCAGCCGGATCATCCACCCAGTCAGTTCTTGAGCTCAATCTGGGTTTGCTGATCAGCCTTTCCAGAAACATAGTCAAACTCAATTCGCAGGTCAGGGATGGCAATTACAGGAAAGAGAAGGGTACTGAGCTATCCGGGAAGACCGCGGGGATAATCGGGTTTGGAAGGATAGGTTCTGCTACAGCCAGGATGCTCAAATCCCTCGGGATGGAAATTGTGGCATATGATATACATGAGAACACAAACCTCATGGATGAAGTTGGCGGAAAATTCCTCCCTCTCGAGCAACTGCTTTCCATATCAGATGTGGTATTTGTGCTCCTCACCCTGGGCAAGGAATCGGGAAGGCTGCTTGGCAAAGAGGAACTGCGGTCCCTGAAGAAGGGAGCAATGATAATAAACACCAGCCGGGCAGAGGCCGTTGACCCTGAAGCCCTGCTTGAAAGCTTAAAGGACGGCACAATCTCAGGCTATGCCACTGACGTGATGTGGAATGAGCCCCCAACAACAGATGCGGAGAGGGAACTCATCTCCATGGACAATGTGATAGTCACCCCCCACATCGGAGCCCAGACCGTGGAAGCACAGAAAAGGGTTGCACAGGTGACGCTTGACAACCTCCTGAAGGCGATGGGTGAGAACTGATGCTGCTTCTGCCGGGACCAGTGGAAGTCCCTGATGCAGTGTTGCGTGCCTCAGCTTATGTCCAGAACCACAGGTCACAGGAATTCAGGGACATTGTTGGAGATGCTTCTGAACTCCTGAATCAGTTTGCCGGGTCAACCAAAGCCCTGATTACCACTGGATCGGGAACAACAGCGGTTGAGTCTGTGATATACTCAATGGTGTCTCCTGGTGAGAAGGTTCTCGCTGTCACTGCAGGAGAATTCGGCAACAGGATGGTCGAAAGCCTAAGGAGAAGAGGGGCTGAACCTGCTGTCCTGTCCAAGGCCCATTCTGAAGTTCTGTCCACAGATGAGATCGAGGAATTCTCCAGAAGAAATCCTGAGACCAGGACACTTTTTGTTGTCCACAATGAGACCGGAAACGGAACTGCGCTCCACAATCTGAGAGATATTGCCGAAACCGCGAAGGGACTGGGCATGAAAGTGCTCGTAGATTCAGTATCCGGCTTTGGAGGTGCCGAGATCAGGGCAGACTCGTGGGGCATAGATGCTTTTGCAAGCTGCAGCCAGAAAGGGCTTGGCTCTGTCCCAGGTGCCGGAATTGTCTGCATCAGTGAGGATGGTCTTAAGCACGTTCTTGACACAAAGGACATGCCGTCCTATCTTGACCTGAACAACTCCCTCAAATTCATGTCCAAACAGGAAACCCCATACACACCATCAACAGGAACCTTCAGGGCCCTGCTTTCTGCATTGAGAATACTTGAAAGGGAAAAGCCTGAAAACAGGTGGAAGAGGCACCATGATTTGTCATCCTTTGTGAGGGAACAGCTCAGCAAGCATGATCTGGAGCTTTTCGGAAATCCCGGAAATTATTCGGACACGGTTGTTGCTTTCAGGCCGCCTGAACCATCCCCAGGAATTATCAGCAGGCTTGCTGAAAGAGACATAGTTGTTGCGAAGGGGACCAAGAATGAGGCAGAAACCATGATCAGGGTTGGACTCCTTGGACTGGTTGACAACAGGATGGCCGCAACTTTCCTCAATGGGCTTTACAGCGTCCTTGGAATTGACGATTCGGTTGACAGCGAGAAAATGCCCGCTTCAACAAAGATAGACAGCAGGATATTTGAAATTTGATCCCGAAGCTGCACTACTTTTCCTTCATCAGCTTGTAGTACAGCACTCCACTGAATGCCTGTATTGCCCCTCCCAGCAGAAGCGGGAAGGGCAGCGATACGTCCATCAGGTATCCCGATAGGCCGGAGAAACCCTGTGAGGCTCTGGCAGACACCCCCTGTATGCTTGTGCCTGCACCATAATCCCCTGTCTGTATTCCACTTACATTGATTGCATTCCTGTTTGGTATCCCGAATCCGGCAATGAATGTCCGAATTGAATAGAATAATACGGCCAGCCACACAAAGGGGGAGATGGCCACAAGGAGAACAACAAGGCCCTGGACAATCCTTGTAACGTATGCGACCCTCAGGACGCCCTCCCTCTCACTGCTCATGTACCTTGAAGCGAGGAAACCTCCCAGTGCGGAACCAACATAGGACCCGAGGAAAGCAAGCCCGACCTGAGATGGGGTGATGCCATACCTCAGTTCGAACCACGCGGGAAGCAGCACAATCGCCAGTCCGATCCCCGTTCCGTTTACTCCGTTGGATATGGCCACCTTGAGGACATGCTTCCCGCTGGCCTTATTCATCACCCTGGTTTCCTTCTTCCTGATGGGCTTCTCACGGAGCATTGACAGTGTGAGGACTGACACCACGATCAGGGCGAAGCTTATTGCATACAGGATCCTGAAGGCGTCAATTGAGCCAAAGGTGTGCCCCAGGAATACATGGGAATACAGCATGAGGCTCCCAACAATGGAGAACACGGAGGCAACCGATGTGATCAGGGCCATCTTGTGCACCCTTTCCTCATCTTCTGGCCAGTTGCTTGCAATATAGGCGTTGATCCCTGGGGACATTGCACCTCTCATTGCACCGGCTGATCCTGCTGCTCCTGAAAGGATGATTCCTGCAAGGATCAGTTGGGTGTCGGTGGTGAAGGCAAGAACGGATGTGATGAACAGTGCGGGTATCTCCCCAATCATCATTGCTTTCCTGAAGCCGATCCTGTCCCCAAGCATTCCTATGCCTACAGATATTGCAACAGTTGAGAGCGACACAAACAGGTATATGATCCCAATGGAGACTATGTTGAAGTTGAGCAGGAGAAGGTAAAGCGGAGCTGAAAGGGTGACAAATATGAGAGCAGTGCTTCTTGCAGCACGGGAAATGAGCATGAACCTGAATCTCCTGTTCATGATATCGATAGAAGTTTGCGAGCTACTGTCATCCATTCTGTCGGTCTTTTCCCCTATTGGATTTTCCAGATTAAACTTAATGTAGTGCCCACCGCATAAACCATTGAGTTTGAAAAAGAATTCGCCATATCCGGAGATTTGATCCCATCGACCGTGAAACAATTATATTTTGCCGGTTCATCTACATAACATTCCGATTGTTTCCAGAAATGATTGGGAATCACATTGATTGAAGGTGAATGAGGATGAAGACAGTTGATGGAACGAATCTCGAGAATGTCCATTTCAAGTGGACTGCGAACAACAAGCCCATAGAGACGGTGAAGCCCGGTGAGGAATTCAGGGTGAAGATCCCTGATTCCTCCACAATGCAGATAGAGGAAGCATACACCACAGCGGACCTGGGAAAGATAGACGGAAGCAAATTCGACGGAGCCGTTGGACCAATATATGTTGAGGGTGCCGAACCCGGTGATTCAATTGAGATAGAGATGAAGGAACTGAGGACCGGGTCTTGGGGCTGGACTGCAATAATACCTGATTTTGGTTTTCTGGCAAATAAATTCCCGGAGACTCTTGTGATATGGGACCTGAAGGATGGTTTCGGAAAGGCAAGGGGCGATTTCCTTAAGGGCATAAGAGTCCCTCTGGAGCCGTTTCTTGGAGTCGTGGGTGTTGCCCCCAGCGAAGGTGAATTCGGAATGATCCCGCCGCAGCATTATGGCGGAAACATGGACACAAGGCTGCTCAGGAAAGGTTCAAGCCTCTTCCTTCCGGTCCGCGTGAAAGGCGCACTCCTCTCATTCGCCGACCCCCACGGTGCGCAGGGAGATGGCGAGGTATGCGGAACTGCCATTGAAACCTCAGCTGAAATAGTTGCAAGCGTGAAGCTCCACAAGGCCACAGGGCAGAAATTCCCGAAGCTCAGATCCCAGGAGAGCTTCAGCGGGAAGGTGTTGTCGGTCATGGGGATCGACCCAGACCTGAAGGTTGCCGCATTCAATGCAACAATGGACATGATTGGACACCTTCAGGAGAACTACGGGCTAACAGGCGCTGAAGCCTATGCCCTCTGCAGCGTTGCGGGCAACCTGAGAATCAGCGAGATTGTTGATGAGCCAAACTACGTAGTATCCATGGTGCTTCCGGAAGAACTCCTGGAGAACAGGGCGGACTGAGTCACAGCAGCGCTTTTGGACACTGCCTGCCAACATCCTTATGTTGTAGGACGGAATCTTCAGGCCGGAATCACATGGCCGGTCACAACACGAGGAGCCCCTACGATTTCTGGAACTCAGTTGTAGCCAGTGTGCTATCCTATGGCACAATGGAATTCTCAAAGCACCTGCCTGAAGGCGGAATGGTCCCAAGCCCCGAGATAAGCGGCCTCTTTGTGAGGTCTGTTGGAGAGCCAAAGGGGCAGGTTGCAGACTGGAGGTCATCTGTGCCCAGTTCGCTGCGTGGAGTTCATGCCGTGGAATTCGAGGACCATTACTCCGTTCATGTGGACCAGTATGACCCGAACAAGGCACCTGTGAGGCACCTTCTTGTGGACAGCCCCAAGACCATAATGAGCCTGTTCAGTGCAGGCCTGATGTCACTCCTTTTCTACGGAATTTTCAAAAGAAGGTAATGGCAACATTTTACAACATGCTGTTCATACCAACCTGAACCAGAGATGGACAAGGGAGTTGAGGAAGGATGGCGTTTGATCCGCACACATATATCACCATGGTCTACGCAATTGCCGACACTTTCCTCAGAATTTGGCTGCTGATGTTTCTTTCCATTTTGATCGCCCTGTTGCTGGGTATCCTTGCGGCCAGGATCAAGGCTGCCGGTGCCATAATAATCCCCATAACAAATATCCTCCAGGCAGTGCCGGTAATATCGTTCTTCCCGATCATACTGGTCTTCTTCATCAAGAGGGTTGGAGGCCAGGCAGGGGTTGATTTCGCCTCGGACTTCCTCATCGTCACCGCGCTCCTCTGGAACATCATCCTGGGAGTCTATGAGGCCATTATCCACATCCCCGAGGAGTATTTCCAGGTCTCAAAAGTCTATGATGTTTCCCTTTTTTCCAGGATAAAGAACCTCTACCTGCCAGCTTCCTACCCACACATCATATCAAACGTCATGCCTTCATTCTCAAGCGGGCTCTTCTATATCACACTGAGCGAGGTTATAACCATTGGAACATCAAACTACCAGGTGTTCGGTGTGGGTTCGGTTGCAGTGAACCTTGCAGCCAATGACCAGTTCTCACAGATACTTCTTCTCATCGGTTTCCTGATAGTTGCCATTGCCCTGAATTTCTATTTCATAATCGACCCGCTTCTCAAGAGGTCAGCCAAGTACAGGTTCGAGCTGTATGCCCCGGAACAGGCCAAGGTGAGGAGAAAGGAGCCGAACATGTTCGTCTCTGCACTGGGGAGTCGGATATCCCAGGTTGCCCGGTCCGGCGTGAATGCCGTCTACTCGCTGAACAGGATGGTGATCAACAGGGAAAGCGCCCCGAGGCGGGCAAGGAGGCTCAGGATGTCTGAACGTTCCCTGAATATAATCGTGGGAGTGATACTTGCCGCCATTGTGGGTGTTGCAGTGTACTTTGTTGCACTTGCTGGATTTGGCGCAGCATTCGTGACCTACCTCCCGGACCTTTCTGTGCTTTGGCAGCTCACCCTTGCTGCACTGGTTGACCTCCTGAGGATTGCAATCGTCTTTCTGGTCAGCTTTCTCACCATGGTGCCCCTCGCCATGTATCTTGGGAGAAGAGGCACATCGGGAAGGCTTGGTACAGGCATATTCCAGATAATATACTCGGTTCCGGCACCCATTCTCTTCCCCCTGATTGTGGTCTACCTCACGCCCAGGCTCTCTGTATTCATGGGAACCGCACTTGCATACAACTTCAATGTGCTACTTGTTACATTCCTCTCCGCAGCTGCGTACATTTTCTTCAATGTTTACGGTTCCGCCGCATCGATACCCCAGGACCTGGACCTGGTCACCAGGACTTTTGGAATAAAGGGGGCCAGGAAGGTCAGGTACCTCACCTTCCCGGGAATTGTGCCTGGGCTCATAACAGGATCTATGGCGGCCTTCGGAAGTTACTGGGGCGGCCTCATGGTTGGCGAGTATGCAAGGATAGGCGGGCATACCTACTCTGTGGGCAATGGCCTAATGATGCTCATATCAAAGGGAATTGCAACTGACAACCTGCTGTTCGTGGATGCCATCGACCTGTTCATGGTGTTCATTATTGTCATCATAACCTACCTCCTTTGGATGCGCCTTTACAAATTCTCCCAGAGGAAGTTCAGCGTCTGAATTGCATATGGGAACGGTTATGTCCAGAAACGTGATCTGAAATTACAGGAGAAGACAGAAATGGCAGGCAGTTTCAGTTTTGAAAAGGGCAGGGTTGAAAGGCTAAGGAGCCTCATGTCAGCAAACAGGATAGATCTCACAGTGATTCCACCGGGCCCAAATTTCTTCTATTTCAGCGGGTTCGAAACAGAGCCCATGGAAAGGCTCACGCTCATGCTCATCACGGATGATGAGGTGAGCATCGTGAGCCCGAAGATGCTTGAGGAACAGATTGAGCATGGCAGCTGGATCACTGACATCAGGAGCTGGACCGACAGCGACAACCCCTACAGGATCACGGAGAAGATTTTCTCTCAGGTTAAGCCAGAGTCCATCGCGCTGGATGGCGCGTTGCCATACTTCCAGTACTATCCCCTCTTCCAGAAGTCGCATCACACCACAGTGCCAGCAGACAGCATCATTTCACAGCTCAGGATGGTGAAGGACGACAAGGAGATTGAAAACATATCCAGGGCCATCTCGGGATCTGAGAGTGCGCTGAAGCAGACCCTGGACCAGATTCATGAGGGAATGCCAGAAAAGGAAGTGGCAACCATCCTTGAGAACAATTTCCTGAAGAACGGCCTGGACAGGCCAGCGTTCTCTACCATCGTGGCTTCTGGCGAGAACTCTTCGGTCCCACACCACTCGCCTACAGAGAAGAAGATAGGGAAGAAGGAACCCATCGTCATTGACTTTGGCGGAAGCTACCATGGTTATGCTTCCGATACCACAAGAACCGTTTTCATGGGAGGCGCAACCGAAGAGATGGAACGCATCTACGAAGTGACCCGTGAGGCACAGGAAACGGCAATTTCAGAGCTTACCGGAGAACACACCTATGCGGATGCAGACAGGATAGCAAGGGATGTCATAGGGAGAAGCGGTTACGGGGAAAGGTTCATCCACAGGCTGGGGCACGGTCTCGGCATATCTGTACATGAGGACCCATATCTGGTGCCAACGAATACTGAAAAGATCGGGGAAAACACGGTTTTCACCATTGAGCCTGGAATATACCTTCCCGGAAAGGGTGGTGTAAGGATCGAGGAAACCACGCTCTTCAGGGGCGGCAAATGCACACCATTCAACCGGTTCACCAAAGAATTGACAGTATTGTGACCCGGGCCAAAAATAAAGTTTTTAGCGGGCGTAAGCCCCCCAATTTTCCAGCCTCTAGTTCTCCAGTTCCTTGAAGATTTCGTCGTAAATGTTCGTCTCCGGCTCTTCTTCCTCAACACCGTCTGCTGCCTTGTAGATATTATCCTTCTTGTAGGTCCACTGGTTGATCCTCCAGGACCTTCCCTTGATAATATTCACCTCCTCACGGTGTGTCTCCAGAAAGCCGTACTCTTCAAGGTTGTAGAAAACATCCCTTTCAGGCGCAGAAAGAACATTGTCAAGGACATAATCTTCATAGCCGAAGAATGACAACACAAAATCACAGAGGTCCTCCACATCCCCGTTTGCCATACCCTTGCGCCCATAGGTTTTTTCCAGTGCCTTAATCAACACTTCCCTTGTCATGACGGACATAGAAACCGAAGTTTTATGACGTTTTAGATATTAAATGTTCCCTTGAATTTTCGCTCTCTCATACGATATTCGAATCTACCAAACAATGGTTATAATTGTTTAAAAATTGTAGTAAAGTTATGAAAATTTCTTAAGAACCATTACCAAAAATGGCTCAAAGCGAGATAAGTTCAAGTTTCGTATTCTCAAGAGGTTCGAAATTCGTCTCCTCCTTCAGCTTGATCACGTCGTTTGAACCATACCTTCTTGAGGTGCCATTGCTGAAAACCCCCCTTCCGGTTCCAACCCTGACAATGCCCTTCTTTCCGGGATCTATCAAAACCTTCTCGCCGGCCTTCACGAAGTACTCCCTGAAACTGTTTCCGTTCTCCTCGTAGAGGTTCTTGACATAACCCCAGCTGTGATCGGACCTGTTGGAATACTCACTTCTCACCTGCTCAAGATCCTTTTCACTGTCTATTCCCATCCAGAAAGTCTCTTCGGTGTATGCCCCTATGAGCTTCCTCTTTGCGAGCTTTGGGAAGACCGTGGTCTCTATCTCCCTGTCAACATAGTCATCAAAGAACAGGTCAAATGCTGACGTCCGGATGTAGTATATGCCGGCATTTATGTAATGGTCAAGAAGCGGTTTCTCCCTGAATTCCGTCACCTGGTCCCCAAGGAGGTCAACAATCCCGAAGGGGCTCTTCATCTTGGTCACGAACATTGTCAGGTCGTAGCCGTTATTCTGCGCGAAACCTATGAACTTCTTGAAATTAAGGTCCGTAACTGTGTCCCCATTCCTAAGGACAACATCCTCGTCCGTCCTTTCAGACAGAAGGCTCTGGAGTGAGAATAGCGTGCCCAGGGGCTTTTCCTCCTTCAGGTAGTGGAATGTCATGCCTTCATGGGATTCTCCGTACCTTTCCTCGATCTTGTCCCCAAGGTAGCCGGAAAGTATGTACACTTCCTTGACGCCCATGTTCTTGAAATCGAAAATCTGGCGGTCCATAATTGTGTAGTTTTCCCTGATCTGCACCAGGGCCTTTGGGACCTCGTCAGTTATTGGTTTCAGCCTTTTGCCGTATCCTCCTGCCAGGATTGCACCAATCATTGCTATGGTATGGCTTGCAATTATTATACTTATTTGAGGCAGGAATATTCATCGCTCTAAAAGATTGCCAGTTTGAATGAGAGCAGAAGCATGGACTCCGAATTGACTCAACCAGGATAGTGAGATAACAACATATTCAAATATTTGAATACAATATTTGGAAAACACAGGATGGTTGCTTATAATGACTCTGGGTGAGATGGAAAAGATGGTACGGGAAGGAATATGTTCTGCAGAGTCCATAAAGGCTTCCAGGAGGCTGTCTGAAGAATTGGATTCTGGAGAGGCCCATGAAAAGATAATTGGCGTAGAGCAGCTTTTAAAGGCCCTCGCAGACAGGAACCGCATCAAGATTCTCATGCTTCTTTCGAGGGGAGAAATGTGTGTATGCCAGCTGACAGCCATAACAGATGCCCCCCAGCCCACTGTGTCCAATACACTGAGGGTGTTGGAAAATGCCCGGATCATAAGGAGAGAGCAGAGAGGCAGATGGCACTTCTACAGCCTGGTGGAAAACAGGCTCATGGATGTGCTGATGGAGACTCTAGAAGATGGCTACTGACAAGAATTTCCTTTTTGTGTGCATTGAAAATGCCGGAAGAAGCCAGATGGCTTATGGCTTCGGAAGAAAGCTTGGCCTGCATTGCGAGAGCGCTGGGACTTTTCCTTCAGCTGAAATAAATCCGGTTGTTGCTGAAGCAATGCTGGAAAAAGGGATAGACATCAGCGGAAATGAGCCAAAGGCAATGACCATAGACATGGTGAGGAAGGCGGACCTGGTGATCATAATGGGTTGCTCAATAGAGGATGCCTGCCCGAGGCCCATTGCGGTGGAGATGAAGAAGAAAATAGTTGACTGGGGCATTGAGGACCCAAAGAACAAATCTCTGGACGAGGTAAGGGCAATTCGTGATTCAATAGAAAAAAAAGTTGGGGAACTGATAGATTATTGAAAGACACGGGCATAGTGCTACAGGTTCAATGACCGAAGGGCTCGGGAGAATATGAATTACCTTTTTCTGGCTTCACTGGCGATCTTTGTCTTCACCCTTCTGCTTGTCATACTGAGGCCGCGGAATATCCAGATAGGCTATTCAGCCCTGATAGGGGCAGTAATCAGCTATGCAGCGGGCATGGTCACACTGTCGGATGTGCTTATTGTATGGGGCATAATATGGGATGCCACCTTCACTTTCGTTGCGATCATAATCATTTCCCTAGTGCTCGACGAGGCAGGAGTCTTCGAATATGCTGCCATAAAGATCGCCAGGTTCTCCAGGGGCAACGGAATCGCCCTCTTCATGCTTGTTGTCCTTCTGGGATCCGGCATTTCCGCACTATTTGCCAATGATGGCACTGCCCTGATACTGACCCCAATCATATATCTCCTCCTCAAAAGGGCAAAAGTGGACACCAGGGCGATCATACCGTTTATAATGGCCACCGGGTTCATTGCCGATTCAGCAAGCCTCCCACTCATTATCAGCAATCTGGTGAACATAGTGACAGCGGGATACTTCAACATCAGCTTCCTGGATTATGCCTTCAGGATGCTGCTGCCGGATTTTGTGAGCATCGGGGCGAGCCTGCTGTTCCTCTTCCTGTTCTACAGAAAGGAGATCCCCTCCAGAATAAGCCTGGATGAAATGAGGGATGAGGACCAGGTCATCAAGGATCGCCTGATCTTCAAATTGAGCCTTCCCTTGATGATTGCCCTCCTCGTTGCTTATTCCTTGGGCGGGTTTTTCTCCATGCCTGTTGCTTATGTGGCAGTCCCGGCGGCAGTAATCCTCATCGCACTGGCATATGCAAGGAGGAATGTGGACATTGTCAAGCCTCTGAGGGAAGCGCCCTGGCAAATAGTCCTGTTCTCGCTTGGAATGTATATAGTGGTGTTTGGCCTTGGCCGGGAAGGAATGACCTCAATCCTTTCATCGCTTATCCAGTGGACAGGGGGATTCTACCCTCCCCTGCATATCGTGGCATCTGGTTTCGTATTTGCTGCCATAGCCGGGGTGATGAACAACATGCCTTCTGTGATGCTGGGAAACCTTGCACTTGCAAACATAGGCCATCCAGCCAGCCTGATTCTTGCCAATGTGGTGGGCAACGATATAGGCCCGAAATTCACACCCATTGGATCGCTTGCCACGCTTGTCTGGCTCCACACGCTTGAGAGGAAAAGTGGAATCAGAATCTCTCCCAGGTACTACATGAAGGTTGGAGTGCTGGTTGGAATCCCTGTGCTCTTCCTTGCCCTGCTCAGCCTGTCACTCTGAAAGGATCTTTTGCACCCACATATGGAAAATCGTTTATACAAATGCCAAATTGCACAATGGAGAGAAAATGGTTACAATAAAGTGGTTAGGACACGCAGCCTTTCTGGTTACATTCAGCAAGACGAAAGTTCTCATTGACCCGTTTCTTACTGGCAACCCGAAGGCGGCAATGAAGGAATCCGACATAAAGGAAGTGGATTACATAATGGTGACCCACACCCATGGAGACCATCTCGGGGACGCTTTCACCATTTCCAGGAGAACCGGTGCAAAGATCGTCGGAATGTTCGAGCTCCAGGAGATGGGGCAGGAGGAGAAAGTTCCACAGGACAATTTCATAGGCATGAACAAGGGGAACATGACAAAATTCGGTGACATAAGCATGGGGCTCACACACGCAGATCACTCTGGAAATGAGTGTGGGGCACTTGTTTCAGGCGATGGCGTGACAATTTACCATGGAGGGGACACAGCGCTCTTTGGCGACATGAAGCTGATTGGTGAGCTTTACCATCCAGATGTTGCCCTTCTCCCCATAGGTGGCTTCTTCACAATGAGCCCAAAAGAAGCGGCAGTGGCTGCCAAGTTCGTTGGTGCAAAGTACACGGTCCCAATGCACTTTGGAACATTTCCCCCAATCGAGCAGGACCCGGAGGAGTTCAGGAAACTCACCGGAAATGCCAGCGAGGTAAAGGTACTCAAGCCAGGTGAGGAACTCTCCCTGCCATAATTTTTTATTTTCCGAATCCACCATTACCATAGGGTCCCTTTCAAGAGAAGCTCCAATTTTGAAACTAGAATAGCACTTAATATATATGGGGCATATTTACCAATTATGTCAAAAACAGTGGCGGATATAATGACACGGAACCCTATCAGCTACAAGGTTCCAAGCACAGTCAATGAAATCATTAAGTCCCTTATCAAGAACAACATAACTGGGCTTCCGCTTTATGACACAAAGGGGAAGTATGCCGGAATCATCAGCAGGAGGGATATCTTCGATCTTCCAGACGAAACCCAGACTGCCATGGTGATGAGGAAAGCACATACTGTGAACCAGAATGATCCGGTTGATAAGGCTGCAGGCGAGATGTTGAGGCAGGACAGGAGGCATCTCACCGTCGTGGATGATGACAACAGGATCGTTGGTATTCTGACCCCTCAGAATTTTCTTTCCGAAGTGACCGCAAGATATGGAAAGAGGAAGGTCAAGGAGGTGCTGAGGAGCCGTGTCATCCCGGTGTGGGAGGAGACGCCGCTCAATGTGGTTTCACTGACCATGAGGCTCTCAAAGGTTTATGCCTGCCCCGTTGTGAACAAGGATGGGGAGTTCCGGGGGCTGATCACTGACAGGGACCTTTTCGAGAATGTTGATGTTGGAACGAGCCATGTTCTCTCAGAAGCGGGAATGGCCGATGATGAGGACCCGTGGTCATGGGACGGCATCAGGAACGTCATAACCTACCTGATTGAGAAGAGGAACCTCATCCTTCCAGACAAGCCGGTGAAGGATGAAATGATCCCTGAACCTGTTGTGACAAACACAAATGAGACTCTTGAAACTGCAGTCAAGAAGATGGAGATTGGAAACTACAACCAGCTGCCTGTTCTCCAGGGAATGGGCCAGCTCGCAGACATGCTGCAGGACATCCAGATCCTGAGCGTTTTCATCACGGAAAAATAATCAGGCCAGCTTCTCTATTTTTATAACGGACATGGGGCAGGAAATTTCTGCTTCATGATTCTCCCCATATTCTGAATCCTCTATGATTTCCCTGTGGTAACTGGCCTTCCCGTCACTGTCCATGAACCAGTTGCTGGATATCGCTGTGCATATTGCATCGCTTATGCATGCCGACCTGTTTATTGAGACCCTGAATTTAGCCAATTGTTTTTCCTCCTTTTTCCTCGTATTCCCTGATGCATTTCTGAAGTGTATTCAGTGAAAGCAGTGCGCATTTCTCCCTGCTTGGGCCAAGCTTGAGCCCGAGCATATGGAGAACGTCCTCCTCCTTTATACTTTTCACCTCGCCCACGGTTTTTCCCCTGACATGGTCGGTGAGCATTGAGGCGGTTCCCTGGCTGATCGAACATCCCCTGCCGATGAACATGGCCTCCACGACCTTTCCACCCTCGATCTTTATGGACATCTGCACCGTGTCGCCACAGACAGGATTGTACTCAAGGACCTTGGAAGTTGGATCATCCACCTGCCCATAGTTGTGCGGGTTCCTGTTGTGGTCAAGCAGGATTTCCGTGTTTATTTCCTCTTCGCTCATCTTGAATAAGCTCCCGTTATCTTCCTCAGAGATTCAAACAGCCTGTCAATATCACTGCGGGAGTTATAAATGTAATACGAGGCCCTGGAAGTTGCAACCACATTGAGCCTGTGCGTGAGAGGCATGGCACAGTGATGGCCGGCCCTGACTGCTATGTTGTCCTGGTCAAGCCCTGTTCCCACATCATGGGGATGGATCGAGTTTCCCATGCTGATGTCCTGCCGCGAAAGGTCAGACTCCAGGGAAAGTGGATGAATCTCGCCCAGGTTGAAGGCGTATATTCCACCCCTGATTTCAGGGTTCCTGGGGCCATAGGAAACAAGCCCATCAATGCCTTCTTCCTCTTCCTTTTTCAGGGTGTATGATATGAGGTCTTTTTCATGCTCCCTCACGTTTTCCATGCCAACATTCCGGAGATAGCCCACAGCTGCTGACAGCCCGATGGCCCCTGCAACGTTTGGGGTTCCGGCCTCAAACCTGGCTGGCGGGTCAGCGAAAACGGAGTGGTCAGGATAGACCTCGGTTATCATCTCCCCTCCACCGTTGAATGGTGGAAGGTGTTCCAGAAGCCCATAACTGCCATAGAGGCCACCGATTCCCATTGGCCCGGCCATCTTGTGCCCGGAGAAAGCCATGAAGTCACAGCCAATTCTTTTCACGTCAACTGGCATGTGCGGGACACTCTGCGCCCCGTCACCAATGAAGGTTGATCCATTTTCGTGTGCCATCTTCCCAAGTTCCCTGACATCATTGATTGTGCCAAGAAGGTTCGAGCAATGTGTCATGGACACAATCCTTGTGCTGCTTGAAAGCTTGGACTGGAAATCATCCATGTTCAGGGTGCCGTCAGGGTTGATGTCCGCGAATTTGAGTTTCACTCCCCTTTCCGTGAGAAACTGCCATGGCACAAGGTTGGAATGGTGCTCCATTATGGACAGAAGTACCTCATCGCCTGCCTTGAGGCTCTTTCCGAGGCTGTAGGCCAGTAGGTTCAGCGCCTCGGTTGCGTTCCTGGTGAACACGAGCTCCTCAGCCTTTGGTGCCCCGATGAAGCGGGATATGTTTTCCCTGGCCCTCCAGTAGAGGTCCGTGGTTTCCTCACTCAGCCTGTAAATGCCCCTGTGGACATTGCTGTTGTGGTCTGTGTAATATTCGGAAATTGCCTCTATAACCGCGGATGGTTTCTGTGTGGTGGCCGCGTTGTCAAGATAAACGAGGGATTTGCCCCTCTTTGAAAAAAATGGAAAGTCTTCCTTAAGCCGTTCCGAGGAAAGCATTGGCTCCAAGACCTTCTGCATACTGGTAAACTTTGCGGGTAAAATCTTCGTCATTGGCCTTTTCAATAATAGACCCGACAAACCCCGCTGTCACCATTCCCCGTGCAACCAGATTGTCTATTCCCCTGGATCTGAGGTAGAAAATCTGTTCCTCGTCCACATTGCTGATGGCTGAACCATGCTTTGAACGGGTGTTGCTGTTCTTGATCTCAAGGGCTGGCTTGCTGTTGGCAAATCCCTCCTTTGAGAGCAGAAGTATCTTGGAATCGTAGAATCCTGAAGACTGGACGGAGGCTTCCTCAAGGTCAACATTCCCCCTGTGGATTGTAGAGCCGTTCGCTGTCACCACTCCACGGATCTGTATGTCGGCATTGGATTCCTCTCCAACCTGGAAGCTGCTGTCCCTGATATCCATCTTCTGGTTCTCGGCACTGAAATTAACACCGTAAACCTTGAAATCGGAACCCTTTCCCAGCTGCTGTGACTCGTCCACAAACAGGACCTTTCCTGATCCGTGGTTTATGTGGAAGAAAGAGAACGTGGCATATGCCTGCAGGAACTGCTTCACGAATGTGATGTCCCTGACCGTATTCTTCTTGTCCTGGAGGTAAAGGTACTCAATCCTTGCATACTCATCTCCAAAGAAGTAGATGTTCTGGCCCTGGATTCCTTTGCCTTCGCCAAGTGACTCATGCATCTCAGTGAACCTGACCTTTGTTTCCTTTCCGCAGATGACAACTGTCTTGAACGCGAATGATGCCGATGCCTCTGTAAGCGCATGGACACTTATGTCTGCCTTTGTGTTGTCAGGAACGATCACGAAAAGCCCGTTTCTCCAGGCCGAGTTGATGAGATATTCAATCCTCTCTTTGCCCAGATTGGGATATACATGCTTCTTCATGAGTTCAGGGTGGCTCTTTATGGCGTCAGCCATGGTCTCCACCACGATTCCCTTCTGCTTGAGGTCATCAGATACTGTAATCTCCTCGTTCAGTACCCTTATGTTGGAAGATTCTGAAAATTCTGGGGAAGCGGTTGAGGTTGCCACATCCCCGTATATCATTTCCTGGAGCTCCTTGTCTGTGATCTCCACGTAGTCCTTCACAGTGGGACTTTCCTTGTAATCCCTGACGGGCGACTTGAGGAATGCAAGGAACGCATCCCTCCTGTATTCATACGCCTCGTCGTTCAGTCTTGTCTTGAGTGTGTCCGGGTAGCTCTCCATGAAGATTACCCCACTGATCCCAGTTTGCCCATTTCGAGCTTGATGAGCCTGTTCATCTCCACAGCGAATTCCATTGGAATCTCCTTCATCACATCATCGAGGAAACCAAGGACGATCATGGAGCTGGCCTCATCCTCGCTCAGGCCCCTTGACCTGAGGTAGGTGAGTTCCTCTGTTCCGATCCTTCCAACTGTTGCCTCATGGCCGAAGGTTGCTGTTGGCTCGTATATCTCGTCATGGGGGTATGTGAAGCTCTGGGAGTCATCATTGATGAGGAGTGCGTCACACTGGACGTGTGCCTTGGAGTGCTCCGCCCCCTTGTTCATCCTCAGGAGTCCCCTGTAGATGGCTTTGCCGTCCTCAATGCTGATGCTCTTTGCGACGATTCTTGAATTTGTGTGCGGTGCAAGGTGAAGCGCCTTTGCTCCCGTGTCCTTCACTGTTCCCGGGCCTGCAAGCGACACGTTCAGGTTGTGTGCAGTTGCATATGGTCCCCTGAGGTAGGAAGATGGGTAAAGCATTGTGACTTTTGATCCCAGTGAACCGCCGACCCATTCCATCTTTGCATTCTCATCCACCCATGCCCTCTTTGTTGGCATGTTGTAGACGCTCTTGGACCAGTTCTGGACGCTTGTGTACCTTGCGTGTGCATTCTTCTTAACGTATATTTCCACAATTGCGCTGTGGAGTGAGTTCTTGTCATATCTGGGTGCGGTGCATCCCTCGATGTAATGTACCTTTGAGCCCTCGTCAGCAACAACTATTGTGTGCTCAAACTGCCCTGTTGCCTCTCCGTTCATCCTGAAGTAGGTCTGGAGCGGCATGTCTATCTGGACGCCCTTTGGAACATAGAGGAAAGACCCCCCGCTCCATACCGCGGCGTTAAGGGCTGCGAACTTGTTGTCGGTTGCAGGAACTGCCTTGCACAGGTAGTCCTTCACCAGGTCAGGGTGCTCCCTGATGGCCGAGTCAAGATCCATGAAGACCACGCCCTTGTCTTCCCATGTCTTCTTGAGGCTGTGGTATACGCCCTCGCTGTCATACTGTGCAACTGAGCCTGCGAGATACTTCTGCTCCATCTCGGGGACACCAAGCTTGTTGAATGTGTCCTTGATGTCATCCGGGACATCGTCCCAGTTCTGGGCGTTTACCTCGTCCGGCCTTGTGTAATAGTTTGTGTTCTCCCAGTCTATGCCTGAGAGGTCCGGGCCCCATGTGGGAACCGGCTTTGATTCGAATATCTCAAGAGCCTTGAGCCTGAACCTTCTCATCCAGTCCGGCTCCTTCTTTATGTCGGAGATCTCGTTAATAACCTTCTTGTTAAGACCTGCTCCGGTGGAGTAAACGGGTTTTCTCACATCGTGGAATTCCCAGTCCTCCTTCTTTATGTTGGATTTCTTGAGGTCTTCAAGAAGTTTTTCCATTTCCGCTTCCTTGCTGTATTCTGCTTCCATAATCATTCCTCCTTAAGCTGGTGTCTTTATCCAGTCGTAACCTTCATCCTCAATCCTGAGGGCAAGACTTTTGTCTCCGTCCATTGCTATCCTTCCGTTCTTGAGGACATGGACGAATTCTGGTTCAATGTTCTTCAGTATCCTCTGGTAATGTGTAATAATCAGGAATCCAACGTTCTCGTTGTACACTTCCTTGATCTCGTCGGCCACCAGTTTCAGTGCGTCCACATCAAGGCCGGAGTCAATCTCGTCCAGGATGACGATCTTTGGCCTGAGCATGACCATCTGGAGGATCTCGAATCTCTTTCTCTCCCCTCCCGAGAAGCCATCGTTCACGGACCTTGACATGAAGGACTCGTCCAGCCCCACTTTCTTCATGTGGGCCTTCATCCTGTTGTAGAATTCAGTCAGTGTAACCTTGTCTTCCGGATGAACCTGCCTGTAAGCAGTCCTGAGAAATGTTGAAAGCTTCACGCCAACAACTGCAACAGGGCTCTGGAAAGCCAGGAAAAGGCCTGCCTTTGCCCTCTCTTCAGGTGTCTTGTCCGTGAGGTCCATTCCATCAAGCACAATGGATCCTCCTGTAATCCGGTAGTTGGGATGCCCAATAAGTACATTCCCCAGCGTGCTCTTCCCTGCCCCGTTTGGGCCCATGAGAGCATGCATTTCGCCGCCTTTTACTGTTAAGTCAACTCCCTTGAGGATTTCCTTGTCCTCAACGGAAGCACATAGTCCTGCAATCTTTAATTCCGGCACTATTGGCACCTTCCCTGGATCATTATGACAGGATATTTAAACACTTTCTTATGTTTAAATTGACTAAAATACTTATACATGTCTCATATATGAGATTGATAGCAATGGAAACTGTCCATGACACCCACAATGATCTCCACACCCTGTTCGGCAAGGTGAAAGGCGAAATCCTCACGGAGCTGAGCTATTCAGAGAGAAGCATGGATGAGCTTTCCGCACTTCTCAAGATAAACAAGAACGCGGTAAAGGAACACGTTGACAACCTGGAGCTCAAGGGATATGTGAAGTCATTCTTCAGGGGCGAAGGGCCCGGAAGGCCAAGGAAGTATTATGAACTCACAGAGAAGGGAATGAACCTTCTTCCAAAGAGATATGTCTCCTTTGCCACAATGCTCGTGGGAGAGATAGAGAACGAGTTCGGAAGAGACAAGGTAAATGAGATCCTGGGGAAAGTTGCAGACAAGATCGTCACGGAATCCGGATGGGTGAAGGCACAGTCTGGACTGAACCTCTCAAGGGAGGACAAGATCTCAAAGCTCAGGGATTTCGTTGCAACCCTGAACGAACTGGGCTACTATGCCCGGCTTGAAATCACCGACGATGTGGTCAGGATCATAAGGCACAACTGCATTTTCTATGAACTGGCAAAGAGCAATGACAAGATCATTTGCAGCAGCCTGGGCTCAAACATCATAAAGAATTCAATCAACCAGAAATTTGACATAAAGGAAAAATTCTCTGACGGCAACAACAAGTGTGTTGTTGAAGTCAATATAGAGTGAACCATCGCCACTATTTTGCTCCCAGGAAGCTTTTCTCAATTCTTTTCACCAGATCCGGAACGCCATGCATTTCTTCTTTCTCGATCCTGTGCTCCAGTATGTGGAAAGGCTCAAGCCTCTGGTATAGCATTGCCCTCTGCAGCGCTTCTGTGTCTCTCATCAACAGCGTCTTTTCAGCCAGCCTGGCCGTGAATTCCCGGCCAAAGTCAAGGGCAAGTGCTGCGACATCCAGTGCAATGTCCCCGATTGCTGCCTCCTGCCAGTCTATGACAGCGCTTATTCCTGAAAGGCCTGGCTTCACCAGGACATTCCCCCTGTAAAGGTCTGAATGTACAAGCCTGAAAGAAGATTCCGGAACGCCCGGGAGCAGCCCATCAATCTGTGAATGGGCCGTTATAAAAACATCCTCATTGACGTGGCTGAGAAGTGACTTCCTGAACCCATCCACCATTGAAGACATCCTTGACTTCCATGTTTCCACTGAGTATGCAGGTATGCCTGAAGGCGCGACTTCTGCAACTTCAAGGTCCCTCAGGTACTCAACTATCGATACCATGTCCCCTGTTATGCCCTCAGTGATCTCCGGGACTGTATTCAGTGGCATGCCATCTATGAAGGTGTACCCGGCAAAAAAGGGGCCTGATTGTGCCACATGCACATATTTCGGGACGCGGACTGGAAACCCATCCAGCATTGAAAGCAGCCTTATTTCTGACTTCAGGGAAGGTATGAATTCCTTCTTTATCGGGAACCTGAATACGCTTCTTCCATTTACCAGAAAGACATAGTTGTCCCAGCCTCCCTGGAGCAACTCAATGCTGCGTATTTCAAGATCCGGGAAACTGGAAGTTATGAGCTCTCCAGCTTTTTCGGCATCCATCCCAAACACCGTGATTCCGTTCAGGAACGGTTCCTTCTCCAATCGGAGAACTTGTTGGTGAATGCAAGCACGCCAAGCATCTCAAGCACAAATACCATTGCGGCAATGGCAGTGCCGGCAAAACCGTTCAGAACAATGCCCTTGAGGAGTATGGCGGCCCAGGTTGTGGGAACAATATACGCAACATACTGGACAGGCCCGGGAAGTGCAGATATTGAATAGTAGATGGGCGGAACCACGCCGAAAATTATGGAAAACATCACAGAAATTGGCCAGATGTCCCTCATCTCCCTTATTCTTGTGGAAACAAGGAATGAGAACATGGAGAAGATCACCCAGGTGACAATGAGAACTCCTATTATTGAAAGGATTTGAAGAACATTCACGTGCGCCTGGAGAACTATTATGATCATGAAGATGGAAAGCCCTGGTAGAGTGAACACAATATTTCCAAGGGCGAGGCCGAAAGTGTAGACGAGTGGCTTGACAGGTGTTGATGCAACAATCTGCTGGAACTTCAGGTCAAGCTTGTAGAAGAGAAGGTCTGTCTGAAGCATTGTTGAGGCGTTTACTATGGTGAAGAGTATCCCACCTATAGCGCCTATTAGAAGCTTCGATTCACCGCCGAACAGGTATATGAAGAACAGGAACGAGAATGGGGTTGATATGACGGCTATGAGAGCCATTGGCCTTCTCCACAGAGGAATGAAACCATTGGCAACCACCAGGCTCGAAAGGGCCCTTCCCATTTCACGCATCAATTCTCATCATCCCCTATGTCTCCCCCAACGAGGGAGATGAATACATCATCCAGCCCCACTGGGCCCAGTTCGATCCTCTCCTTTCTTATTGTCTGGTCAGAAAGTATTTCCTCTACCCTGTCCTGGTTCGTGAATATGATTGTGCCATGATTGTCTGACTGGACTTCCCCGAACTTCCTGAACCTGGAGGAGTCCACCTCACCACGGATGGCGACCCTTGTGTCAAATTTCAGGCTTGCCCTGAGCTCATCCAGGGTGCCCTGCTTCACGAAATTGCCCCTGCTGACAATGCCGATCTCATCGCTGAGCTGAGCAGCCTCGTCGAGGTAATGTGTGGTAAGCAGTATGGTCTTTCCCGCGTCCTTGAACTTGTTTATTGCGTCCCAGACTCTCTTCCTGGTAATGATGTCCAACCCGATTGTGGGTTCATCAAGGAAGTACACCTGTGTGTCAACTGAAAGTGCCATGGCAACCATGGTCAGCTGCTTCTGGCCGCCTGAGAGGTTCACGCACTCAGACTGGCCGAAATCTTCCATTCCCAGTAGGCTGAGGATGGTGTCGGCCCTATCCTTTGAACCTTCCCTCGTATTCCCGTTCATTTTCTGGAAGAGGTAGACATGCTCATAGGGCGTAAGATGGGGGAATGGCCTACTTTCCTGTGGCACCAGTGAGATCATGTGCCTTATCTCCTTCTCGTCATTCACGGAATCTTTCCCGAATATTCTCACGTATCCCCTGTCTGGCGTGAGCTGAGTGGTGGATACCCTGACAAATGTGGTCTTGCCGGAACCATTTCTTCCAAGCAGTGAAAAAACGCCTTTCTCCTTCACGGAGAAGGTGAAGTCGTTGATGGCAAGGGTTTCCTTTCCCTTGTTCCTGTATATTTTTTTAAGTGAAACTGATTCAATTGGCACGCTCATATGGGCAACTCTCCAGAATTGAGTCTGGCACTGGTTATTTGGAGGTAATTTATAATTATTGGCTATTGCATAATTTGTAAATCTCAGGCTGTGGTGAGAATCCTTCTGAGATTGCTGATCATGTCATGGACTGTTGACTGAAGGTCATATGATGGGTCGAAGTCCCAGTCCCTGCGGGCATTGATTGAATCCACTGACTTGGGCCAGGTTTCGGCGATCTTCTGCCTGTAGTCAGGGTTGTAGGAGATTCTGAAATCTGGGATCTCCTCAAGTATTCTTGAGTAGAGTTCCGCAGGGGTGAAGGAGTAGGCCTGAACGTTGTATTCAAGGCAGTTTGTGAGCCTCTCCCTACGGGCCTCGAACAGCTTCACCAGGGATTCCAGGGCGTCTGGCATGTACATCATGGGAAGGGCGGTGTCCTCCTTCAGGTAACAGCTGTATTCCTGTCCCCTCACAGCATGGTAGAATATGTCAACTGCGTAATCAGTGGTCCCTGCTGAGGGCGGCGTCAGGTAACTGATGATTCCCGGATACCTAAGGCCCCTCACGTCAAGGCCAAGCTTGTCCCTGTAATAGAGGGCAAGAAGTTCGGCATTCACCTTGGTGATACCATACATGGTCCTAGGCCTGAGAATGGTGATGTCGGGAGTGTTCTCGCGGGGGGTTTCATTCCCAAAAACTCCGATTGTGCTTGGTATGATGACCCTGTTGATTCCTGATTCCAGTGCCGAGTTGAGAATGTTGAAAGTTCCATTGGAGTTTACCTCATAGGCTTTCGCCGGCTTTTTCTCCCCAACCGCCGAAAGTATTGCCGCCATGTGGAAAATATCGGTGATGGAATAGTCACGGATAACCCTGGAGATGCTCTCCGCATCAGTAACGTCCAGGGTGACGAATTCATGTCCCTCCCCGAGGGTTTCAGGCTTCCTTATGTCAGAAACTACCACCGATGATTTTCCGTACTTGCTTGCAAGCATTTCAGTCAGTTCGGATCCGATCTGTCCCATGGCACCGGTGATGAGTATTCTAGTCATAATGCCATTATGCATGGCTCAGGGAAATAAAAAAGATGTGTGACACACAGAAACTTGCACCAGCATGAAGAGAAGGGGAACTTGCTTTCCCCTCAATGGAGAAAATTATATACAGCCATGTGCATGAAAAATGGTAGCTCCATGGGAATTGATATTGTAGACCACAAGATCGAAGTCTCGAAGCAGCTGGAAACCGGCGATGAGGACATAAAGAACGTCATAACAGCCATGATCCGGAGCACAAAGTTCAGCGATTCGCCCAATGTGAGATCAATATATTTTGAGACCTACGAGACCATGGCTAGGGAACTCATGGAGAAGATCAAGAAGGATGCTGTGGAGAGGTTCCGGGTGTCGGAGGTTTCCATAACTCACAGGGTTGGCCATATTCCACTGGGGGAGTATGCATTCTTGGTATCTGTTTCAGCCCGCAGGATAGATGACGCTTTTTCTGCCTGCAAATTCATTGTTGAGGAGATCAATTCGGAGCTGCCTGTCTGGAAATATGAAGTCAGGGACCCTGGATCAAAAACAGATTGAAAGGAATCAACCTGATTTAGTACCAGGATGACATCATGTACTATGATTGTCAGGAACAGGTATTCCGGTGAAGACTACCAGGAAATTGAGGAAACGGGAACCGGTGAGGCAAGAAAAATACTTGGCAGAGGCGTGCAGGCCGCCCATGACATGGAAAAGATGCGGGGTTATGAGTTATCGGATCTCCTGTACGGCATTTCTGACAGCCTGAGGAAGAGTTCAGACATTCTGGCAAAGACCATTTCTGTGGAAACGGGAAAACCCATCCGGCAGTCAAGGGATGAAGTTGAGAGGAGCATCCAGTCCTTCGTCAGTGCAGCAGAAGAGATCATGAATATCGAAGGCTCCTCCATGAATGGAAGATCCAGAAAATCGCTCAGGGAACACATGGCGTTCTCGTCCCATGTCCCTGCCGGGCCAATCCTCTCCGTGCATCCATTCACGGAACCACTCTACTCAACATCAAGCAGGATTGCTGCATCGCTGGCCACCGGCAATGCAATAGTGCTCAAGCCTTCTTCCCAGGCACCACTTTCGGCGGTGAATCTCCTGGAGATTATCCGGGGAATCGGTTTCCCTGAACACTCTGTGCAGGCAGTTATTGCAGGCAGATCCAGCAAAGCCTTCCGGTCACTGGTGAAGGGGGAAAACTTCGGGATGGCGACATTCTCCGGCAGGATTGAATCCATTCCAGCTTTCATGAAACTGTCCGTGCCCAGGAGGATCCTTCTGGAAGCTGGCAGCAGTTCTCCAGCCATTGTATGGGAAGATGCCGATCTGGACACAGCTGCGGAGTCCGTTGTGAACTCTGCGTTCAATTTCCAGGGCCAGGCTCCAGTGAGGACCCAGAGCGTGATTGTTCGCCAGGAATCTTATGAGTATTTCAAGAACAGGCTCATTGAGCTTGCAGGCCAGTTGAAGCCGGGAGATCCCCTTGAGGAGGAAACCGGGTACGGCCCCCTGATCAATGATGAGGCAGCCGAGGCCGCGGCCGCACTTCTGGAGGAGGCAGGGGCAAACGCAGGTTATGTTCTTGCCGGCGGCAGCTTTGAAGGCCGGTTCTTTGAGCCAACCATCATAGACAATGTGGAGACATCCTCTGATCTCGTGAGAAGGCAGGTCCTTGCGCCTATCCTTACTGTGCACCAGGTTCAGTCTTTCAAGGAGGCAATAGATGTTGCAAACAGTACAGGCAAATCTGGCCAGGCCGGAATTTTCACATCCGACATAAATCTTGCAATGACCGCACTTGACAGCCTCCACGCTGATACCGTGCTCATAAACGATGCCCCGGGGCTTCCAACCGATGCAATATCCTCCTCCAACCCCGGAGCGAGCATCACTTCATCGAGGAGCATGCGGCACCTCATGGGAAACATGATTCAGGAAAAAATTGCGGTGCTGAGGCGCTGAAAGCATATCAGCATTTGCAGGCATTGGTCAAAGGAAAAAAATATGGCAGGAGAGCTTAATCGGCCCTCTTTCCCCTCATTCTCTTTATAACTTCATCGCCAAACTCAGAAGTCCTGAGCGGCTTGATGTTCAGCACCCTTGCGAGATCCTGGGTGACTTTCTGCTCCTTGTATGCGGACATTATTGCATCCTCAAGGATGTCTGCCGCTTCAGTCCAACCAAGGTGCCTGAGCATCATTTCTCCAGAAAGCATGAGTGATGTTGGGTTTGCAACATCCATTCCCGCATACTTGGGTGCGGTGCCATGGACTGCCTCGAATATTGCGTAGTTGTCTCCAACGTTTCCGCCCGGTGCAAGGCCCAGCCCTCCAACCTGTGCAGCGAGTGCGTCTGAAAGGTAATCCCCGTTCAGGTTGGTTGTTGCAATGACATCATAGTCCTTTGTCCTGGTGAGAACCTGCTGGAACATGTTGTCGGCGATCCTGTCATTGATCTTGAGCTTGCCTTCGTAAGCCTCCGGATCCTTGTTGAATTCTTCCTCCGTGACGGTCTGGTCCTTGAACTCGCTTGCAGCAAGCTCATATCCCCATTCCTTGAAGGCCCCCTCCGTGTACTTCATGATGTTTCCCTTGTGCACCAGGGTTACGCTGCGCCTGTTGTTCTTCAATGCGTATTCGATTGCCTTTCTCACGAGCCTCTGGGAACGGAACCTGCTGATTGGCTTTATGCCAATTCCTGTGTCATCTGTGAGGGATATTTCGAAGTTGTCTGAAAGGAACTTCCTGACCATTGATGCCTCAGGAGAATCTGATTTCCACTCTATGCCCGCATAGAGATCCTCGGTGTTTTCCCTGAAAACAACCATGTTCATGTTCTCCGGATTCTTCACTGGTGTGGGAACTCCCGGGAAGAACTTCACTGGCCTTATGTTGGCGTAAAGGTCAAAATACTGCCTCAGGGCCACATTCAGTGACCTGAATCCCTGGCCAATAGGTGTTGTGAGGGGCCCCTTGAGTGAGACCACACACTTCTTGAGCTGGTCCAGTGACTCCTGGGGGAGATGCTTTCCCGTTGTCTCCGTGGCCTCTTCTCCAGCGAGAACCTTTTCCCAGATTATGTTTTTCTCGCCATTGTAGGCAATTTCTATTGAGGCATTAATAACAGAAATTGTTGCCTTTGTGATATCAGGGCCAATCCCGTCTCCTTCAATATACCCTATTGTGGGGTTGTTGGGTATCTCAATGCCCTGGCTGTCTGTGACTTTAATGTAACTCATAGATATCTCCCTGTAATTTGCTCGATGAACTTATAGTTTTATCGGCTTTCTTATAACTAATATCATCTGAAAGTGTTCAAACACGCAGAAGGAAACGTTATTAACTGTGGTACAATGAAACTTAAGTGGAGCCACAAACTGGATTTTCAGGCATTCACTGTTTTGACTGGAGATATGCTAATTACAGACCCGCCGCGCATGTGCAACCGTGTGGAAGACTTGATTTTTCCCACCGCAGAAGCTGTACAGGGGGCCCGATAAATTGATCGCGGTTGTGCTAGGCCTGCAGTTTGGGGACGAGGGAAAGGGAAAGATCACGGATTTCCTTGCAGAAAAGTTCCAGGTTGCGGTGAGATTCAGCGGCGGCAACAATGCAGGGCACACGGTTGTTGTTGATGGGAAGAAGTACAAGTTCAGGACCATATCTTCTGGCTCATTGCAGTGCGAGAATGTGATTCTTGGCAATGGCATGGTCATTGACCCCTTTGCACTGCTTGAGGAGATCGAAACCCTGAGGGAGTCAAAGGGGAGGGCCAGGATAAGGATAAGCAAGATGGCACATGTTGTCACCCCCATGCACAGATTTCTTGATGTCAGGGAGGAAGAGGTCCGCGGAAAACTGAGCCTTGGAACCACCGCACAGGGCATTGGCCCCACTTACGAGGACAAATATGCCCGAACCGGCATACGGATGGCCGATCTGGAAGACCTTGACATAATAAGGCAGAAAGTGGAGACCATCTACAGGATGAAGGAGAGCCTCCTTGCGGATTCAGAATTTGCTTTTGAGAAGAACAGGGAAAGCATGGCCAGGAATCTTTATGAGGCCGGCCTCAAGCTAGATCCATACCTTGAATACACTGAGATTGCACTGAGGGAGCTTTACAAGAGCGGAAAGAGCATCATTTTTGAAGGGGCCCAGGCAACAATGCTGGACATAGACTTCGGAATGTACCCTTTTGTCACCTCCTCAAATGCCGTTGCCGGAGCTGTCTCCACCGGTGCTGGTTTCCCCTTCAGGAGAGTTGATTATGTCCTTGGAGTTGCAAAGGCTTACATGTCAAAAGTTGGAGCAGGGCCGTTCCCCACCGAGATGAAGGGGCAGGAAGCTGATGACCTCAGGGAGCTTGCTGGAGAATACGGCACAGCAACTGGCAGGCCAAGAAGGGTTGGGTGGATAGACCTGCCCATGCTCAGGTACACAACAATGCTCAATGACGTTGACGGAATTGGAATAACACGGCTTGACACTCTTGGGGAGCTTGACCTGATAAGGGTCTGCACATCATACAGCAAGAATGGAAAGGTCATAGACTACATACCACGGACCTTCAGGGACATGGAGGGGCTTGAGCCGAACTACGTGGAACTTCCCTCCTGGGGAAAGATTGACCCCGAGATAATAAAGAAGAACAGTTTCCAGGCCTTTCCGCAGAGCCTGAAAGACTACATTTCGCTCATAGAGAGGGAACTGAATATCCCTGTTGATGTACTTTCGTTCGGTGAGGGCAGGGAAAAGACGCTCATCAGGGACAAATCAAGGCTCAAAAGTCAACAGTGAGCGTTACAGGCGCGTGGTCGGAGCCCGTCACTTCCCCAAGGATCCCCGCGTCCTTGACCCTTTTTTCCATATCATCAGACACGATGAAGTAATCTATGCGCCATCCCACATTCCTTTTCCTGGCGTTGAACCTGTAGGTCCACCACGAATACTGATCCGGATCCTTGCTGAACATCCTGAAGGTGTCTATGTAACCGTCATCTAGAAGCTCTGTCATCCATCCTCTCTCCTCGTCTGTGAAACCTGCGTTCCTGTGGTTGTCGTCCGGCCGGGCTATGTCGATCTCCTTGTGGGCCACGTTCAGGTCCCCGCAGAATATGACCGGCTTTGTTTTTCTCAGTTCATTGACCATTTCGTGCAGCCTCCTGTTGAATTCCATCTTGAAGTCCAGCCTTGTGAGGTCCCTCTGGGAATTGGGGAAATAGATGTTGAGAAGCCAGAATTTCTCGAATTCCAGGCCAATAATCCTTCCCTCGTTCTCATCGTGTTTTGAGTTGAATCCCCTGAATGTGGACACAGGCTTGACTCTTGAAAGCACCAATGTGCCGCTGTATCCCTTCCTCTCCGCGGGATTTATGAAAACCTCATACCCTTCCTCCATCAGGTCAAGCGGCAGCTGGAATTCGTCTGCCTTGATTTCCTGAAATGCAAAAATATCCGCCTTTTCCCTTGAGATGAAATCCAGCAGGCCATTCCTTACAGCTGCCCTGATCCCATTGACGTTCCACGAAATGAGTTTTAGAGTCAATATCTGCACATTCCCTGTATCACATTAATCTTGTGTTCGAATTGACCCGCAGGATTGCAAAAGATTAATCATGAAAATTCACATGGCATGGTGATCAATATGGAAAGCCCAGAATCAGAATCAAAAGGGCCGAGACCTGTCCATGCCCCAAGGGGGATGCAGATCAGCTGCCGTGGATGGGGCCAGGAAGCTGCAATGCGGCTTCTCATGAACAACCTGGACCCGGAGGTGGCAATGGACCCGGACAACCTCATCGTTTATGGTGGAAAGGGCAAGGCTGCGAGGAACTGGGAGTGCTTCGACGAGATTGTGAACATGCTCCAGGAACTTTACAATGACGAGACGCTGCTAATTCAGTCAGGAAAGCCTGTGGGTGCATTCAAGACCACCAAGCATGCACCGAGGGTACTTATTGTGAATTCCCAGATCGTCCCCAGGTGGGCAACTGACGATATCTTCTGGGACCTTGAGAAAAGGGGCCTCACAATGTACGGCCAGATGACGGCTGGAAGCTGGATATACATAGGTTCACAGGGAATTCTCCAGGGAACGTACGAGACGCTGGGGGCAATAGGCAGGAAGGAGTTCAAGCAGGAAGGCCTGAAGGGAAAGTGGATACTTTCCTCCGGGCTTGGGGAAATGGGCGGAGCACAGCCTCTGGCAATGACCATGAATGATGGGGTGGGCATTGTAGTTGAGGTCAACAAAGCAAAGATAGACCGGAGAATAGAGGGAAAGTACCTTGACACCTGGACCGACAGCCTGGATGAGGCCCTCAAGATGAAGGACAAGGCACTCAAGGAAGGCAAGCCCCTTTCAATAGGCCTTCTTGGCAACGCTGCAACAATTTACCCGGAGCTCCAGAAGAGAGGCATCATTCCCGATATTGTGACGGACCAGACTGCGGCCCACGACATAAACGTGGGATACATCCCGGAGGGTTACACTGTTGAAACCGCTGGGCAGTTCAGGGACAGGTCACCGAAAGAATACAGGGAAGCGGTTTACAGGTCCATAGTAAAGGAAGTCAAGTCCATCATATGGTTCAAGGAGCAGGGGGCCAAAGTCTTCGACTATGGAAACAACCTCAGGACAAGGGCACAGGAAGGTGGGCTGGAGAACGCATTCGACATCCCCGGTTATGTTCCCGGATACATCAGGGACCTCTTTGCGATTGGCTCCGGACCCTTCAGATGGGTTGCCCTCAGTGGAAATCCCGAGGACATATTCAAGATAGACCAGGCAATAATCGACAACTTCGGCTATGATGAACACCTGGTGAAGTGGCTGAAGCTCGCAAGGGACAAGGTGAAATTCCAGGGGCTTCCTGCCAGGATATGTTATGCAGAATATGGCCTTCGTGAGAAGATAGGGCTGCTCATAAATGAAATGGTCAAAAAGAAGGAAATTGGCCCTGTTGCCATTGGAAGGGACCATCATGACACCGGATCGGTTGCCTCCCCATACAGGGAAACGGAGGCAATGAAGGACGGCAGTGATGCCATTGCTGACTGGCCCATACTAAATGCACTTCTCAACGCATCTTCAGGCGCAACCTGGGTCTCTGTCCACCATGGCGGGGGAACTGGAATTGGAAATGCAATTCATGCAGGCTTCGTGATGGTTGCCGATGGAACAGAGGAAGCTGAGGAAAAGATAAGCAGGGTTCTCAACGCAGATCCCGGGCTTGGTGTCATAAGGCACGCAGATGCCGGATATGAGAGTTCCAACAGCCTCATCAAGAAGGGCGTGAAATTCAAGACCCCTTATTTCCATTAAGGCATCAATTGCAGGGCAGGAGTATTTTTTCCGCCCTGCCCGCCCTTTTTTTTGTGAAAGCGTCAGAGCAGGAATGGTGCCCGTCAGCCTCTCCACAGTCCGATACCAAAACCAACAATGAACACGACAATTGAGAATGTAATGATCAGGTTCCCGAAATGCAGTGCTCCGGCGTACTGAATGACATTGTGCACTATTGTGCTGATCGATATGTTTGGGACGAAGGACAGGCCGAGGAAATAGGCAATAATAAGTGAAACAAGGATCAGGACAACTGATGTGAATGCCTTCTTTATTGCAAGACCGAACATCAGACCGTCAACAA
>JBJKSX010000028.1:0-3906 GCA_046703545.1 Thermoplasmataceae archaeon | reverse complement strand
GTGCCTCTTCCAGGTTATGAGCACAAGAGAATATACGTCTGGTTCGAGGCCCTGATTGGTTATGTCTCGGGAGCCAGAATACTCTCTGAAAAAATTGGCAAAAAGGATTACTGGAAGGAGTTCTATTTTGACCCTGAAGTGCCAATCTACCAGTTCATGGGCAAAGACAACATCATCTTTCATACCATAATCTGGCCGGCCATGTTAATGGCGAGGGGAGACTACAACCTTCCTTACATTGTGGACGCCAATGAATTCCTCACATTTGGGGGAAAGCAGTTCTCAAAGAGCAGAGGAGTAGGTTATTCCGTGGACCAGATACTGAAGATCGCCCAGAAGGATTACGTGCGCTATTACCTGTCTTCCATAATGCCGGAGAGGACAGATGCCGATTTCACCCTGGAGGATTTCCAAGCAAGGGTTAACGGTGAACTCATTGACAAGTACGGGAACTACCTGCACAGGCTGGCAAGTTTCGTAACAAACAACAACCTTTCCATATCGCCGGATGAAGCTGTTCTGGATGAAACAGACAAGGATGCGCTGAGGTTTGCCGCAGGCAGGATCAGTTCATTTACTGAATTCATGGAAGGAATAGAGTTGAAGAAGGCAATGGCTGAGTGGCTGGAACTGGTAAAATACGCAAATTCATACTTTAACTCCTCTCAGCCCTGGAAACTCATCAAATCAGACACTTCAAAATGCAGGTCAAAACTGTACGTTTCATTACTGCTGGCCCAGTACTCAACTGGGATGATTTACCCATTCGTACCTTCCACTGCAGAAAAGATGATGGAAAGGATCGGTTCATCCAAATATGGTGAATCAGGCTTTTCCATGGAACTTTTCAACAGGGAGGGTTCTGGCTTCACACCCATCAGGGGCGGCCCACCTTTCCAGAAACTTGATGCAGTCAGGGGAAACCCCAACTTTACTGACCTAAGGGTTGGGAAGATTGTGGAAGTGAAGCCTCACCCCAACGCAGACCGCCTTTATGTGCTGAAAGTCAACTTGGGCGACAGGGAAATCCAGCTAGTTGCTGGCCTCAGGGCACACTATACTGAAGAGGAACTCAAGGGCCTGCTCATAATAGTGGTGAACAACCTCAAATGGGTGAAACTTCGGGGAGAGGAGTCACAGGGAATGCTTCTTGCCGCGGATGACGGTGAGACTGTGGCAACCATAAAACCTGAGAGCACAGGGGCCAAGCCTGGAGACCAGGTTCTTATTGGAGACTACCAGTACAACAAAACAGAGGAAATAGAGATCGAGCAGCTCCTTGGGTTGAAGATAAAAACCACGAGATTGGATGGGAAGACTGTAGCCACAGCAGTTCTTGACGGGAAGAGGTTGCCGTTGAAAACGGGAGACTCATTCCTGGTCACATCCAGGGATGTCAAGGAAGGGGCGACCGTAAGATAGGATAAGAAATCAGAACGTGAGGCTGATGCTCATGTCAAAGGGGAACGAGACAGTCAGGGTGAATGAAACTGCACCAAGTGCCTTCTTCACCTTCTCCATCACTGTGACAAACCTGCCAACAAAATGCCCCAACATCTCAACAAGTTCAGGCTTCTTCCTTGCTGCATGGGCGCCCACATTTGCAAGTTTCAGAACCTTGCTGTAAGCTCCGGCTGGGTCAGAATCAGAGGACCCCTCAGCTTCAGCCAGGGAGGATTCAAAGAATTCCCTCACGTCATCCAGATAGTGCTCACCAAGTTCAAGGTCGCTGTCAATACCCTTGATCCACCTTTCAACCCTGTCCCTGAACGAATTATTATCAGCCATAGGCAACAACCCCTCCATGATGAGTGGGCGCAGAGCATAAAAACAATTCTTTCCGGACCTTGCATGCAAGTTTAATATATCTGGTTTCATTACCTTACGATTCTGATTGATTTCTATGTCACCCTACACTAAGTTCGAAAAAGCAAGAATAATTGGTGCCCGAGCCCTGCAAGTGTCCATGGGGGCACCAGTCATCATTGATGTGCCTGCTTCTTTCATTGATCCTGTGGATATAGCCATGCTAGAGTTCGAGAACAATCTTATTCCAATCACAATAAAGAGGGAACTGGAGCAGGCATAGAAAATTCATACCACTTTTAACGCATTACTCAAGCAGTTCCGTAAACAAATTAATGTTTAGGGGCAAGGAACCTTATTCCTGCACCCATACAGTTTTGATATTGGAGAATTCAAGCAGTCCGTAGCGGGAAAGTTCCCTGCCTACACCGCTCTTCTTGACCCCTCCAAAAGGCATGCGTGGATCAGACGCAACGATCTTGTTGACAAACACCATTCCAGATTCAACGAATGGGGCCATCTTTTCTGCCTCATCAGGGTCACCCCATATGGAAGCGCCAAGGCCGAATGGAGTCTCGTTTGCAATCTCAAGGGCCTGTTCATTGTTCCTGAATTTCTTAAGGATGGCAACCGGTCCAAACACTTCGTCCATGTAAGGCTTGTCAATGGCGGCAATAATCGGGGGCACAATGTTCCCAGTGTCCGAAGCAAATTTCTCAACTTTTCCGGATTTCTCGAGATCTCCAACCTGGCCTCTTACAGTCTCCGCCTGCTGGCTTGAAGAGAGCGGGCCCAGGAACGTCTTTTCCTCTGAAGGGTCCCCAATAACAACACTGCTGAACTGGTCCGCAAGTTTTGACCTGAATTCATCATAGACGTCCTCATGCACAAGGAACCTCTTTGATGCAATACAGCTCTGGCCGTTATTCTGCATCCTGCCGAATGCCGCGTTCTTTGCTGCCTTGTCAAGGTCAGCCCCTTTGAGCACAATGAATGGGTCTGATCCGCCAAGTTCCAGCACGGCCTTCTTCATGTTCCTGCCGGCAGTTTCTGCTATCTTCATTCCCACTCCTGTGGAACCCGTGAAGGAAACTCCGTCAACATACTTTATGGCCTCAAGTGCGTTGGGCCCTCTGGTAATGATAGACTTGAAGAGTGGTGTGTCCATCACCTTTTCAATCAGCCTGCTGGAGCCGGAAACAATGGATGCGTGCTTCAGGACAACACCGTTTCCCACCGTCAGTGCGGGAATTGCTGCCCTGAATACCTGCCACAAGGGAAAATTCCATGGCATCACAAGTTCAACCACACCAATGGGGTCAAATCTGACATAGGACTTCTTCGCCTCAGTCTTGATTACGTCCTTCTCCAGGAATTTGGGGAAATTCTCAACGGCATAGTCCACAAGTGTGATGCACTTCTTCACCTCTGCGATGCTCTGGGTAATGGGTTTCCCCATTTCCTGGGTCATCATGGATGCTATCTCATTGAGGTCTCTCTCCATGTTTGGCTTAAGTGTGTTCTTCAGGTACCCGATTCTTGCGTCAAGTTCCTTTCTCCATTCTTTCTGCTCATTTCTGATACCAGATATCTTCGCCCTGATATCCTCTATGCTCTCCTCTTCAAACTCAGCTATTGTCTCTTGTGTGTATGGATTCTCAGTTCGAATGTTCATGAAAATACAATGGTACAGAATACCTAACACTTTGCATGATATAATGGGGGATCTATCCAGATATTTTATGACAAAAAATGAATATCTTGGGGGAGCAGAATTTTGCCTCAAATCGGCTGCAGAATAATATAGAACCGGGCTGACCACGAAAGTGTTAAATAGGGTTTTACCATAACACAGATTACGCACAAAACGGCAAATAGCCGAATAATACCAGTCTTAAGGCGAAAGGGGGACAAGCCCATCAGGGATGTATGAACTCTTTGTTCCAAGTCTGGCAAAAATGGAGTTGTGAGTATGGACTCACTTCTGACAAGAGAAATGGTGCAAACTGTGGCTCGCCAAATTCTACAATTTTCAATAAAGAATGGATTAACTCCGGTTGATCCTGCCGGCGGCCACTGCTATCAGGTTTCGACTAAGCC
>JBJKSX010000027.1:0-44549 GCA_046703545.1 Thermoplasmataceae archaeon | reverse complement strand
ACTGAATCACTGCGCCAACTGTGTCCTGAACTCTTCTGTCCTCGTCGACCTTCAGGTCCTCGAATGCGTTAATGAGCCTCCTCTGCATGTAACCGCTCCTGGATGTCCTCACCGCAATATCCACGAGACCCTCACGGCCTCCTATACTGTGCATGAAGTATTCCAGCGGCTCAAGGCCGTTCTTGTATGAGGATTTGACGAAACCTCTGGCCATTGCGCCGATGTCGTCGGGCTTGAAATGCGGGAGTGTCCTTCCGTAGTAACCCCTGTTGAGCCTGCCTCCTCTCACGGACTGCTGGCCCACCATTCCGGCAACCTCAGAAATGTTGAGCATCTTTGCCCTTGCACCTGACCTTGCCATGATGACAGATGGATTTGTTAGACCAAGGAATGCGCTTGCAATCTTTCCCGACTCATCCCTGACTGAACCTGTTGTTGAAAGAATCTCGATTTCCAGGGTATCCTCAACAGACCTTCCTGGTGCTGGCTGAAGCTGCCCCGCCCTGTATGTTTCAACGAGCTTGTTTGTCCTCTCTATGGCCTGCTGCGAGATCTCATCAATTCTTGAGATTGCACTGTCCGGGATGTCGTAATCGTCAATTCCGGTAGAGAATCCCCTTCCGCTGAGGAAACCAATTCCCAGCCTGGTCATCCTGTCAATGAAATTGGCCGCTTCGCCGGACCCGTACTTCCTGAATATCTTGTCGATGATTTCTCCAGAGAATGAGCCGACAGCTGCTTCGTCGATGGTTCCATGCTTCATTCTTCCGCTTATTATGATGACTTCCTTGTCAGCGGGTTCATTCTCGTATTCACATGTCTCCTTGGCAGAGGAGCAGAGCTTGCTCCTGAATCTGTGGTTAAGGCCTTCCGGCAGTATCAGTGAGAAAATGTCCCTGCCCCTGTAGAACTTCTTGCCATCCACTATCTCAACCGGGGGCATCTCCTTGAGCTCCAGATAGCTGAGCATGTGAACAGTCTGTTCCTCTGAGAACAGCGGATTGTTATGGGTGAGAAGGAACATTGCCGTTATGTGGTCATGTATTCCGCCAATGATCGGGCCCCCGAATCTCGGAGACATTATCTGTTCCTGAACCTTCATGATGATCCTTGCCTCAGCACGTGCCTCCTCTTTCTGCACAATATGGAGGTTCATCTCATCGCCGTCAAAGTCAGCATTGTATGGAGTGCATACCGCAAGGTTGAACCTGAATGTCTGCCCGGAAAGAATCCTGACAGTGTGGCCCATCATGGACATCCTGTGCAGTGAAGGCTGCCTGTTGAACAGTACAATGTCACCCTCGGTGAGCTGCCTCTCGACAATCCAGCCGGGTTCCACTCTCTTGGCATTCTCCTCTGCATTCTGTGCCGTGAGCTTAATTCTCCTTCCATCGGGCCTTATTATGTAATTGACCCCTGCAAGGTACCTTCCAAATTCGTCTCTTGCTTCGGGCCCCCTGGCCACCATTTCCCGGACATGCTCAATGTTGAAAATGTTCACGGTCACAGGGACTGTGAGCTCCCTGGCGGCCTTTTCAGGCACACCCACTTCGTTTATTGACAGGAACGGCTCCGGTGATATGACAGTCCTTGCGGAGAAATTGACCCTCTTCCCAGAAAGGTTTGACCTGAATCTCCCCTCTTTTCCCTTGAGCCTCTGGACAAGTGTTTTCAGGGCCCTGCCTGACCTGTGCCTGGCTGGAGGTATTCCAGCTGTCTGGTTGTCGAAGTAGGTGGTCACGTGGAACTGGAGCAGGTCCCAAAGGTCCTCTATGATTAGCTGTGGAGAACCGTTATCCCTGCTCTCCCTGAGCCTCTGGCTGATCCTTATGATATCCACAAGCTTGTGTGTAAGGTCATCCTCGCTTCTTTCCCCTGTTTCAAGGGTAATTGACGGCCTGACGTTGATCGGGGGAACTGGCAGGACGGTGAGCACCATCCATTCTGGCCTGGCTACCTCGTGATTGAGGGCGAAGAACTGCAGGTCATCGTCGGGGATTCTCTCAAGTCTCTCCCTGATTTCCTTGGGCGTGACCTTGATTCCCTCTTCCCTGAATGTTGTTGGCTTGTCAAGAATGACCTTAACCTGCTGTGTTCCACAGTGTGGGCACACCATTCTCTGGGAAGCCTCATCGGTTACCTTCTTGCTCATGATTCCGATGATCTCGGGATCTGAAGATGCAAAAGAGAGATCAGCGAACTTCTGGCCGTACGACTTTATCTCATCTTCTGTGAGCTTTATCCTCCCGCATGATTTGCAGGTGGAATCCAGAAGCGTCTTGATTTCCTTTATGAACCCAACATGCACCACTGGCATGGCCAGCTCGATATGACCGAAGTGACCGGGGCATTCGTCCACCTTTCCTCCGCACGTCGCGCATTTGAGTCCCGGCTCAATGACACCCATGTGGAGGTCCATGAGGCCTCTCTCAATAGGGTATCCATCATCGTCGTAGGTATCGGCCGTGATGACCTTTACCTGAGACATCTTCCTGATTTCCTCTGGAGCGAGGAGAGCAAACTGTATTCTGTAAATCCTTTTTGATATTCCACCGGTCATTTCAAATCACCCAGCACAAGTCTCATCATGACACCCATTGAACTCAACTCATCCCTCATTAGCTTGAAGGCATAGCTGGTCTCAATCGGATGTATATTCCCGGTGTTCCCACAAACTGGGCATCTCGGGGTACCTTTCTTTCTGTCAAGTATGGCAATGTGCCCACACTTGGGGTTCCCGCACACATACAGTATGGTTCCGTCGCTCTGGTCAAGAAGCCTGTCCTTGATGACCATTGCAGCACCATGGGCAATAAGCGTATCACGCTCCATTTCCCCGAACCTGAGGCCTCCCTGTCGGGAACGCCCTTCAGTCGGCTGCCTGGTGAGTATCTGAACCGGCCCTCTGGATCTTGCGTGGAACTTCCCTGCCACCATGTGGTGCAGTTTCTGGTAGTAGATCACACCTGTGAATATGTCTGCGTCAAACTTCCTTCCCGTGATTCCGTCATACATGACTTCGGCGGATGAGTTCCTGAATCCGAGCTTTATGAGGTCCTCCCTGAGGCTCCTTTCCGGCTCGCCGCTGAATATGGTCCCATCCACGATCTCTCCCTTCTCTGATGCGATCTTGCCTCCGATCATCTCAAGTATGTGGCCGACCGTCATCCTTGACGGGATAGCGTGGGGGTTGATGATAATGTCCGGAATTATGCCTTCCTCTGTGAATGGCATGTCCTCCTGGGGGATAACCGCACCAATAACGCCTTTCTGCCCATGCCTGGAAGCGAACTTGTCGCCCAGTTCTGGGATTCTTTCGCTCCTGACCCTTATCTTTACGACACGGCTGTTGCTTTCAGAGACTGTGAGGATGACGTTGTCCACAAATCCCTTTTCATTGGGCCTCATGGTGATTGAGGATTCCCTTCTCCTCTGTGGGCCCAGCTTGTCCGCGCCCTCTTCCAGGAATCTGGGAGGTGATGTTTTTCCAACCAGAACCTCTGAGCCTTCAACATAGGACTCGGGGTAAATGATCCCATTTTCGTCAAGGTTTCGGTAGAATTCCTCAGCCCTTGCCCCTAAGACATCATGGGTCGGAATCTCGAACTTGTCTTCCTGCCCGCCAGGGTACCTTCTTTCCTCTGCGCTGTAAGTCCTGAAGAAAGTGCTCCTTCCAAGGCCCCTCTCAACGGAGGACTTGTTGAAGACAATTGCGTCCTGAATGTTGTAGCCCTGGTATGACATGATTGCCACCACCATGTTCTGGCCCGCAGGTTTCTTTTCATACTTGATGAAATCCATGATTCTGGTCTTCACCAGTGGAATCTGGGGGTAATGGAGAACATGTCCCCTGGTGTCGGTCCTGATCCTGAAATTGCTGGATGACAGGCCGATAGACTGTTTTGTCATGGCGGATGCCATTGTGATCCTTGGTGACGAGTTGTGTTCCGGATATGGGGTGACTGAAGCCACCACTCCAAGGATGAGCGATGGGTCAACCTCAAGGTGTGTGTGTTCCTCTGTAAGGATCTTGGGAGCCTCAAACTTTCCGCCACAGTGCTCACACTGGAGAAGGGCAGGAGTCTCTTCTGCGTTACCTTCACCTGGGTTGAGCCACTTCAGCTTGCTCCTGTAAATGTACTGGCTGCACTTGGGGCACCTCTCGGGGAATTCCCAAGCGTAAACTGCAATGTAGAGGTTCTCTTCTTCCTCCGCGTCGATGTATTCCATGGCGCCTCTCTTGATGAGGTCCTCGACGCCGTATTCACCTGTCTGGAGTTTCCTGAGCATCTCGCTGTTGATCACGGTGGTTCCGTTCTTGACGACGAGCAGGGGCCTCCTTATCCTTCCCCTGTCACAGTTTATGATGACTTCTTTAGTGGACTCGTCAAATCTGACGTTGACGTCTGATGAGATCTTGCCTCTTCTTCTCTCCTCCCTGACCCTGTCTGTGAGGTAGGCAGGCTCGTCATGGTAACCCACGAAGTCTCCGTTCAGGTAAACACGCCCGGCATCCGGGTTTTCCCCCTCCACTTCCTGGAGGTCCATGCCCTTGAGGGTCTCCAGTATGATCACTGGGTTGTAGCCCTCTGTGACATTGATGATCAGTGCAGCATTTTTGACAAGGCCACAATTCTGTCCCTCAGGCGTCTCATTGGGGCAGATCCTCCCCCATTGTGTGGGGTGTAGGTCTCTCGCCTCGAAGTGAGGCTGCGATCTTGTCAAAGGCGATATGATCCTCCTCAGATGGCTCAGGGTGCTCACATTTGACACTCTGTCCAGAAGCTGGGAAACGCCAGTTCTTCCGCCAATCCAGTTTCCTGTTGCCATTGCATGCAGTATCTTCTGGGAAAGCAGATCCTGCCTCACTGCAGGTTTGAGGCGTATGCCCTTCTTCCTGTTGTAGGTCCTCTCAAGCTGGTACTTGAGGTCTTTCATGACTGCCTGGAATGCGTTCCTGAAGAGCTCATCCAGAAGGTCACCGGCAAGCTTGACCCTCTTGTTTGCCAGATGGTCCTTGTCATCAGGCTTTCTCACGCCAAGGTGAAGCTCAAGAAGTGATCTTGACATCCTGCCCAGGTAGATGGCCTTCTTCATCCTGTCTTCGGGGCGGTCGCCAAGATGCGGAAGGAGTGACCTGTCCAGCATCTGTGACACTTTCTTTTCCCTGAATTCCTTTGCCTGTCCGGCTGCGAACCTCTTCTCGAGGTAGGCGATTGCATCTTCGTTGTTGTTCACTCCATTGGGAGGGAAAATCTTGGGGCTCTTTGACTCTTCAATGTTTGCGTATATGATTGGCTCCATTCTGTGGTCTGATGATATTGAGTCGTGCACCTCGACATCCTTGTCCATGCCAAGTGCCTTGAGTAGAATGACAAGCGGTATCGAACCTGCCACACTGGGAATGGAAACTGAAATTATTCCATCATTCCCTCTTTCCATGGATGTGAGTGCCCTGAATCCTGCCTTCTGCGAGAATACCTTTGCGACCTCCACCTTGCTGTCGTACTTTTCCTCGAATTCAACAAGAATCTTGTTCGGGGCAAGGTCTTCCAGGGATGTTATGACCCTCTCGGAACCGCCGATTATGAAGTACCCTCCTGAGTCGTCCGGGTCCTCTCCGACATACTGGAGCTTTTCCCTTCTGCTGGCATCCACAGGCCCATTGTTCTTCTCAACGTAAACGTCCAGGTTATTGCCCGTGAGGGAACACACCTTCGACCTGATCATTACTGGAAGGTCGCCGATCTTGATGTTCTCAGGGTCCTTGTCCATGCCGTCCTCCACTACCCTCACCCTGAGGGTTATTGGCGCCATGTAATTGAGGTCCCTGAGCCTGGCTTCATTTGGGGTTATCTGGTTGGAAGCTCCGGAAGCTTCCTTGATTTCGGGGTGGCCAACCCATATGGTCGGTTCGCCCACAAACCTGCCCTTTTCCCTAACTCTGCCATAATAAACCCTTATCTCTCTTCCACCGGTCTTGGTGGAATCGAGAACCATCACTCCGGGTTCTTCCTCGTCTGATACTTTTGTCTCGTCAACTATCTGTTGCATTACACTGTCAGGGTTGCCAAGTGTTGCAACGAAATTATTGTATGAATCTATCTGATGACTTACTACACTTTCATTCTTGAAGAAATAGTCTACTAACTCCTTCATTTAAAAACCTCGCTCGAGATTGCCCTGTAATATACAGAGTAACCCGTAGTTGGACTCTTGCGTACGATTTTGATTATGGTGCCGCTCTCCAGAGGCCCATGAATCTCTTCTAACGCTTTGATAGCCGGATCGCTTCTGCTTATTTTAGGCAAGAGATCTCTAGCTATTCCAATCTCTTTTAAAATCTTATCCTCATCTTTCTTTGGAACTACGTGATGTTCCGGTACCAGATCGTGCTGCAGCACATTGAACTTTCCCACTTTTTCACTCCCCGTAACGGGCCCAGAGGGATTCGAACCCTCGACCACCTGGTTAAAAGCCAGATGCTCTACCTAGCTGAGCTATGGGCCCAGAGCGCAACCTTGCGTCCAGAGATATCACTACGCATTATAAATATTATTGGAAAGAGCAGTCAGCACAATCCATTCCTGATTTCCTCTGGTGCTTGTTCCTGTGAATTATAGGGAGAATTGACCTGGATTAAATAATTTTTGTGGGTTCCCTTCCCCCACTTAAAAATTCCATGTAAAAAATAAAATAATAGGCGACCAAAATATTCTCAGTCCCTTGACCTCGCCAGAAGGAAAGAGGCAAGAGACGGGACAATCACCCAGAATAATCCTGCAAAAATGACGCTTGCCAGGGTTATTCCCACTGAGGATGCGGCTATGGCGCTTCCTGTGGTGAAGGTTGCAAACGATGGCGGGTATATCCCCGTATCATAGGACAGGATCATTGTTGGGAAGAAGTTCGGCGATACTGCATTCATCGCAACCGAGAATGCATATCCTCCGGTGGTTGCCAGGTTGATGTGTGCAAAATACACGATCACGTCAGTTATTATTCCCCACACAAACACGAAAAGGAAGAAGATTCCTATGCCTATTCCGAGCAGGGCCCCCTGCGACCTTACAAACTGTGAAATCACGTACATTATCCCTGAAAATGCAATGGCTTCCACGAGATATCCAAGAACAATGCTCATCAGTGATTTCGTTGTGATGAACGATCCCGTGAAATAGAAGAGCATCAGGTCTGCCCCGAACACTGCAATCAGAAGTGAAGCAAAGAAAGTCGCTGAGGTTCCAACAAACCTGGACACGAACAGCCTCCCCTTTGTCACAGGCCTGGTAATGACCGATTCAAGAACGCCAGATGTCTTGTCCTTTCCATAATAGAAGTATGATGAGAATATTCCCACTATTGGTATGAGGAAAGTGTACGGGAGCTCCAGTGCTGATTGCAGGATTGAAGCAGTGGATACTGAGGTATAATAAACCCCATAATTTCCTGCCACGAATGAGCCAGTGCTGTTGAAAAGCCCTACGATTACGAAGTTTGTGTTTGCTGTGTCGTTAAGCGGCAGTGAAATAATGTAGTGGTTGCTTCCACCCACTGTTCTGTCAAGCGTCATCCCTTTTGTAGTTGATGGCGGGAAAGTTACTGAATTGGTCCCTGTTACGTTGTAATAGAGGTCGTAAGATGGCATCAATGCCCCATTAGGTGCCGCATAATACAACATCAGGTCACTGGTTGTCTTGCTGTTGGGGTTTGCAACCTTGATTGAATAGATTACCGCTGAAGAATTATGGAGATTGTATGCGGTGGCGGTTGAGATCCCATAGAAGTTTGGATAGAATGAGGTGAAATTGCCGTAGGTATCGAGATAGGCCTGCGTGTTCGAAACAGCAAGCCCATTCTGGTACCTGCTGGAATAGTTGTAAGTAACAACGGGGGAACTGCTGTCATAGTGGAAATATAGATAACCCGATGAATCAGAAGTTCCGTTGAAGTAAGATGTGACATGAGTGGTACTGTTGGTTATGCTGCTGGAGATTGCGATCCCCTGGACCGGTTGGCCATACCCGTTTACCACATAATCAGTGATGTTGTATCCTCCTGAACTCTGGTAAATCTCTGGCATCACGTACGCACTGGAACCGGGCGAGGAGGTTGAGCTGGAAGTCAGAGCCACTGCTGCATAGGTTATTCCAAGCGTTGCCAGTATGATCAGGATGATCATGACTATGGTGAACCTGCCAGTTAGCGTGCGCCTGAAATCGTAGATGAAATCCCTCACTGGGCGTCACCCACCAAATCAAGGAAGTAATCCTCAAGCTCTTCTCCTGTAACCTCAAATGAGGATACCTTGTAGTCGTTTTTTGCCAGTTCACTGTTGACTTTCCATGCCTCGTAGGAATCCACTGAAAGGTTTCTGACCACTGCAGAATTCCCCTCTACGTCAACGTTGCCGTATTTCTCCATCAAGCTCACTGCCCCGTTGTCCAGGTTCTCAATCTTGATCTTAACCACTATTGAGCCCAGATTCCTGAGCTCGCTCCTGTCAACCACCTTGACAAGGGCCCCTTTCCTTATGACGGCGATCCTGTCTGCAATGTTTTCAAGCTCCGAGAGGATGTGTGACGAAAGGAATACTGATTTTCCTTCCTTTTTCAGTTGCAGGATAAGTGACCTCATGTTCCTGACCCCTTCCGGGTCCAGGCCATTAAGGGTCTCGTCAAAGAGGTAGTTGTTGGGGTCCCCGATCATTGCAGCTGCTATGGAAAATCTTTTCTTCATTCCCTGTGAGTAGTCCTTGAGTTTCTTGTTCTTGGCCCCCCAGATATTGAACCTCTTCATGAGGGACTCAATCTTTGATTCCAGCTCCGGGCCGTGCAGCCCATAGAAACCTGCATAATACCTGAGAAGTGGGATTGGTTTGGCGTTGGGCTCAAAATTTGGAAGCTCTGGAACCCAGCCAACGTTTCGTGAAGCTCTGATCTTATCCTTCACAATGTCATGGCCGTCAATTGACACACTTCCGCCACTTGGGAATATAATTCCCGAAACCACCCTGATGGTAGTTGATTTTCCTGCCCCATTAAGACCAGCAAAGCCAAGAATCTCCCCGTCGTTAATTTCGAGATCGAGGTTGCTTACCGCCGGGGGGTTGTTCTTGCTGTAGAGCTTGGTGAGACCCTTGATCTCAATCATAAGCGGATAGCCAAGGCAGTTATATAAGCATTTGTTTATTTTAGTTTGAACGTACTTTGCGGATTATTAAATAAAGGCAATATCATAAACTACACCATGGCCAAGATTATCATACCGATGATCACGCCTTTTAAAAAAGGCGAACTGGACAGGGAGACCATCAGGTCATTCGTCTCCTATGCATATGAAAACCAATTTGACGGATTGTTTCCAGGCGGTTCCACGGGAGGCTTTGCCTCGCTTTCAATGGCGGAGCACAGAGAGGTCCTGAAGGAAGTCTCGGAAGAGACTGCAGGAATGGAGCTCTACGCAGGAATCTGCAGGAACAATGTCGCAGAAACTATAGAACTCGGGAAGTATGCCATTGATCTTGGTTACAGAAACCTGGTAAGCATAAACCCATACTACCACAAGTACAGCGAAAACTCCATCAGGAGTTACTTCGGCCTGCTCATGGAAGCCTTCGATTCGGATTTCTACGTTTACAACAACCCTTCCCTTAGCGGCTACACTCTCGCACCTGGCATGGTGGAAGAACTCAAGGAGCAGTATTCAGGCCTGGTTGGAATTAAGGACAGCGGAAATGATTTCAGCGTTTTCAGGGAATTCCTGAAGATCAAGGGCCTAAAGGTGCTTCAGGGCAAGGATGCAATGCTCAAGGAATCATTGGAGGCAGGCGCACATGGAGGAGTGTGTTCCACGGCGAACTTCTCCCTTAACACGGCAATGATTGCCAAAGGCATACCTGAATCGGATGAAGCGTCCAGAAGAACCAAGGAGCTTGTCAGGCTCGTATCAGGTTACGAGGTCCCCGCAATTCACAACTTTCTCTTCAGAAAGCTCATTCTACATGAGGAGAATCCGGAGGGATACATGAACCAGCCCTTCGGGGACATTGCCCCACCGCCAGACACAGATCTTTTCAGGAAATTTGCAATCCTTCCAAAACACTGACCGGTAACCCATATATTTCAGGTCAGCATCACAGACTGATGAAAGTCAACATTGATGGCGAAGTCAAGCACCTTTTCGCGGTCTGGTACGAAAATGACACTGTTAGGCTGATTGACCAGAGAAAGCTTCCAGACAAGGTGGAGATCTTTGATGCAAAGACCTCTGATGATGTTGCGTTCGCAATTAAGGACATGGTCGTGAGGGGAGCACCTGCAATTGGTGTTGCAGCCGCCTTTGGGCTTGCAATGGCACAGATCAAGGGAGAAGACATGGAAGCCGTTGTGGAGAAGATAAGAGGAACAAGGCCCACCGCCTATGACCTCTTCAAGGCAATTGATTTCATGAAAGCCAACAAGTTTGACCTTTCAGCAGCAAACAGGTATTCAAACGAGATAAGCGGTAGATGCAAGAAAATCGGGGAATACGGCAATGAGTTCATTCCCAAGGATTCAAGGATACTGACCCACTGCAATGCAGGCGCCCTGGCTGTGGTTGATTGGGGAACTGCACTGGCTCCAATGAGATTCGCAAAAAAAGAAGGAAAGAACATCTTCGTCTTCGTGGACGAGACGAGGCCCCGGCTTCAGGGCGCAAGGCTCACCGCATGGGAGCTTGGCCAGGAAGGGATCGACCATGCAATCATTGCTGACAACGCGGCGGGGCATTACATGAGCAGGAACGAGATCGACCTTGCAATCGTGGGCGCAGACAGGATAACCGCAAGCGGAGATTTCGCCAACAAGATAGGAACTTATGAAAAGGCAGTGGTTGCAAGAGAGAATGGAATTCCATTCTACGTGGCTGCCCCCGGCAGCACTTTTGACTTTTCCCTGTCTTCGGGAAAGGACATCCCGATTGAAGAAAGATCCGAAGATGAAGTGCTCCTGGTGAACGAAATGAGGCTGGGGCCCGAACTGAGCCATGCAAGAAACCCCGCCTTCGATGTGACCCCTGCGAAATATGTCACTGCCTTCATAACAGAGTACGGCGTTTTCAAGCCTGACGATCTGGGCAGGCTGAAAAGCGCAATGGAAAAGGACCTGTTCATGAAGACGCAAAAGTAACGGTGCCCTGAAAGCGAACTCTTAAGGAATGGCTGCACATAAGTCCAGCAAAGGAGCGACAGGAGAGATACCACTTGGCTGAAAAAATGGATGTGACGCCCTGGGAAGTTTCAGGGGAACTGCAGGAGACAGACTACAGCAGAATCGCCCGCGAGTTTGGAGCAAAACTCATAGATGAGGCCTTGCTCAATTCTATCAGGGATGTCACTGGCGAGGTGCACCCATTTCTAAAGTATGGAATCTTCTATGCCCACAGGGACCTGGACATCCTTCTGAATGAATACAAGAAAGGAAAGCCGTTTTATCTGTACACCGGCAGGGGGCCATCCGGAAAAATGCACCTCGGTCACCTGCTGCCCTTCCTCTTTACCAAGTGGCTTCAGGAGAAGTTCAACGTCGATCTCGTGATCCAGATTACAGATGATGAAAAGTTCCTGTTCAGGGACATCACCTGGGATGAAATCCGGGAAACCACCAGAGACAACATACTTGACATTCTGAGCCTCGGGTTCGACCCGGACAAGACGCATATACTGATTGATTCAGAGCAGGCTGGACTGCTCTACCCGGAGGCCATGAGAGTTTCGAGGCACATCACTGCATCAACCGCAAAGGCGGTTTTCGGGTTTACTGACAGCGACAACATTGGGAAGTATTTCTTCACCAGCATGCAGGCTGTGCCAGCTTTTCTCATACCTGCCCTCAGCGGCAGGGATGTGAGGTGCCTCATACCTCACGCAATAGACCAGGACCCTCACTTCAAGGTGGCCAGGGATGTGATTCCGAAACTGGGGTACCACAAGCCCTCTTCCATGATATCCAAGTTCATCCCATCACTCAAGGGAAGCGGCAAGATGTCATCTTCCGACATCAACAGCGGGATATACCTCGATGATTCACCCAAAATGGTAAGGAAGAAGCTGATGAAGTATGCATTCTCAGGCGGCAGGGAAACTGCGGAGGAACAGAGGAAATATGGGGCAAACCCTGATGTGGATTTTGCATTCAATGTTTACAGAATGCTTCAGACAGATACCGCCCAGACTGACAGGGTTTATGAACAGTACAGAAAAGGTGAAATTCTAAGCGGAGAAATGAAGCAGATGTCTGCAGACATCATCAACGGACTGCTGGAATCCCTGAAACCAAAGAGGGAAGAGGCGGAAAGGAATTTTGACAGTTTCCTCTTCAGGGCCGACTCTTTCAGAAACTGATCCGTATCATTGAGGACTCATCCACTTTCAACACTGTACTTTTCCTGGATCTGGGAGGACTTCCCCCTGAATATTATCAGTATGACAATGACGCCAATGAAACCTGGAAGCGTTGTTATTCCCCATATCCTGAAGGGATCAAGTGTTACGCTAAGTACATATCCCCCAAGCAGCGGGCCCAGTGCCCTGCCTGCGGATATGAATGCGTTGTATGTGCCCATATTCCTCCCAATGTTTTCAGGCTTGGACACTAGGGAGACCATGGCAAAACCTGCGGGGAAGGCAAAATCCTCACCGAATGTGTAGATTACTGTGGCAAGCAGCATGCCTCCAAGCCCACTGAAGAAGGCGAACGAGAAAAACCCAAAAGAATAGAGGAAGCCGCCAATTATGTAGGACCAGTAATTTCCTATTTTCCTGGAAGCCCTGTAAACGATTCCCTGGGTCAGGATCACTGCCACTCCGTTCGCAAGGTAAATTATCCCCATCTCCACATAGTTGAGCCCCCTCAGGATCTTCACATAGTTTGACAGTGTAACCGTTTCCTGTGACTGTACCACAAAGAGCAGGAGTGCTGAAACCGCAAGGACCATGAGCATGGCATTTCCAGCGTGAAACTTCACGACCACATCATGGGATGCCCTGACGTCCTTTATGAAGCTGGCAACAACAACCCCAACCAGTGCAGTGGCTATTGCAAACACAAACAGGAAGTAGAATCCTGTGAAATGTATGAGGAAGCCGCCCATTGCAGGCCCTATGCCCCACCCGATGTTGTTCCCTATCCGGAGAATTGAGAACCCCCTAAGTTTCACCTCACTGTCCTGTGAAACAATGGCGGCAGTGGCTGGCATCTGGACGGAGTTTGCAACCATCAGAAATACGAAAAGTATGGGAAACCATACTGTGGAATACCTTGCTGTTGGAGAAGATATTATCAGGATCAAGATGGCCATTACTGAGAGGAAGGACACTATTATTGTCCGCTTGTAGCCGAACCTGTCCGAAAGAATTCCCCCATAAATCTGAAGAATAGCGGCAATTGAGGAGCCTATTGTTATGATGAGGCCATCCTGGAAAATCGACAGGCCCAGTATGGTCCTGAGATAAAGGGCGCTGTATATCCAGATGGAAGAATACCCGAGGCCCCTGAATGTGGAAACAATGGTTACAAGGCTTACATTCCTCAAATTCTTTGGACATTTGAACATCGTTGATTAAGGCTTTTGCGACCCATTTTGATGGGCCAGGATAGGACAAAGGTCCGTTCCACCGTTGCATGAAAGGGTTGCAGGATTCAATCGTATTTTCCGGACAGGTAATATGCGATCAAAAAGGGAGCAGCTATCCAGAGAATGCCAGCGATCAGAAGAAGGGGTTCAGTGACCGCATAAGCCGCCGGATTAGCACTCAGGGAGCCAATAAGCCCGATGTGATCTGTGAACAGGAACTGCACGAGGCTGGAATAACCAGACGGGCTGGCATAGTTGAACCCCACCGACGTAAAAATGTAGGTTGAGCTTGCAGGAGAGACGTTGAGCGCGGCCAGAACAGTCAGTGGAATGATAGACCAGAAAAGTGCCATTACAACAAACACCGCTATGGATATGCCCAGCAGGGCAGTCTGTGATTTCACCATGTGAGTGAACATGTAGATGATGGCCAGGAATGATAGCCCCTCCACCACGTAAGTCCATATGAAGAACAGCGAAAAGTATGCCGAGAGGGCTATTGAGAAGTAATACTGCAGAATGAGGTCTGTAATGATCAATGACACCACTACTGAAACCACTATGGAAACTGAATTTGCCAGAAACCTTGAAGATATGAGCCCCTGCCTGGTGGCCGGCCTCTTCAGGACAGATTCAAGAACCCCCGTTGTCTTGTCCTTTCCGTAGGTCAGATATGCGGCAAAGACTCCGAGTATGGGGATCAGAAATCCCAGAATGGGCCCGACTCCATTGAATACGAGGTTCTGGATTGTCTCCTGAGTCGTCGGTGTGTAAACCGACAGGCGTCCAAGCGGGTAGGCAGCCGGCCCCGTTGGGGTGACATTCTGGCCACCACTCACGATCGCTAGCCCGAAAGTCTGGTTGTAGGCACTTGCAGGTATGGCGGGGAAGAGGTTCATGACGGTGAAACCGGAGGCCTGGATGGAGTAGGTGGCATTTTCAATGGCCTGCTGACTGGTGGAAGCCTGCGGATACGGTGCCACACTTATGTTTGAAAGAGGTGCAGCTGCCCCATTGGGGCCAACATACAGCAGCTGGAAACCAAAGTTGGAAGTGTTGGATTTCTCAACCATTCTGGGAACTATGCTATACCCACTGTATTGGAAAACAGGGTTTATGGCCACAGAAGTTTTGGGTACGGATATGCTCTGGCCAAAGATGGTATAGGAATAATTGTATGCATATGCCGGGCTGGAAGAGTTGTAGGGCAGGGTGATATTGGCAAAGCCTGCTGAATTTGAAATGAGGCTGTAGGATGTGTCATTCTGGGCATAAGCTTGAAGATGTAGCCCCGGGTAAGGCTCTCCCGATGGGTCATAGGCGTAGAATACCAGAGTCGCGTTGCCGCTTGACTGGTAATTTCCATAGTTGACATGTGGTGTCCTTGAGATGAATGAGGAAGAATTGTATGTAGCCGATGTCTCATAGGCAAGAACGGATGATATGCCCACAATTGCCACTATCATAAGCAGGACAAACTTGCTTGTAAGAGTCCTGCGGATTTCATAGCTTATTGGCCTCAGAGTGTACCACCAACCAGTGTTATGAAGTACTCCTCAAGGCTTACTCCGGTGCTGCTGAAATTCCGAACCCGGTACCCATTCTGGACCAGCATGGATGCGATATCCGGGTAATCGTTTCTGGAAACGGACAGGTCCGTAATGGTGAACTCACCACCCGAAGTGGTTACCTGCCCGTATTCTGCCAGCATGCCGACCAGTTTGTCATCCGGATTGTCCAGCGTGATGTGGATCGCTTCCCTTCCAAGGCTCTTCATCTCATCCTTTGTGAGTGTCTTGACAAGTTTCCCATGGCTGATGATGGCAACCCTGTCTGCGATGTTCTGAACCTCCATGAGAATGTGGGAGGAAAGGAGTATTGCCTTGCCCCTGGATTTCAGCGACTTTATCAGCTTCCTTACAAATATGACTCCTTCCGGATCAAGCCCATTGAGGGTCTCGTCGAAGAATATATTCTGTGGGTCCCCGATCAGTGATTCTGCGATTGAAAACCTCTTCTTCATTCCGTGTGAATATGTATTGAGTTTTCTGGAAAGATACGGCTTCAAACCAACTTGGTCAAGCAGATCCATTATGTGATCGTCTGTTTTCCTGTCTCCCAGATCATAGAAGCCCGCGAAGTATCTCATCAGCGGCATGGGTTTCGCATTTGGCTCAAAGTTGGGGGCTTCTGGTATCCAGCCAATGAGGGATGAAGCCTTCACTTTGTCCCTGACGATATCATAACCATCCACAGTTATCTGTCCCTTTGATGGCAGAATGATACCCGAAGACATCCTGATTGTGGTTGACTTTCCTGCCCCGTTCAGTCCAACCAGGCCCAAGATCTCCCCATCCCTTATCTCCAGGGAAAGGTCGTCCACTGCGGGAGGAGAATCAGGAGAATATGACTTCGAGACATGCTCTATGTATATCATTGCAGGCACCGTTGAAGAACTTACCAGCTCGTGGGGTGGTTCCAATATAAAAAATGCCTTTACTCATATTAACAGAACATATCATCACTTTGTGAGCACATTTATATGGCTTGAAATGTGTTGCAATGGGCATATTTTCTTTGCCTTTGATTCCAGGATGCATAGTCGACCTCCTGTAAGCAAATATATGGGTGGCCGGGAATTGGCTATGACCAATGAGAATTTCAAAAATTAATAATAAGAGGTGTGACAGCGAATCACAGTTCCCATCCCCTCGCGGAAGACAGTACGCATGTGAAACGTGATAGGCTTTACCGTCGGGTTCGGAATGAGACCGGGTGTGACCCTACCACTATGGCCGTCACGAACACTAAATTATAGGGCAGTATAAAATGGTTTCTGAGCTTCTGCCCAAGCTATAGTGTTGTGCCTGACCTGACCAGTTAAATATTAGATCTAACTTTATAAAATATGAGTTACCTTATTGTCACAAGCAGGTGCCCTATTTCCCACGAGGGATTTGAGGGACGTGAAACAGTAAGGGTCAATGTCGGGGGTGTGGCAACTGCTCTCAGCAGGGCCATGAAGCAGGAAGGTGGAACATGGGTCTGCTGGGGAGACGGAAGCATGGACAGGAAATACCCCGTTGAGGAACACGAAGGATACAGGATCGTAAGGGTTTTTATGTCCGCCAAGGAACGAAGGGGATTCTATGACGATTATGCAAACGGGAAACTCTGGCCGCTCTTCCATTACTTCAGGGGAAGGATGAAAAACAGCCCGACCGGATTCTCATTTTACAAACTCATCAATGAGAGATTCGCAGAGGCTGTAAGAAGTGAAGTGAAGGAGGATCAGGTCCTCTGGATTCATGACTACCAGCTGATGCTGGTGCCGAAGATGCTCAGGGACAGGAATTTGAAAAACTTCATAATTTTCACCTGGCACATTCCATGGGTCGCCAGTGAATTCTTTTCAACGCTTCCACACGCACATGACCTTCTGGAGGGGATGACCTCCTCCGACATGATAACCTTTCATACAGACCTTTACAGGAAGAACTTTGCCGAATCGAGCGAAAGCCTGATGCCTTACTCTGAACACCTGGAAGAAGGGCTCTTCACTTTTTCACTTGGCATTGACACATCGTACTATAAGCCGGACACTGGCTCCACAAAAGGCATAGGGCTGAAGAACAACCAGAAACTTATATTCAGCATTGACAGGCTGGACTATACCAAGGGCCTGACCAACCGGGTTCTGGCCATAGAGGCCATGATAAAGAAATACCCCCAGGATGCAAAGAAATTCAGCTACGTCATGATTGTGACTCCGAGCAGGTCCTCGGTGTCAGAGTACAGGGAAATGAGGAAGGAACTTGAGATGGCTGTGGGCAGGATCAATGGAATGCACGCCGACCTTTCCTGGCAACCCATAATCTACATGTACAGGAAAGTCACAGACAAGCAGCTGATGAAGTATTACAGATCTGCAGATGTGGGACTCATAACACCCCTCATAGATGGCCTGAACCTGGTGAGCAAGGAGTTTGTGTCTGCAACCAGAAAAGGCGTCCTGATACTTTCTAAATTTGCAGGGTCATCTTATGCACTTGATGATGCGTTAAAGGTCAATCCCTACGACATCAATGAGATCGCCGACAAGATTCACTACGCCATGAACATGGATGAAAATGAGATAACCTCAAGGGTTACAGGTCTCAAGGAAAGCGTGAGCTCCAGGGACCTCAACTGGTGGCTGGATGAGATAAAGGGAGCTGCAGGGCGGCTGTTAAAACAAAAGAGTGAAGCACTTGGAGATTCAGGAGCTAGTCAGCAAATTCAGAGATGAGGGCAACGCCCAGGCAGTAGTTTTCCTGGATTATGATGGAACACTGGTGCCCATCATAAAAGAACCTGAGAAATCTTTCCCTGACCTTCCCCTCTTGAAGATTCTGGATTACATCAGGGACAGGCATGAACTCTATCTTGTCACAGGAAGATCTCTCCGGGAGATGAACACATTTGTGGGAACAAGGTACAATCTCATAGCACTGCACGGTGCCCTGGTTGCCCTGACTTCTGGTGAACTCACCACTGTGGAAGGGTATGAGGAATACAGGAAAAAATGCGATGAAGTTTTTGAGAGGAAAACGGAATTTGCGCTGAGGTTCCCGGGTGTTCACCTGATGAACAAGGATGGAGGGGTTGTCTTCACAAAATGGCATCTTGACCAGAAACTCCACAAGAAGCTCGATGAGGAAATATGTGCCATCGCGGAGGAGATGGGGATGTCCTGCTACATAGGCAAGATGATTGTTGAAATCAGGATCCCCGGGCCGAACAAGGGGGATGCCATAAAAAAGATCAGAAAAGGCAGGCCAGCCCTGATTGCTGGAGACGATAAAACTGACGAGGATGCGTTTATTCTGAACCAGGACGCCTTCACCATAAAGGTGGGAAATGGCGAGACCTCTGCCAAATACAGGGTCAAGGATTATCTTGAATTCAGGAGATTCCTTGAAGCACTACAGTCCTGACACATCGTAAAGGTCTTTTCTGCGCTGCTTCATCATTGGCACATCCTCCGCATACTTCTTCAGTACGGCAAAGTCAAGTTCAGCCTCGACCACCGTTTCTTCATTTTCGGCCTCAGCCAAGATGTCGCCGTATGGGTCAACCGCGATGGAATGCCCGGTAAAATTGGGTCCGCACTGTGCTGTCCCAAGAACAAAGGTGCCGTTTTCTATGGCCCTTGTGCGGATCAGGTTCTTCCAGATGTCCAGCTTCCTTTCCCCAGCATACCAGCCTGCCTGATATGAAAGAATCTGTGCCCCCTGGAGTGAAAGGTACCTTGCGGGTTCAGGGAATCTCAGGTCATAACAGATCTGGAGGCCTATCTTGAACATGTTAGTCTTGAGAATGTTTGGGGGCATCCGGCCGTGATCGTAAAGGCTGCTCTCAAGCTTCTGGTAAGCATCAAAAAGGTGAAGTTTCCTGTACTTTCCGATTATCATGCCGAGGTCGTCGATCATTATTGAGGTGTTGAATGGCTTCAGGGAGCCGAAACTGCTCTCTGCGAAGTTGATCAGGATTTTCACTTCATCCTTCCTTGCCCTCTCGGAGAATGTCGATATGAAGTTGCCATCCATGGCCTCCGAGGCATCCGCCAGTCCCTCCGGGTCATCGTAATCTGGGGAATACATCTGGTACTCCGGGAAAATCACCAGATCGGGCTTTCCTTTGAGTGCCTGGTCAAGTAGTTCGAGCGAACGTTCCAGGTTTTGCTGCTTGTCCTTGCTTGAAGACATTTGAACTAGGGCAACCTTCATTGTTCTCACCAAGTGTAACCGTTCAACTGTGATAATTTCTCCGGCAGATACGTCGAAGTCACGAAATCCAGTCCATATTTTGCCAGGGCCTGCTGCTCAGCTTTCTTCCCTATGTGCAGCATAGTGTCTATCTCATCTATCCACTGGGAAGACTGGAACCTGGGGTCATTCTTTTCCGAGTTGAGTGCAGTTATGTCCTGATCACTGAGCTTGTCTGTGGGGAGATCGTAGTTCAGGATGTCACTGGCTGTGATACCGATATACTCGGCAGTTGGAACCGCAAGATAATGTGAGATGTGTGCTGTCTTGATAGCTCCGTAGGCTATTGAGGCATATATCCGGAATGACCATGGGTCGCCATCAGTGAACACATAAATGGGGACATTGTGTTCCTCATTAATCCTCTTGAGGAGCCTCCTTGTGCTTCTGGCCGGCTGGCCCTTCAGGTGCACAAGCAGGCATTGGCTGGCCTCATCGAATCCATTCTCGATCAGCCTGTCGAACATACCGCCGGTTTCAATTGCCAGGACAAACTTGGCATTGACGCTTTTTATTCTCAGTTTATCTTCCTCGACACTGTAAGGTATCCCGTATCCGCCGTCGCCAACATCATCCCTGCAGTTGATCTTCTTGAATTCCCCTTTCCTGGTTTTTTCCTCAATGGTGATGTCGCCCATTATGCTGGCACCATTTTCCTCAGGCCTCAGCTTGAAGTCTTCCCTAAGGAGGGTGCTGAGCACCTCCAGGTCCTCAGCCATGAGGTTTGACTCGTCCTGAGTGCCAAATTTTCCAAGGTTCCAACCCTCAGATATGTAGTACATCTCTCTGAGGGTGGAAGATTTGCTTTCCCTGAGCATTTCCCTTATGAAACCCACCATGTGGAGCATCTTGACCATGTATTCTGCACCGTCCACTGCCTTGCTGGACCTCGTGACCCTGGAATCTCCATACTTCCATACTGACAGCAGGGGGTCCAAAACTATGTTTTCCTTGCTGCGGGAAGGGATTGAAACCTCCGGAATGCTCCCTGATGACAGCATTGAATATATCCCTGTGACCAGTTCTTCAAGTTTGCTAGATGTTCCTTCAGCGCTCATGCTTCATTCTCCTGTGTTTCCACAATACTTACCCCTTCTGTCTCAAAATCTGCCGGGAGCAATTCTGCACCCTGTATCCTGACAGGGTCTATCCCTGTAAAGTAATAATTGGTTCCCGGATAGTCTGGAATTGGTCCGGTCAATTCAAATGATTCCCTGAACTCCCCCGCGGGATCCAGGTCCTTGATCTCCCACACCAGCTCCGGGCCATCATAGTCTCCGGTGGGTGGATCAGCATAAAGTTTCATGGTGACTTTCTTCCTTGTGTAGTTTATAAGTCTCAGATCGACTTTCAGGCCTGCTTCTGTCTTGTTGAATTCCTCGGTGACAAATACCACGTTTGCTATCTTGGAAATCACGGGTTCCAGATTGGGAACTTCCTTCCCCAGGATGTCTGCCGCCTTCTTCCCGATTTCCGGAATCAAAGTGTTCACAAGCCTGAATTTTTCATAGATCTTGGCCCTCTTGTCTTTCTTCCCAAGGAACGATTTGACGCCCCTTCCCAGTGACCTCAGGCAGAGGGTGACCTCATCGATGATCGCCTGCACGTTAGCTATGGCTTCCTTGGATTCGGAAGTGAATGGTATGCGGACCCCATAAACATGGACAAATACTATTGCTGGTCCAAAGGGGAGCCCCTGCCCTCCCTTCTGGTCAAACCCGTACTGCCTCCAGTCGATTTCAGAAATTGCCTTGTTTATGGCGCAGGCACCGGGTTGATACAGCAGGGGAACCTTGTTTGCAAATCTCACAACCCTGATTGGCTGGTCGGAGGGGAGGTCCCCACCATACACGATTCCAGCTTCAACAGAGAATGGATTGCCGTTGTGCACTGATATTGGCCGTGTCACAGGTTTTCCATAGTGTGATGGGTGATTCTCTCCATAAACGCTCTTGAGGCCTTTCTTTATGAATTCCTTTCCCAGTGGTGAAAGGCAGTCAGTGGGAGGGGGCATAAGCTTGACCGCCTGGAATGCCTCCTTCAGCCTTTTTACTTCCTGTAGTGAAAGCTCAGATGGTTTCTTCTTTGGGTCAAGGCCTGCGTGATCCAGTATCTCCCCTGCAACCTTGTCACTGATCCTGTTGAATTCTTCCTTGAGGAATTTTACCAGGTCTCTGGCTTCAGTGTTTTTCGAAAGTGAATTTATATCCCCAAGTTCAAGCCCAAGGGGATGTGGCTTGATGGAAACGCCCGGCTTGGATAGCTCTTCGGTCACCCTTGTTATCTCATAGGTCTTTCCATCAGGATCGGTGAGCCTCAGTGTTGTATTGGGGTTTGCAACGGCACATTCCTTCACGTATTCCAGAATTGACTGTTTGCCCACCTGGTACTTGCCCTTGGCAGGCACGCTTATAATGGTCCCATGGGGTCTGTCCCATATGACTGGTTTTTCGGAGTGGATGTCGGCCCTGTTCCCCTTGACATCGATTCCAAGGCTGAATTCATAGGCCACATCATCTTCGGCCCTCTTGGTCTTGATGTAAGAAGGGCGGGCCGTTGTGATCTGCCCATACAAAATTGCAGCCGTGATTCCTATGCCCTGCTGGCCCCTTGACTGCTTAAAAGAATGGAATCTGGAGCCATAAAGCAGCTTTCCAAAAACATTTGGAACCTGTTTCCTCTCTATTCCTGGCCCATTATCCTCAATGGTTACGGTGAATTCATCCGTATCCCCCTTATCAATGGTGACGGAAACCTCGGCCAGTATGCCATGCTCTTCGCACGCATCAAGGGAATTGTCGAGCGCTTCCTTGACAATCATGAAGAGTGATTTCTGAGCAGAATCAAAACCTAAAATTTGCCTGTTCTTCTCAAAGAATTCAGAAATTGAAGTTTCCCTGAATTCAGAGATAGTGGCTTTTCTGGGAGCCATTGAAGTCCAATAATTATCTTGTTTAAATTACTTTGCGGGTTGATTCTGGATGCAATGGTTGGATTACAAGCCCCCATGACTGGATTTGCATTTAAAGAGATGGTTAAGAAAGAAAATATATGATAAAATGACGGACGATTATCCGAAGTAGTTCAGGTCATCCTTCTGGGACGCCTTTGCCTGGACATCATCCTGCATCTTCTCTGTGATCTGCTCGATCTGCTTGCTTCTTTCCTCAAGTTCGGAAAGGTCGATTTTCAGCTCAAGCACGTCGCTAAGTACCCTGACAATTTCCCGGGCACCTTTTGGATCAGCAAAGTAGCCTGAAGTTTCCCCCATGAGGCATGCACCGTTCATGGAAAATATTTCCTTGCCGAGGCCAAGCATTACTCCTGCTGACCCCACAATTCCACCTCCCGGCTCGCCTTTGGGAAACACTACTCCGTTTTCCTTGAGATTTTCAAGGAATTCCATATCGGTCACTGCACCAAGCACCCTGGGTGTTTCAACAATCTTGCCTGTGCTGTAGCCTCCAAGAGTATAGATGAATGAGACATTGAGTTTCTGTGCCAGTTCAAGAACGAGGTGGGAGATCTCATACTGACCTTCCTGAGTGGTCCCCTGGAAGTCTCCTACCAGGACAAGCAGATCGTTCTTTCCACGGAGCTTCTTGTAATAAATGCTGTTTCTAACAAGCCTGACCACTCCATCATCGTCTATGAAGACCTGGGGTGGCAGGTATTGTGAATAGACGTCAGCCAGCTTCTCCATCTTGAGCTTTTCAATAAGATATTCTGCAGCGATCTTTCCCACGTTTCCTATTCCAGGCAGACCTCCAATCAGCACTGGGGCCGTCAGTCTTGGTCTCTTATACTGGTTTAATATGATCTTTTCCATGTTATCACTCTTCTTCAATCTTCAATCTGAATCTCTGGAACTTATCCACTGGAGAATACCTCATTGGAAGGGCCACATCCGCAAAGCCTTCGCACTTGGGGCAGTTTTCCTCCATCGTATAAGTTTGGCAATTCCTACATTTTCTTATGAGAGAACGCATTTTTCCCAGCGATTATTTCCTAGTGAATTCAGTTATCACGCCTTTCTTCTTTGATGAGTCCGTAATCTTCTGAACTGCTTTCTTCAAGACATCCTCGGCTGATTTATAATCTTTGTCAGTTACAGTGATCCTGTATCTTGGGGCTCCGGCATACTGTATCTTCACGTTCTCATCAACAGCTGACTGAAGGACCTGCTTCAGTGCCTCGACACCGTTTGATTCCAGTGAGTATGCCTCAACGTAACCACCTATCTTGATGTATGGCAGAACCACATTCTCCTTTGCAATCTTCTCGAAGGCAGCCTTCCATTCGCCATCCTTCTCGGGAAGCCATTCCTCACTTGCAGATGCATCTTCAAATGCATCCCAGAGTGCACCATATTGCTCCCTCAGATCACTTGCGAACTGTTTCTCTGCCTGGTCCACTGAAATTCCAATTTGAGACGCCACAATTTCAAGGAGTTTCTCGGCTTTCTGGTCATTCTTCCAGTTTGCCACGGTTTCTCTCTTCTGGTGCTCATTGACTCGCTTCAGTGAGAGGTCCACGTAGCCTCTGCCCTTGTCTACATTCAAAACCTTGCAGACGGTCTTCTGGCCTTCCCTCAGATAGTCACGGATATGCTTGACCCAGCCTGTTGCCACTTCTGCTATGTGAATGAATCCTGAAGTGCCGGGGTACTCCTCAAGCTTGACGTTGGCGCCAAATCCCTTCACTTCCTTGATCGTAACGACTACGAGATCGCCGACTTCAGGAAGGTCTTTCTTCATTGTTCGTCGCCTATGATTTCTGCGGCAAGTTCAAGAGTTCCACCGGTCGGTCTTGCCAGTGTCGCTCCGCAGATGTTGCATACTACCGTTGAAGAAATCTTGGTGTATGTTACCTGCTCATTTCCGCAGTCCTTGCATTTAATGTTGAGGAACTTGTTCCCAATGCTTTTAGGTTTTGTGAATCTTTCATCCGCCATATTTACTGCACCTCCACCAGTTCAAACTTCTTTGCTCTGATGCTAGGAGGAGTCACAGATTTCTTGCAGGTCTGGCATTTGTACTTCAGGGAAACTCTCTTTGTTGGCTTCTCCCTGCCTTCATATTTTGGCCTTGGGAAACCTCCATAACCGGAGGTAACTCTTCTGAATCTCCTCTGACCAGCCCTGAATTCACTGGCTTTTCTCTTCCTAACTCTCTCTACTTCGTGAGGAGTGTGCTTTTTGCACGACGGACAATACATGTTGACTATCTTGGGCAACTTCAATATATTCACCTGTGGTTATGCTTGACATGACAGGTTTCCCTTGCAGATTGCCTGCATGTCATGTTTATTGCGCTTTCGCCTTATTGGTTTGATGAATATAAGTATTCTGCATTTTTCCTAACCGACCTTTGCACGTGCATATTCAGTGTGCAAAACATGGAAAGGTATGGTGGCGATTCCAAAAAGGAGCCCCATCAATATGCCAAATGTGAGATCATTCCAGGAATGGTTCAGTGTAGCATAAAGGGCGTCCACCACAGAGGATATAAATGAAACACCAAGAAACATCCTTAGAGGGGGAGAGACAAAGCCTGCACCCTGCGATTCATTGCGGGCCCGACGCAGGTGTGCCATGAGTTTTGCAATAAAGTAGAACAGCATCCCAAGAATGGCAAATGAGAGGAATACTGCGAAATAGATGATGATAGGGAAGTGGTTTGCGGCCCATCTTGCATTCAGGCCTACAAGAAGAAGAAATACTCCCAAGATGGAAAGCACACCTTCAGCAATCCTTGCCTTTTCAAGACTGCTCTTTTTCCTCTGCATCAAATTCATCCCTGGAACAGCAATTAAAAAAATGAAGTTGCCATATTAAGTTGCTGGTTATCCCTTAAAGGGAATTCTGCGATGAAGGCCACGCCTGGAAGCTGTTGAGGCACAGTCAAAAGCAGCTTAACTATTGACTGTCAATAGAGTTATATACGAACGTCCAATTTAGCGACGAATCGAAATGCCCAAGCCACAGACAAGCGTGCATAAACCTATGGATGTTCTCAGGAGTTCAATCGACAAGAACGTTCTGGTAGACGTCAAAGGCAGGAGAGGTTACTCTGGCATCCTTGAGGGTTATGACATATACATGAACCTCGTGATCAAGAACGCCAGTGAAACACTTAACGGCCAGAATACAAATGTTCATGAGAGGATTCTTGTTAGAGGAGACAACGTAATATTCGTTTCCCCATCAAAAGGTGATAAAGAATGAGCAATGGAACTTCCGTAATGGGAAAAATGAGCAGCAAGAAAGTTCATATCACTTGTCGGAGATGTGGTCACCATACATACCACATCAGGCAAAAGAGGTGCTCTCACTGTGGATTCCCCGCAGCCAGAATTAGATCATATAGATGGGCTAAAGCCAAGTGATCACTGCGCTGTGGTAGGATACATTGGTGAGGAACCAGCGTATCCAGTAATTATAGCATCGCTGAAGACCCTTCAACACAGGGGGCAGGAAACTGCAGGAATTGCCACTTTCCATTCTTCTTCCATCAACGTCAGGAAAGGGATGGGTCTCGTCAGCGAAGTTTTCAACGACAGAAAAAAAGATTTTGAATACCTTTCAGGAAACATTGGAATAGGCCACACCAGGTATTCCACTGCCGGCGACAAAGGCATGGAAAACGCGGGGCCGTTTCTTGCAACAACATCCATAGGCCATGTGGCGGTTTCCCATAACGGTGAAATTACCAATGCAGACTACCTCAGGGAGGAACTGCTGAAACAGGGAATGACCTTCCTCACGACTTCAGACACTGAGGTTCTTCTCATGGAAATAGCCAGGGAGATTTCTGCCAAGGGCATCACAAATGGCATGAGAATTGCAGCAGACAAGCTCAAAGGGGCTTATTCCATAACACTGATGGTCAACGACAGGCTTTTTGCGATGCGGGACCCCATAGGCTTCAGGCCACTTGTCATCGGCAAGTACGGGGACAATTACATCGTGGCATCGGAGTCCTGTGCTCTTGACGTGATGGGTGCAGAGAAAATAAGGGATGTCAAGCCGGGAGAACTTATGGAGATAACCCCAAAAGGGATCACTTCAATTTTCACACTCCCAAGCAAGAAGATCGCACACTGCATGTTTGAATATGTTTACTTTGCAAGGCCCGACAGCGTGATTGACAATGTCGAGGTGTTCACCTCAAGGATGAATCTGGGAAAAGCTCTGGCCAGGGAACATCCCGTTGATGCGGACGTGGTTGTGGCGGTACCAGACTCAGGAAGGGCGCACGCCCTTGGATATTCTGAAGAGTCAGGCATTCCTTACAGCGAAGGGCTCATCAAGAACAGGTTTTCCGCCAGAACCTTCATCATGCCCACCCAGCAGTCAAGAATATCTGCCATAAAACTGAAACTGAACGTCATCAGGTCAGAGATAGAGGGCAAGAGAGTGATCCTCATTGACGACAGCATTATCCGCGGAAACACCATGAATCACATAATTTCCTTGTTGAGGAAGTATGGGGCCAGGGAAGTTCACGTGAGGATCGGTTCACCCCAGGTCATCGCACCATGTTTCTTTGGCGTTGACATGAAAACCAAAAATGAATTCATTGCAGCGGACAAGACGGTTGAAGAGATCAGGAACGAGTTAGGCGCGGACAGCCTTGGTTATGTGTCTATTGACGGCCTGGTTGATGGCATCGGAATGGGAAGGGACAAATTGTGCATTGGATGCCTAACAGGGAACTATCCAATTCCATTGCCCGAGGACAAGGTATCAAGGCAGAGCGACCTCAAGAGTTTCTCAAGCTGAAGCCTGATCACTGAGTTTTTCTATTGAGCAGCCTATTGAGCTGTTCAGTTTCCCTGGTAAGGTCAAGTGTTGTGCCCAGATAATCTGCCCTGAGGGCTATTGCAACCTTTCCCGCAATGAATCTTGCGGCCCTTCCCCTGTCCCTGGTTCTCAGCGATGACATGCCCTTTACCCTGAATATGACTCCGTGTTTAGGCGGAGGTGTCCCGTTGACTATGTGCTTGAACAATGCCTTTTCCGCACCCAGGACCTGAATCGAACTGGCCGGCATCATGGCAAGGTTTCTCAGGCTCCCTGAGTGATAGAGCAGGTCTATTGCGATCTCCTCACCAACAAACCCTGATGTGTTTGGCATGAAATGCCGGGCCTTCTCGGACAGGAATTCCAGGGTCTCAGCCTTGAGGGAGCATATTGATTCTGCGGTGTCAGAAATCCTGTTCATCTCCTGAGAAACATCCTCCGGAAGATCAAGGTCCCTCAGCCTTTTGAAGTATCCGCAGGGGTCCTCGTTACCGTAGTTCACTCCTGTGAACAGGCCAAAATTCGAGACTTTTTCAAGAATGAGGTTCAGTGATTTGTTCAGTTCCGGGACAAGCGCGTAGAACTTTCTCACATACTGGTCCTCTGCGAATTCCTGCCTGATCCGGTATTTCCCGTATTCTATGAGGAGCTTCCTGAGATCAGGCAGATTATCCTTTTTCACCAGTTCTGTGTCTATTGTTTCCCCGGCCCTGAGGGAGTCGAATATCCCGGGATAATTTTCATCCAGGTCCTTGAACACCATGATCTGCCCGGAGGCTCTTCTGCCGAACCACTTAGCGCCTTCTTGTTCCCTTCCTGTAATCCCTCTCACCTCCACCTGGCCTCTTTTTGAATTTGCTGGGTGCATTCCTCCGGCTCCTTACATCCTTCTGATAGTTAGACCCTGCAATGTTCCTGCCGGTTCTCACAGGTGCCTTTGGCCTCGGTTCCTTCTTTGGCTTCTCCCTGCTCTGGGCCTTCTTCTGGTCCGGGTTTTCAATCAGAATGCGGTCAAAATCCACAACCTTGATGTCGCTTATCTCGTTGTGGTTCACAAGCATCTTCCCGGTTCCCACAAGCTCGTTTCCCTCTGAAAGGACGGCCACCCTTGCACCTCTGCCGGGTTCGCCAATGACGGCCTTGATCCCTCCTGGAAAGAGGTCTGAGCCCCTTGCAATTGTGTGAAGGGATGATTTCTTGACAATGATTTTGGGATAATCCCTGAAAAGGTAATCCATGGAGAATATGATCTTCTGCAGTTTCTCAGGAGAGCCATCCCTGCTTAACTTCACAGCATCCCCCAGGTCCTGAAGTGTGACCATGTCACCCTCATCAAATATTCCGGTTCTGGTTCTCCTCAGCTCCGCCATCTGGGCGCCGCATCCCAGTGCGTAACCCATGTCAGTGCAGAGTGTCCTGATGTACGTGCCGGATTCGCATTCAACCCTGAAGAGTATCAGCCTCTCCTTGATCTCCATTATGTCCATGGAGTATACTCTGCGCTTCCTCAGTGCCCTCAGAACAGCAGACCTCATTGGGGGAATCTGGTAAATCTCGCCCTCAAACTCCTTGAAAACCCTTTCGATGTCTTCCCGGGAACGGTCCGCGTACAGGCGCATCACTGCGATGTATTCCTTCTTCTGCTCATGTGCGATTTCAATGAGCTTTGTCGCCTTGCCAAGTGCCATCACCAGCACTCCGGTCACCCCAGGGTCAAGCGTGCCTATGTGCCCAACCTTCTCCATTCCAATGATCTGCCGTACCCAGTAATCAACCTGGTGGCTTGTTGGGCCCTTGGGTTTGTCTATGACAACAAATCCGTCTATCTCATTGGCTTTTTCTGATTCCCGAGGCATCATAAATCTGTTCAGCGACCTTACTTGCTGATAGGGTATCCGTGTTTATAACCAAATCGTAAACTTCAGTATTTCCGTAATCTATGGAGTACAGTTCAAGGTACCGCTTGCGCTCCGATTCCTCCCTGGTCCTGAGAAGTGCGGCCAGATCCTTCCTCTCGCCTTCCCTCCTGGAAATTCTCCCCAGCCTTGTTTCAAAAGAGGCGGTCAGGAAGACCTTGAAGGCACGGATATCGCGCATCTGGCACAGCCATCCAGCCAGCCTTGATTCAACCACTATGTCATCGTGCCCTGAAAGGAAATCGGCAATCATGTCATCCTGGTTTCTGTCAATCTCAGGGTGGTCCTCAGCGAACAGGTTGAATTCCTCCACAGACATGCCGTGCTGTTTTGCCTGCTCCCTGAAGAAATAACCGCCCGAAAAGAATTCATATCCCAGATTCTTGGCCAGGATCTTTCCAACCGTGGATTTCCCGCTTCCGATGGGGCCACTAATCGTGAATTTCATTCTCACTGGTACTCTCGAATCTCCTGATCTTGTATGTGAAGTCGAAGTATTTTATGATCATAGTGACGATGTAGCTGAACACCATGATCGCGAAGAAGTAAACCACGATCCAATAAGGCATGATCCACAAGTGGGCCGTCGCAACATTGATCTCGAAATTCCATGGGAATGCTATGACCTGGTACTGCAGTTCACTCAGGAAGAAGTAAAGCCAGGCAATGAGGAACAGCGTTATTATTGTGAAAACAAGTAGAGGCTTCATTGTGTTCATGCTGAGAGTTGTCTGCTCCATGGACATCTCCATCCTCATCTTCTGGAGCTTCTGGACCTTGTCTCTCTGGTTGCTCCTGTATGCAGCGGACATGACCTTGTTGAATGCGGACATCCTGTTCTGTATCCTGCCCATCTTGATCCAGTCGGTGAAAACGTATCTTGGAATGGATGTGAGAAGCCCGATGATGACCCCCACAAGTATGATCGTAAGAAGCGGAAGCTGGAAGTTGAACCCAACAAGCGGGAAAAGAACAACGCCGAGTCCGTTTCCTATGTATGAGCGGAGCGTGTTGTTTGTAATGATGAATATGGAAACAAGCGATATGGCCATGTAAATCATCTGGAACCTCATCATCTTTGACATGGCTTCATTTGCGGGCGGCCTCTGTGTGGCCTGCCTCTGGGGCCTCTTCTGAATTTCGGTCATTGCGGCTTCAACCTCCTGACTATATGTTGTGCTGCTATGTCAGGTTTTCCTTCTTCGTTCTGGACAAAGTTTACAGTGGCGCCTGTGTATACTGAATAGGCTGCGGCGTAGGACCTGTTAACCTGCTGGTGCTCCGTGATGCTCTCCACAGTGTCCTCATCCCTCTTCCTGGAAGGGTCATTGTTCCTTCTCCTGAGAAGAAGCTCCGGGTCTGCTTCAATAAGGTAGTATGAACTTACCTTGAGCTCCCTTAGAACCCATTCTGGAAGCCCTGGCATATATCCGTCTGGAGTTTTGATGGTCATGTGGGTGTCAACCACCACATTTTCCATCCTGCCTATGGCTGATGATGCCTTTTTCTGCAGGTTAATCTGCGTGTCCACCGGAAGTTTTCTCAGCTCATCCCTGTCCTTTACCAGGTTCACATCCTTGGCCATCTCGAACATGAGGGTGCCGAAGTTGATTATGTCATAATCTGTGTTCTTCCTGACAATCTCCAGTACAGTTGATTTTCCTACTCCTGCCACACCAGTGATTACTACTCTCATTATCCACCTACAAAGAATTGCCTGATGACCGGGTGCATTTCCATCATCTGCTCCTTGCCCATGGCCTCATAGAACTGGATCACGATACCTACAGCCAGCAGCAGTCCGGTCCCGCTTGTGTTTCCAACCGTCCCGATGAGGTTTGCACCTGCTGCAAGCAGCCCTACGGCAGCACCGCTGAACACCGTGATCGCCGGAATGTACTTCTGCAGGACGCGTTCTATAACCTTTGGATCCCTCCTGAATCCGGGTATCTGCATTCCACTAGACATGATCTGCCTTGCCACCGATGCAGGGCCCATATTTGTGGTTTCAATCCAGAACTTGGCGAAAATGATACTTGCCACAACCATGAATCCAAGGAACACGATTATGTGCACTGATTCCTGAAGAGGGCTGTGCCCGAGCAATATGGCCTGTGCTGACCCTGGGGACAGTATGGGGAACAGCCAGTCGGACAAGCCGTTTGGCGAGAACAGGTAGAAGGCTAGACCTCCGGTAGGCGTGGTCTGCGAAATGTTGTACTGCGAAATCTGGGCAGCGGTTGGATACGCCCCCAGGAGAGCATTATGTCCTAAAATAGGCACATGACTCAGTACGGGACTACTCCAGAACAGCAGAGTCCACATTGAAACGTTTGCCAGAAGTGCTGTTGCAAGTATGACCGGTATGTTTGAGGCATAGAACAGCTGAAGGGGGTATCTTCCCCTGGCACCCCTGACTCTTTCATGAGCTATGGGGAGCTCGATCTTGCTGCTCTGGAAGTATGCCACGATGAAGAATATGAGAATCGTTCCCAGAAGCGCGATAATGGGGTTTGGTATTCCGCCAGGTATGCCGAAGACAATCTGTGTGAGCCCTGTCTGGATGAGGTATCCATTGCTTGCATGGGTCAGCAGGTATATGGTCTTGGGTATTGCTCCTGCAGGCGGGTTCACAAGCGACATTGCTGAAGTAAGTGAAACCGGGTTCCAGTTGATGCTTCCCGTTATGAGCTGCTGCGAAACGCCTGCAGCAATGAAAAGGGAAATACCTGACCCAATTCCATACTTTGATACAACTTCATCCATGAGGAACACAAGGTATGATCCAAAGAACAGCTGTAGAATGATGATTGATTGCGAAAGGAACTGCCCGTACCCTGGGGCAAAGCCATTTAGCCTTGTTACAAGGGATGCGTCCGGGACCAGGTATCCAAATGCCTGGGGAATTGCCTCCACGAAAATCATGATGATGACCAGAAGTTTCTGGACGCCCTGGTATACAGCCCTGTCCTGGGAATCCTCAAGGTCTATGTTGAAGATCTTGGCACCGGCAAAGAGCTGCATGACTATACTCGCCGTGACAATGGGACCAATTCCCAGTGCCATGAGTGAGCCCTGGGCCCCTGCGAAAATAGCCCTGAATGAGGCAAACACATCAACCGACTGGCTCGTGTTCAGTCCGTAAATGTAGATGTTTGTGAGTGCAAAGTAAAGAATGACAATAAGCCCTGTCCACGCCAGCTTGTACTTGAACTGCACATGTCCCTTGGCCTTCTTGACCGCAGGAAGCTTTGACGTGAGGAATTCAAGTCCGTACAGCTTGCTCTGCTTTGGGCCCACATAGCTCACCACAAGGTAAGCTATTATGAATAAGGGCGAAAGCAGCACACCGACTATGAAGAGCTTGAGGCCCCCATAATGGTTGAAGTACCAGAATGCCGCCATCACGAGGGCGAATACGAACAGTATGGGGATTGCTGCCCCTCTATTCCTTTGAACTTGATCCATCAGTCTCTACCGTAATGCCAAGAGGTGAAAGCTTGCTTAATGCCTTTTCGGTTGCTTTGCCAACTATGATCCTGGATTTCTCCCTGAAGTCGCCTGAACCAAGAAGCTTGGTGAACCCGGCTGATGTAAGGTCAATGGTGAGCGTGTCTCCATCCATTTTTGCGTGTCCCTGCTCCTTCAGGTAATCGAGTCTTGTTGAAAGTTCTGAAAGGGTGAGAGGCACATCCCCTATTCCAGGGTGATGGCTTGTGAACCCGTGCACACCGTAGTGCTTTGGATCGTTCTTGAGAAGCCAGACGAACCTGTGCTTGCCAAGGCCGGCCATTCCACTTCCTCCTTTCTTTCCTTTACCACGGCCGGATTTCATACCGCGCCCGTAGTGGCTTCCTCTGAGTTTCTTAGTTCTCTGTCGTACCATTTAGATCAACTCCGGGTTTCAGCATCTTCAGTATGAGCTTGTTGATGTTATTTCCCCTGTATCCTGCAGAACCACCCTGGTTGAAGGGCTTCCTGATGGCTTCGTATCCGCCCTTGGGAGGGTTCAGCCTTATCACAGGCACTATTTCCCTGATTTCTTTGTACTTGATTTTCCCTGACTGAAGTGCCTTTGCTAGTGTCTTGTAGGTCTTGTAACCTGATATGTCCTTAAGCTCTTCCTCGTCAAGGTATTCGTGGCCCTTCTTCTGTGCCCTGTGCTTCAGGACAAGTTCCACGGTTGAGTCTTCCACCTCGCCCCATGTGACGTAGTCCTTGGCCACCTGAAGCATTCCGCGGTTTATCTCATTGTCCTCCACGAAAACCATGTGGTTTATCCTGTGAAGCCTGAGAAGCTCCGCTGTCTTCTGGGCCTGGGGCCTTATTCCTGTTTCTCCTCTAATTCGTATCACTGCTAGCACTGGCTACACTTCCTACATATATTGGCGTTGTAAGCTCCAACGCAGGGTTGACCTTCATCTTGGCTGTGCCCTTCATTGCGTCGAACACCGCAAGCGCATAGTTTACCGTTGTCTTTGTATGTCCCGTGGCGAATCCCCACACATCATCGATTCCCGCCATCCTGAGGACTATCTTGGGGATATCCCCAACAGCTCTCCCGACTCCCTGTGGAGCGGGCTTAACTGTGAATTCCACTGAACCGGACTTCCCATGGACAAGGAACGGAAGGCTGTGTGCTTTTCCGCATCCACATTCCCAGGAGCCGCATCCCCTTCTGATCTCCAGGATGTTGAGCTTGGCATTGTTTATTGCTTTCCTTATGGCCGGTGCGGCTTCCTTTGCCTTGCCCCTGCCAACTCCAATGAAGCCATCTTCGTTTCCAACCACTGCAGTGACTGAGTAATTCATTCTCCTGCCTGAGTCGGTCATTCTCTGGGCTCTCTCTATGTCGATCACCTCATCCTTGAGTCCGGGAAGAAGGTAATCCACTATCTGGTATTCTTTCAGGGGCAGTTTGGTCCGAAGGGCCTCGGACATTGTCTTGACCTCTCCGGATGCCACCAGCTTTCCCAGCTGTGTTTTTGGGATCCAGGTCTCTTCATTATTCATAGTTTCTCCTCCAGCTGTTTCTTGTATTCTTCAATCTTCTTTCCGAGAGGTGCCTTGAGATGCTTTCCGGCGATCCTTTCCTCATCTGGGAAGATCTCCTTGTCGTGAGGTATCTTTGCGCCGGAATCAACGTACCCATTGAGGACTGCGGAAATCTTCCCGCCCCTGACAATGTTGTACCTTCCTGTGTCAAGTATGGTCTGGCCAACTCTCTTTTTCTTCGCTATGAGCCCGGTAGCATACCCCACAAGGTATGACACGGGCACACTGTTTCCCTTGACCTCCAGGCCAAGTTTCTCCAGCGATTTTTCATTCACTGTGCATTTTACGAGGTCGCCTGTCTCGCTGTACTGGACGACCTGGGCAGTGATGCCCTTGTTGGATGGCCTTACTACAAGCCTGGGGAGCCCTGATTTCAGGAGCTTCAGCCTCTTGTGGTAGTTTGTAACGCCTTCCTTTCTCCTCTTCATTACGCTGTATTTCATCATTCTTCATCACCCAGATACCCGGATGACCTCATGTGCGACCTCAACTGGGCCCTTGACTTGATTGAGCCTCCCTTGATTTCCCTGTAGAATTTCCTGTAGGTTTTCTGGTCAATCTTGTCTTCTTCCTTCAGGATGGTGAGTTCACTCCTGAGCGCCCTTATTGTCTTGATCCACCTTGATTTTCTTGGGAACCTTGCGTACTTTGTCCCCCTTATTGAGCCGGGGCCCCTTCTCCTCTCCTTTGATCTCTGGACAATTCTCTTCTTGAGCCTTCCGTTTGAATTTCCCTTCTTCTGCCTGATCTGTATGACGTGCCTTCTTATGAGTTCCCTCACATCTGAGCGTGAGGCCGCCTCGTCAATCTGGTCAAGGCTGTTTGTGTCTATCCAGACACGGGAAATTCCGGACTTGAATTCCTCTGCGGCGATCCTTCTTGCAGTCTGCGGCTTCAAATCACTCGACCTCCGGATTGAGCACTCTTACGTTGAGTTCCTCTGCTTTCTCCATGATGAGCTCCCTCTTCCTTGAGCCAACCGTTGACCCTATTCTTGCCGCTTCCCTGAGTGGGTCGAGGCGTTCAAGGTCTGCTGGCGTGTGCACAAGAACTTCTGTAAATCCTGAAGGGTGAAGTCCCCTGACTGCAGCGGGTCCCCTGAATCCTGCGTCAACAACAGGTGGTCTCCAGGAGAGGTGTTCCCTCTGCTTTGAGTGTTTTCCCCTGGGTTTTCTCCAGGAATCTCCAAGCTTCTTGTACCTGAACCATTCCTGCCTGTGGAATTCCACTCTCTTGACAGAGTTCTTGTTCTTGATTTTCAGTAATCTTTTCTCCTTTTCCGTGAGTTTAGGTTTAATGTATGCCAACTATTTCACCCCTTCAACAGGTATATTCCATCCTGAAACACCCTGAGGTCGAACCCCCTGATCTTTGTGGCCCGCTCTATGTTTGCTGCCGTGTTGCCAAGGTCGCGCTTGTCTATGCCGTTGATGACCACTTTGTCACCCTTCACTGACACTTTGGATGCGCCGAGTATGTCGGCTGACCTTGGGCTCCTCTCTCCGAGGAAGTTCTCTATGACAACCTGTGCCCCTTTCACGGACACCCTCATTGGAAAGTGCGTGTAATTGATTTTCATTTCGTATTCAAAACCGCTGGTTACACCCGTGCAGAGATTGTTAATCTCTGAGGACCATGTTCCAACGATTCCCCGGGACCTCTTGTTGTTCTTGCTGACGTGTATCTTGACAGTCTTTCCTTCCAGTGACACCTTGACATAGTTGTCCCTGAGGGTGCGGTATGTCTCGCCAAGTTTGCCCTTGGCGGTTACAACACCGTCATTGACCGTAAGGGTAACCCCTTCCGGCACTTCGTATGTCCAGGTTTCCTTCCAGTCTACCATTTCCTTCACCTAATAAACGTAAGCGAGAAGCTTTCCGCCCAGGCCCTGTTTTCTGGCTTCGATATGGCTCATAACTCCCTTGGTTGTTGTGAGTATCAGTATACCGAAATCCTGGGCCGGGAGGTATCTCGACTCGTACCTCTGCAGATTCAACTGCTTTACCGGTAGCCTTGGCTTTATGACTCCGCAGTTGTTGATTGTGTCGCTCAGGACTATCTTGAATTTTCCTCCTCTGTTCTCATCAACCACCTCAAAACTCTTGAGATAGTTGTAGTCCTGCATAACCTTCAATACCCTGCCTATAAGCCTTGCAGCCGGCTCTGCCTCTATGACTCTCTTTCCTGTTCTTGATGCATTCTTTATGCTGTTGATTATATCGTTAAGTGGATCGTGCCTCATTGTTTCACCTCAGCTGTATTTCCTGAATCCAAGTTCTGGCGCAGTATCTCTGAAACATTGTCTGCATAGCCTGAGCCCGTATCTCCTGACCAGGCCCCTCTTTCTCCCGCATCTCACGCAGCCTTCCTTGTGGCCGAAATTTTTCTTTGGTTCAAGTTTTACCTGTGCCATTGTCTCACCTGATTACCTCTACCTTAAAGGCCTCAGAAAGGAACTTCATTGAATCTTCCCTTGGTACCCTCATTATGGCTGGGATTTTCCCTGCCCCGATTTTTCTTCTCTGGAGCCTGTATCCTCCCCTTCTCTTCACTACTACTGCAACGTCAAGCCCGAATATTCCGATGTCAGGGTCATATTTCATTCCCTCAAAGTCGGTGTAGTCGGAAATCCCGAAATAAGCGTTCCCCTGCTTGTCGAATGAATAGTGCTGAACCTTGTATTCCCTGGCGTACAGAGCCTTCTTGAGGAAATCAACAGCGTCATCGCCCCTGAGGGTTACTTTTGCCCCTATCTGGAGCCCTTTCCTGATGTTGAAATCCCTGACGGTCTTCTTCGAGGTTGTAAGGACCGGCTTATGCTTTGTGAGCATCTCAAGGACCCTGACTGCCTTGTTCAGCCTGTCTCCTGCCTGGCCAACGCCTATGTTCACCACAACTTTCTCAAGGACAATGTCCTTCATGGCATTCTGCTCCACAGCTTTGGCTGCCTTCTTGGCTGGCATTACTGCTTACCTCCTGTTATGTCAAATGAGTACTTGGGTCCAGCAATTACGAAAGTGTAGTCTGCGATTGTTGAGTAGCCTTCCTCGAAATGCACAAGGTTGCTTGACGATGATTCCTTGACTTCAACTTTCTTTATTGTGCCAACTGCCCCAACGTGGGACCCGCCTGTGAGGAATGCCTTGTTGCCAGGCTGCATTTTTATGATATGCTGGACCTTCTTGTCGGGAACGGACATGATCAGAACATCCCCTGTGGAGATTGATTTGTCATCGGTCACCACATTCTGGCCGTCATGAAGCACGAGCTGCGTCTTTCCGCCCTTTATTGTTACCTTGTTGAACACCTTCATTGGCTTGATTCCGCTGTTCTTCTTGCCCTCCTCCTTTGCCACAAGCCTTCCCTTGTTGTCATAGAGGATGCGGAAATGCTGGTCAGTCGGCACTACAGATATTACATCCATGAAGCCCACAGCTGTCCTGCGTTCATTGACCACTTTCCCGTCCAGCTTTATGAATCCACTGTTCAGCATTCTTGTCACTTCACGCTCCTTGTCACCGAGATGCAGGTAGTCCCTGATCACGGTGAGGAGTGCCACTGAGCTTTCCCCGTTGTGCTTTCCCGCACTTGGTGTTGCAGCCCAGAAAAATACCTTCCTGGGTATTTTTGTGGCGCGTGAAATTACCAGTCTCTTTGTCTTATTGATCATCTGATGGTTCACTCTCCGATTTTTCTTCTTCTGATTCTGCTGCCTCCTCTTCGGGTTCCTCAGCAGCGGATTCGAGGGTATCGGTTTCCTCGACTTCCTGAGCCTCAGCGTCCACCGTTTCCGGTTCTTCGGGTTCCGGTTCCGGCTCTGGTTCGGGCTCTTCGATTGTTATCTTCTTTATTGCGGCTATTTCCTTGAGCTTCCTGATCCTCTCATCCCTGGAGAAATCCAGCTTTGTGATGTGGAGGTTCTCTGGCCTCAGGAATATTGCTGTCTGCTTTCCGTCTTCCTTGGCGATGGTTATTCCCTCAATGGACACCCTGCCATTTGCGTGGTTGACCTCAATGACCTTGCCGCCTTCTCCCCTTCTCTTGCCTGAACTGACCTTGACGATGTCCCCCACCGCTATGGGAAAGGCTCTCACACCGTATTTCTTCCTGAGGTCGCTGTTCAGTGATACTTTAATTTTTGAAATCATGAAATTCACCCTTACACTATTGTGGAGGCTATGGATGCTATCCTTGGCCATCTCTCCGCTGCTTCCCTGGCAACCGGGCCCTTTATCTCGGAACCCCTGACTTCGCCTTCCGGAGTCACAAGAACCGCTGCATTGTCATCAAACTGCACAACTGTTCCATCGGCTCTCCTGAAAGGCCTCCTCTGCCTGACAACGACTGCGTACACAACCTTGGCCCTCATTTCGGGCGTACCTTTCTTCACACTTGCGATGAACATGTCCCCGATTCCTGCGGCTGGAATACGTGATGCAACCCCGTGATAGGCCTTCACGTCGATGAGGCTGATGATCTTGGCGCCGCTGTTGTCTGTGCACGGCATGGTGGCCCCAAGGGGCAAGCCCCTGTACTGCCTTCCTGCAAGTCCCTTCATTTCGTCACCTTCTCAATAACCACAAATGAAATTGTCTTGGCAAGATTCCTGCATTCTGCTATCTTCACTGTGTCCCCTGCCTGCAGGTGAATGCAGTCCGGAACATGTGCATGGTATTTTGAGAATCTTGTCTCCTTTCTCTCGTATTTCCTGAGCGGCCTCATGTACTCTCTCACTATGGTGGCGCTCTTGACCATTGAAGCGGACTCCACTGTGCCTGTAATGAGCTGCCCCCTAACCTTCAAATCGCCATGGAACGGGCATTTCCTGTCCTGGCATTCTTCCTCCGGAGGAGTTACTTCAAATCCAATGTTTTTAGTTATAGTCATCACCTTTCTTTTCGTCTCTGATTATTCTTCTTAGGTTCTTCAGGCGCTCCTCAGGCCTCATGAGGATTGAGTTGCCCCTTACTGTGAGTTCGAACCTGTCTGAACTGATTTTGAATTTACCGGTTGTTTTTGGCACGGTTTTAATGACTCCGTGAACATCGATGCGGAATGTCCTTGCTGTTTCCTCAGCCACTGAACCTTCCATCCCGACATAAAGGGGGTTTGAATGCTCCTTCACGCATACGAGGGAGCCTGTGAATTCTCTTGCGTAGTTCATTGTCTCCATTTTACACCAGCTCCACACTGAATCCCATGTCTTCAAGGATCTTCTTCACATTTTCCCTGTGGTCTCCCTGAAGCTCAACGGTCTTTCCGTCCTTCACTGTTCCGCCGGAAGCGACCTTCTTCTTCAGTTCCTTTGCGATATCCTGAATGTTTTCTGTTTTGGGATCAATTCCCTCGATTATTGTCACGTTCTTACCGTATCTTCTCTTGTCCACACTGACTTTCACTGCCTGATTGTCCCTGGTGAATCCATCCCAGGGCTGCAATTCTTTTGGCAGACCGGTGAAATTCTTATCCTTCATTACTTGTTATCCTCCGAGCCAAGGACAGTGTTGATCCTGGCTATCTGCCTCCTGATTGATCTTATCTTCCCCGGGTTGGTGGGTGCTCCACCCATTGCCACGGAAGCCCTCTCATTCAGGAGGGAATCTTTCAGGGACTTGAGCCTGTCCTCGATTTCTTCCTTATTCATTTGTTTCAGTTGTTTTGCTCTTAGCTCCATTTTCCTTCACCTCTGGTTCAACATTTTCGGAGACAACCTCGGAAACTGTTGCTACCTGTGGCCTTATATCAGCCTTGATCTCGTCAGGAAGCTTGTAGTCATTCCTGAGCATCTTCACACTGACCCCGATGACGCCCAGCTTCATCTTGGCAATGGAGAACCCATGCTCCATGCCTTCCCTTGCGGGTTCACCGGAATATTTTATGGAACCGTAGCTGAACTTCTGGGTTCTGCCCCTCTCTCCTGAAATCTTTCCGGAGACTTTTATCATGACTCCCCTGGTTCCGCTTTCTGTAACTCTCCTGAGTGAAGTGTTGCCGGCCTTCCTGTATGACCAGCCCTTTTCCAGGGACAGGGCGATCTTCTTGGAAACAACCTGTGGGTTAAGGTCAGGTTCATTGATCTCTTTGACCTCAATCTGAGGTGATTCCACGTTGTACTTCTTCTCAAGCGTCTCGGTGATTTCCTGCACCTTGCTTCCATGCCTACCTATTACCAGTCCAGGCTTGTTGGCAAATAGTGTGATGTTTGTGCCGAATGGGGTTCTTTTCATCTCCAGGCCCCCAAAGCCCGCGCTTTCAGTCGCACTTCTCAGGTATTCCGTAACCAGAAGCTTGTTGACTGAATCTGTAATGAATTTTCTTTCCTTCATTCTGTAGCCTCCTGTACCACAACGTCAATGTTTATCAGGTCCCGGAAGAATGCTCCAGCCCTTCCGTATGCTTTTGGAGTGTACTTCTTGATCATCCTTCCCTTTGACGCAGATATGTGAAGCACAACCAGTGAATCTGTGTCCAGGCTCTTGAATTCAGCATTGGCCTCAACGTTTTCAAGAAGGTCGAGGAATGCCTTGGCGGCCCTGACCGGGTACCTTCCTGGACCCATGCCCTTCCTGTGGGACACTGAGTCGAGGTACCTGAAGTAAGGCACCGCTGCCTTCTTCTCGATCACTTTCTCCAGCGTGTCCTTTGCCCTTTCGAGAGTCATGCCCCTGACATAGTGGGCAATGTTGACTGCATCCTTGAGGGAAATGTCAACTTCCTTTGCCCTTGCGATGGCGGTTCTTTCAGGTATTTCTGATATTGAGTATCCTTTCATTTCGATCACTTCAGTGGCATGAACTTGGACGATCTTGTAGCACCCACACCTGGTCCGGAGTGCTTGACATCCTTCCTAGTTGGTGCAAATTCTCCAAGATAGTGGCCGATCATGTCTGGCCTTATCTCGAACCTCACGTATGAGTTTCCGTTGTACACTTCAACAACCTTGCCCACGAACTTGGGCAGTATGATCAGGTTCCTGACGTGAGTCTTGAGCTGCTGATTATCGGGTGATGACAGCTTATTGAACAGGACCTCCTGGTCATGGTTGTTCTCTCTGGTCAGGGAGCGCCTTGCCCTTGCAGGCAGGACTTCAAGCAGCTCTTCCATAGGAAGCGCCTGTAGCTCTTCAAGCGAGTAGCCCTTGAACTTGAATTCCTTGGATCTCCCCACCCTTATTTTCTGTGACTTTCGCGCCCTTCTCTTGATGGATTTTACTGATGCCTGTCTCTTCTGTGCCATGATTACTTCTTCCTCCTCTTAGGCGAAAGCCTTCCAACCTTTCTTCCAGGTGGCGTGCCCCTTCCAACAGTGCTGGGCCTTCCTACATGCTGGTGGTTTCCTCCTCCGTGCGGGTGGCTCACTGCGTTCATTGCAACACCCCTTACGGAGAATGATTTCTTTGCCTTGCTCCTCTTGTAATGGCGGTTCTTTCCCGCTTTGAGTATTGGTATGTCCTTGCTTCCGGACCCTGCAACAAATCCAACTGTAGCCCTGCAGGCAGGGTGGAACTGTTTCATCTTGCCTGAAGCAAGCTTCACTGCCACAGCCTCGCCGTGGCTGATGATCTGGGCGCTTGAGCCTGCTGTCCTGCAGAACTTGCCCCCGTCACCTGGAATGCTCTCTATGTTGTGTATGTATGCACCGTCGGGTATGGAACCCAGTGACAGCGTGTTCCCAAGTGATGAGGCAATGTCGCTGCCTGATGCAAGCTTCTGACCAACATAAGCTCCATTGAATGCTATCTGGTGCAGTTTCTCTCCTTTGCTGCCTGCGAGAACAAGCACTGGAGAGCTTCTTCCCGGTGCATGTACCAGGTCCTTCACCACATAGTCACCCACAGGCGCCAGTTTCATGTCCTCGACATGCCTGTGGCTGGGACTCCTGAATATAAGGCCCCCTTTTCCTCTCCTTTGTGGAATAATTAACTTTCCCATAATTCACCTCAGAATATTCCGATTCTCCCTGCGATATCATCTGCAGAAAATTCAGGTGTCAGTTTCACAACTGCCTTCTTCCCAAATTTTGTATACAGAATGTTGACGGATTCAACTTTCACGGAGAACCTCTCTTCAACTTCCCTCTTGACTTCTTCTTTCCTGCTCTTCCTTTGCACTATGAATGTGAGTTTGTTTTCCTTCTCAACCTGAAGCATGGTTTTTTCAGTCGCTATTGGCCTGATTATGCATTCTTCCATTACTGGCCACCTCCGAGATTCTTCATTACGTCTTCAGTGTAGATAGTGAGCCTGCCGCCAACTCCGCCTGGTGCGAGTTTCCTTATGCTGAGGCTGTTTGGTGTGGCGACATCAACGCCTGGCAGGGATGAGAATGCCCTGAGGCTGGATCTTGAAGACCCAACTATGAGTATGCTCTTGGGCTGTTTGTATTTCCTGCCCCTCATTGTTCCTCTTCCTGCCCTTATCTTTGTGCCGTCCTTTGACTTCTCAACATCCTCGAAAAGCCCGAGTGATTCCAGGAACTCCCTTGCATCTTTCGTTTTCGTGATGTTCTCCACAGAGTTTACCACAACAACGGGAAGCTTGATACCATCTGGAATTCTGTGCCCCCTTGCCTTGACGGATTCGACATTGGATGTCAGGGCGATCGCGCTTTCTCTAGCAGCCTTCCTCTCTTTCTCGTTTATGCCTTTGTAAAGGACCTTGTCTGTCCTTGGTGAATGTGCGCTTCTTCCACCAACGAAGCTGGCAAGGAGAACCGCTCTCGAGGTTCCGGAGGTTCTTGGAATTCTTGCTGCCCCTCTGCCAGGGCCTGAGTTGTGTCCCACCCTCCTGGATCCCGCAAGGGGTGAGGAGCCGTATGGCTGCCTGAGCGACAGGGAGATTGCCCTGAATGCCTTCCTTATGAGATCCTCTCTCGGAGTTGTTGAGAACACCTCCGGAAGATCTATTTTTTTCTTGACTTTTCCGCTAAGATCGTAAACATTTGTTTTCAGCTTAATCACCCTGCTTTGATTCTCTTGACACATAGGATATTGTCACGTTGTCAACTGAGGATACACGCTGCCTTGATGGGTCCCTGAACTTCACGAGTCTCTTTGCTGCTCCAGGTATGGAGCCATGAACCAGTACATATTCTGTCCTGACCAGTCCGTAATTCGTGAACCCGCCCTTGACGTTTATCTCGTCTTCGCCTTCATTCTTGGCGTATTTCATAATCCTTATGTTGTGTGCGGTCCTCTGGTGAGTTCCCATCTGCCCTGCCTGAGGTACAGTGTTCCTGACCCAGTCCGGGTGCCATGGTCCCTGGGTACCTATCATCCTTCTGTGTTTCCTGTTGTGCTTCGACAGGAGCTTGACTCCAAATCTTTTCACATGGCCCTGGAAACCCTTTCCTTTTGTGACGCCAATAACGTCAGCAAAATTTCCGGCCCTTGAGAAATCTGAAAAGTGAAGGTCTTTGCCAAGATGTTCCTCGGCGTATGCGATCTTTTCCTTCACGTCGTTTCCACCTATCCTTATCTCGAATATGTCTGGAGTTTTAGAAGGGACTCCCGTAACAGATTTTGGATTTGTGTGCACTATGAGCCTTACATCGGAAACCTCTGAAACCATGGGGGCTTCCTTTCTGTTCTTTGCAGAAGTTATTCTCCTGCTGACTTCCTTGTCAAGTTCTTCGGCCCATTTCTCATATACAATTCTGAGGCCCTCAAGAGTCTCGTCATAAAACCTGATGCCTGCCACTGTAAGTGGCGGAACTTCAACTACTGTGACCGCTGACATTATGTTCTGGCCGTGTGTGACACTCTTCTCCCTGTAATCTACCATTTCGATGTGTGTCATGCCGACCTTGTAGCCGGCGAAAGCCTGAATCTTGGCAGCTCCTTCGCCGCCAGGCCAGCTTCTAATGTCACCTTGCATTCTTTTCGATCGTACCCGAGGGTAGTAACCCATTGATCCCCGTCTGGGATGATGTGGCGTTGCCATTGTTTTATCACCTGACCGTTACACATATTCGGTCTGCCAGAATTTTGGCAGCCTATCTGGGATACACATTGCATTGCCCATTGTGTATGGTTTTAAGTTATTCGATAACGGTAAAGTCTATTTAAACCTTTATAGGTGAGCCGATGCGGTGGGAGATAGCCTTGAAGAGGCTCTTGGAGAAATTAATCTCAGTTAGTCACGTGCTCCACGAATTCGTTTTTATCTTCGCGATTCACGGAAATATGAAATACCTATGACCACAAGAATTGCAGCAACTGAAATTTTGCTGTATATCAGCATGTAACCCAAATAAGGAATCGCCAGTGACACTTTCCCAACCAAATCATTGGCCGGTACAGGCAATGGATCCTTTGCTGGATTGTTGACCCCTTTTGTAATGAAATATTCCA
>JBJKSX010000026.1:0-16466 GCA_046703545.1 Thermoplasmataceae archaeon | reverse complement strand
GAGGTTAAATTTGTGAGGATCACGTGCCCGGAGAATATTCTTACAGAAAGGGTTTCTGACAGGTCCAGGAAGGGAAAGGGAAAACTGATGGACCCTGACCTGATGAAGGAACTTCTTTCAAAGAGCGATTTTTCGAGCAAAATTCCCTTCGTTGACAGCTTTGAAGTGGACAGTTCTATACACAGTGCGAAGGAATGCGCAGCTCTGATCAAGGGCAATCTTGATTCTTCCTGAACGGCAAAGGATTGAAAGAAATCAAAACTGAAAGTGGCAACCTGAGGGTAGATGGGGGCTACCTTAATTTTGAGGCCAGGCTGGAGGGGGGCATACCCTGCCTTCTGGTTCACCCTGCAATTTCAGATATGAGGATCTGGAAGAGGGAGTTTGGCACTGGATCGATAGGGAAATCGATGATACGGTTTGACACGCGAGGCTTGGGGGAATCCACCCCGGCATCTATCCCTTATTCCCCGTCGGAGGATATTATGGCACTTCTGAACCATCTGAGCGTTGAGAAAGCCTCACTGGTGGCAGCATCTAATGGTGGGATGGCTGCACTGGATTTTGCCTTCAGGCATCCCGAAAGGGTTGAAAACCTCGTCTTGCTGGGATCTGGAATCGAGTTGTTTGAACCGGAAAACGAGGGCACTATCGCAGACATAGCGCAGGATTTCATGTCAAAATTCAAGAATATTGCCAATGCTTTTCATGAGAAAGAAACGCAGCTCACTGTGAAGCTCCTGATTGAAATGTTCGGTTCAGGGCTCACTGGAGAAAATCTCGAACTGGCCAGGAGGATGATTGTTGAGAACCTTGAGGAGATAGTCACAGATGCCAGCTCCCAGCACCAGAAATACTTGCTCACGCAGGAAGGGCTCTCGGACATGGAAGTGCCTACCCTGATACTGGTGGGCAAGAGAGATCATCCCATCTTCAGGTGGAGCACTGAAAAATTGAAGGATTCCATAAGAGGCAGCCGCAGAGTGGAAATCAATGGCGCAGACCATCTGATCAACCTTTCGGCTCCCATTGATTTTGACCTGAATGTGGGGCAGTTTCTTGGCCATAAGCCTGGAAGCCATCCCTGAAGGGCCGTTACAGTGGCCGCCAATACAAAATATATCCGAATAAACAATTTATTAAATTTAAGGCAATCAAGTTTCATGATTGAAGCCAAGTTGTCGCAGGATGAACTTGACATTTTGGGTTATGTTAAAGAATTTGCAGCGAAGGAAGTGAAGCCACTTGCCAGGGAGATCGACAAGAAAAAGGAAGTTCCTGAAAGCATCATTAACAGGATGCGTGAACTTGGCCTTTTCCAGAGCTATATCCCCAGGAAATACGGTGGTGCAGGACTCAGTTTCAGCTTCCTGACAAGGGTTATCGAGGAACTCTCAAAGGCATGCCCCAGCACAGCACTTGTGCTGGACGGTGCACTGACACTCTTCGCGGACCCCCTGATCATGTTTGGAAGTGAAGAACTGAAGAAGAAATACCTCACCCAGATTGCCAATGGGGAAATCGGAGGACTCGCCATAACAGAGACGGGTTCCGGGAGTGACGCTGCTTCAATAAGGACCACTGCCGAGAAGAAGGGCAGCAGTTATGTGATAAATGGGAGCAAGATATTCATTTCAAACGGAAGAATTTCCAAGTTCTTCGTCGTTTCAGCAGTAACTGACAAGTCAAAGGGCCACAGGGGCATATCCACATTCGTGGTTGATGCCGATGCGCCAGGATTCAGGATAAGCAGGGACATCGACAAGCTGGGAATCAAGGGGAGCAGCACGGTTGAACTGGAATTCAATAACGTTGAGGTTCCGGAGGAAAACCTTATCGGAGAAGAAAACAAGGGATTCAGGGTTGTAATGGAGACGCTTGATTCCGGAAGAATAGCCATTGCGGCACAGGCGCTTGGCATTGCATCTGCAGCCCTGGAGGAAGCAATAGATTACATCAAGGAAAGGAAGCAGTTCGGTAAGGCCATTTCTGATTTTCAGGGCATTCAGTTCATGCTTGCAGACATGGGCACCCAGCTTGATGCAGCGAAACTTCTGACATACCGGGCTGCGGAGGCATGGGACAACCATGAAAATGCCATCCGGATTTCGTCCGAGGCAAAGCTGTATGCATCAGACGCTGCAATGCGCATCACGACAGACTGCCTGCAGTTGTTTGGCGGCTATGGTTACACCACAGAGTTCGACGCCGAGAGGCACATGAGGGACGCAAAGATCACCCAGATTTACGAGGGCACTAATCAGATCCAGAGGGTGATTATTGCAAGGGAGCTGGTACGTTAGGCAGGGACTTTCATATAGGCTGTTCGGGGTGGTCCTACCCAGACTGGACAGGTTATTTCTACAGAAAGGGGGAAAAGGACCTGCTCTCATTCTATGCGTCCCGGTTCGGCACAGTTGAGGTCAATTCAACATTCTACAGGCCCGCATCAGCCGCCACCCTGAATTCATGGATCAGGAAGACCAGAGAGCTGGATTTTTCCTTCACCATCAAGATCCCCGGGTCCATAACTCATGAAAACCTCATCACGAACACAAATCTGGCATGCAGTGAACTTGACAATTTCCAGAAGACGCATCTCGAGGCCCTGGACGGGGCAGGAAAACTTGGCGCCGTTCTTGTGCAGCTTCCGCCCTTCTTCAGGACGGAACATACAGAAAAACTCCTTCAGCTACTCTCAATCTTCCCCAGGGGGAGGTACAGGATATTCGTCGAGGTCAGGGAGCGAAACCTGTACCGCAGCAGTGAGTTCGAGAACCTGATCGTGGATGAAGGGGCCAGCATGGTCTCTCTGGACAGCCCAGAATCACATCTCGAGGACAATTTTCACGAATCAGGACGAATAAAGTATGTCAGGCTACACGGTAGGAATGAGGCGGCATGGTGGAAGGCCGGCCTGGACAGGAATGCAAGGTATGATTACGAATACAGGGAGAGTGAACTGACAGGCCTCAAGAACACAATACTCTCAGGAACTGAGGATGGCGATGAGATTTTCATCTATTTCAACAATCACCCCTCTGGGAAGGCACCTAGGAATGCGACGCAACTGATTCAAATGCTTGGCCTGGGATCGGCAAAGAGGAGGCAGCACACTCTTCTGTAGGCTGTCAAACATTATTAACGGAAAAACGCTTTCAAGACAAAGGGGATTTGGGCGATTTGGCAGAATTGGAAACAGGATCAATCATAAGGTTCGAATATAAGGAAACCGAGTTTCACGGCGTACTCATCAGCATCTCAAATGAGATGTACAACATAAAGCTGCTCAACGGATACAACCTGTCAATTCCACAGGGTTCATTCAAACTCCTGGAAAAAACAGGAAAGGTTGAAAATCCGGCTCCTCCAAATCCAAAGCCTCTTGCAGCAGGAGAGGCTCGTATGAAGTTGGCCCTCATAGGAACTGGGGGTACAATTGCGAGCAGGGTCGATTACATCACAGGCGCGGTCAAGCCCGTCATGGATGCTGCATTCCTCAGGGAAAGCGTATCAAACATTGGAAAGTATGATCTTGACATCAGGCTGCTGGAAGCAGTTCTAAGCGAGAATCTTGTTCCGGAGGACTGGCTCAGGATTGCGCTTTCGGTCAAGGATTCCCTGTCAAAAAGCGAGGGCGCAGTTATACTTCATGGAACGGACACAATGAGCTACACCGCCACGGCCCTCTCATTCATGTTCCAAAAACTTGGCGGGCCTGTTGTCTTTGCGGGGTCCCAGAGAAGCCCCGACCGGCCCAGCAGCGATGCCTTCATCAATCTTGAGGCCGCCCTTGAATTCGCGGCCTCCGGTTTCGGTGAGGTGGCAATATCAATGCATGAAAACCCGTCTGATTCCCGAGTTTCCCTCCACAGGGCAGTTAGATCAAGAAAGATGCACACCTCCAGGAGAGATGCATTCAAAACAATCGGGGAAGGGCCAGTGGCTTCATACTCAGAAGGCAGGGTCAGGCTTTCTGAAAGGATTTTGCCCAGGGGCCAGGAGACCGTTCTCCTGGACAGGCTGGAAACGAAAGTCTCACTGGTGTATTTTCACCCAGCGCTCACAGAGGAAGATTTTATGGGAATGGCAGATGGCAAGCGAGCTGTTGTGATAATGGGCACAGGCCTTGGGCATACAGGCAAGAGGCTTTACCCGGCCATAAAGGAGATCGTTGGAAGGGGCGATCATGTCCTCATGACATCCCAGTGCCTGTATGGCGGCACAAACATGAATGTCTATTCCACTGGGAGGGAATTGCTGTCCATTGGAGTCCAGCCTCTGTCAAACATGCTTCCCGAGGTTGCGATGATAAAGGCGATGCATGTTCTCGCAAATTATGAGGAGGATGAGTTCTCAAAGATAATGGGGACAAACCTGAGGGGGGAGTTACTTGAACGGGAAAGCCTGGATGGAGGTTTCTGAACATGGCATCCGGAATCAAGATTGGGCTGGAGATACACATTCAACTCAGGGGAACAAAACTCTTCTGCAATTGCCCAACGGAATCCTCCGGAGAAACCGGACAGACATTCACAAGGAAGCTCACTGCCAGGTCAGGAGAGTCCGGCAAATTCGATCCCGCCACAATCTATGAGAAATCCAGGTCAAGGTCATTTGCATACAATGCAACAGACAACAGCTGCCTGCTGGAAGCTGATGAGGAACCGCCCCATAGCGTCAACAGGGATGCATTGAGGAAGGCAGTGGCTGCATCAATTGCTCTGAACTGCAAGGTTGTGGATGAGGTCTCCTACATGAGGAAGATCGTCATTGATGGCTCCAATACGTCAGGGTTCCAGAGAACCACCATAATTGGGTTCAACGGCTTTGTAGAAACATCCAGGGGAAAGGTTGGGATATCCACGCTCTGCCTGGAGGAGGATTCTGCAAGGAAACTGAATGAAAAGGAAGGCATTGTCACATATTCACTGGACAGGCTGGGTGTGCCCCTTATGGAAATTGCCACGGAACCAGACATCATCGACGAGGAACATGCAGTGGAAACCGCCGAGTTGATTGGAAAGAAGCTCCTTCTTGCGGGTTGGGTCAGGAGGGCACCTGACGCAATAAGGCAGGATGTTAACTTCTCAATGGGGTACGGCAGGGTTGAAATCAAGGGAGTGCCTAAACTGTCCACCATCAGGGATGCCCTCTCCTATGAAGCGAAAAGGCAGTCATGGATATCAGAACTGGCCCCGAAATTGAAAGGCATCAACTGGGCAAGGCTCCATTTCCAGGATGTTTCCAGCCTGTTCAAGGATTCCAAGTCCAAGTTGATTGCCAGAAACATCTCCAGGGGGCTGAAGGTGTATGGAACAGTTCTCCCTGGCCTTGCGGGGCTCCTTAAAGAAGGGAACTACAAGATGGGAAGGGAACTTGCCGATGTTGCCAAGCTGTTTGGCTCCGGCGGCATCATGCATTCAGATGAACTCCCGGGCTATGGGGTTGAGGAAGAAATCCCGGAACTTCTCCGCATACTGTCACCTGGAGAAAATGATGGGTTTGCCATAATAGTCAGCTCCCAGGATGCAATAGGACACATAGAGAATGCCATGATTGACCGATTGGGCAAACTGGAAAGGCTTGAACTTCCAGAGACAAGAGTGGTATCCGATGACGGGACAACACACTACCTGAGGCCACTTCCTGGCGGGGAGCGCATGTATCCCGAGACAGACGTGCCTGTTATGGGAGTTGATGAACAGTTGGTGGGAGAGGCTGAGAAGATTGTCCCCAGGTCCGAAGGGGAGATGATTGGGGAAATTGTTACAGAATTCAGCATTTCCCAGCAGGATGCCAAAGTGATTCTGAATGCAGGGAAGAGGGAGACACTGTACCGGTATTCGGAACTGCTTGGCAACAGCAGGGTTGCATCGAGGCTCATACTGCAGATCCTGCCCGAACTGGAGAAGAAGCACAATATTACCATTGCAGAAGATAAGATAGTGCCACTGCTTTCAGAAGCCGGAAAGAAGGGATGGGACAGGCAGATCACCGAGACCGCAGTGGATCTGATGTTTGGAAAGGGCATGGGAATTTCAGAGTTGCTGGAAAGCCCCGAACTCAAGCCGCTGGACAATGACGAACTTGAAAAACTCATTATGGAACTTATCTCGAGTGGCAAGGCGAATACCAAGAATATAGTTCCAAAATTGAAAAGCCATACAAAGCGGGTATTTGACCCATCAAGGGCAATTGAGATTGCATCAGCACTAAATGATTAGGCAATAGTTTTTTAAACACTATTGTTCAAAAATACCGTAAATTATTGGCTTTTAAAATAATTCAAAAGAATTCTTAAATATCGCTGAAAGATACTGAAAGGATGTTAGACGGTTATATTCCGTTGCTAATCACCCTAATCCTAATCGTAGTGGGTTTGATAGCGACTTTTTCCGTCTTGCCCTCAATTGCCGAGAGCCGTTACAAGAAAGACCGGAAGATAAGCTTAAAGCCAAAGGACATAATCTCAAACCTTCTTATCGAGAGGAACCCTCCGGCAAAGGACGGCTCATATCTTCAGACATACGAATCCGGAGAGGTTTCGAGGGGAGATATTGGAAAATTCGTCACTGTTCAGTATTACGTTATAATCCTTCTTTTTGTCCTGTTCGACGTGGACATGGTGCTTCTGTTTCCGTGGGCCATGAATTTCAAGACACTTGGATTTGCACCTTTTGTTGAAACATTGATTTTCCTTGCCATGCCTCTGTTCGTGGTATACTACGCCTTCAGGGAAGGATATATGAGGTGGATGAAATGAAGTCTGGTGATGGTGGAGTTCTTACTACAACGCTGGAAAAAGCTATGGAATGGGGAAGGAGCAATTCGCTTTGGCCCCTCACATTCGGGCTTGCATGCTGTGCCATTGAAATGATGGCAATCCAGGCTGCAGACCTTGATATCTCAAGATTCGGGAGCGAGATATTCAGAAACTCCCCGAGGCAGTCTGATCTCATGATTGTTTCTGGAACAGTCACAAAGAAGATGGCCCCAAGGTTGAGGAGGCTCTACGATGAAATGCCCTACCCGAAGTATGTGATTGCCATGGGAGTGTGCGTTATTCAGGGTGGACCATACAACCAGGGATATTCTGTTGTTATGGGTGTAGACAAAGTTGTGCCGGTGGACGTTTATGTCCCGGGTTGCCCCCCCACCCCCGAGGCCCTTACCTACGGCATAATGCTACTTCAGAAGAAGATAAGAAATGAGACGGACAGGTGATCTTGATTGGTTGAGTTGATAGAAGAAACTACCGGAAAGGACGGAAGAAGAGTCCTCAAAGTGGCCAAGGAGAACCTGGTGAAACTCATGGAGGAGCTTAAGGCCCAGGGATTCTCACACCTGTCACTTGTAACCGGTGTGGACAGGAAGGATAAGCTTGAGGTAGTGTACCACCTGCAAAATCTCCAGAAGAATGAATACATAGCAGTCAAGACAGAAACCCTTGATGAAAGAGTCCCCAGTGTGACGTCGGTTTACAGCAGTGCAAACTGGGACGAAAGGGAGCAGTATGACCTGATGGGGATAGTCTTCGAGGGACATCCCAATCTCAAGAGGCTTTTCCTTCCCGAGAGTTGGGTAGGTCACCCGCTAAGGAAGAATTATGACATTTCAAAAGTCCAGTACATAAATATGGACGAGGATGGAGAGGACTATGCAACCTTCGACCCGGGAGATGGTTGGTGATGACTGAACCCACCATATCCAAGCCCGATAAGGACGGATGGGTAGAACTCAACATGGGCCCGCAGCACCCATCCACACATGGAGTGCTCAGGCTGAAGGTCAAGCTTGACGGCGAGATCGTCCGTGAAGTTGAACCTGTTATCGGCTACCTGCATAGAAATGCCGAGAAGATAGCTGAGCTGGATTACTACTGTGATTCGCTGATCTACTTCGACAGGATGGATTATGTCGGAGCCATGAACATGGAAGTGGGTTACCTTGAGGCCGCCGAAAAACTCCTGGGAATACCTCCGCCTGACAGGGTGAAGTGGATCAGAGTTGTAATGGCGGAAATTGGAAGGATCGCATCACATCTGGTTTGGGCTGGAGCATTCGGGCTGGACCTCGGAATGCTGACGCCCTTCTTCTACTGTTTTGCAGAGAGGGAGAAGATACTCCGTATATTCACGGAAGTATGCGGCTCCAGGCAGGAAACAAACTACATGAGCATTGGAGGGGTGTACCAGGATTTCAATGACAAGATAGTGGACCACATCCTTGAATTTGCGGAACAGTTTCCCAAGAAGCTGGAAGACATCTTCAACGCCTTCGTCAAGAATGACATTTTCATATCAAGAAATAAGGGAATTGGAATCCTTGAACCTGAAGTGGCCCTTGACTATGGGGTCACCGGGCCAATGCTCCGTGCATCCGGGGTTGATTATGACGTGAGGAAGGCAGAGCCTTACCTCGTGTACGACAAGATCAACTTCGATGTTCCGGTTTCATACAAGAAGGATAATCTTGCAAGGTTCCTGGTCAGGTTCGAGGAAATGCGGCAATCCCTCAAGATCGTGAAGCAGGCTGTAAAGCAGATTCCCGACGGGCCTTACTTCAACCCAAAGGCCAAGAAATCCCTCATGATACGACTCAGGGGAGAGGGCGAAGTCTACGCCAGAACCGAGTCAACAAAGGGTGAGCTTGGCGTATATATTGTCGGCGATGGGGGAGTGAAGCCTTACAGGCTGCGCGTCAGAAGCCCGTCCCTCAAGAACCTGTCAATCCTGCCTGTCCTTGCAAAGGACAAGATGATTGCGGATCTGGTTGCCATTTCAGGAACCACTGACCTGGTGTTCGGAGAGGTGGACAGATGAACATTCTAACGCGGCTTGCAGACTTCTTCGCTGTTCTTGGGCACTACCCTGCTTATATTCTTGCTTACTTTTTCGAGACTCTCTTCGCAATCATTTTCGTGATGGTGGCTCTTGTTGCTGCCATATATGGATTCAGAAAATACATGGCCAGGCTCCAGTTGAGGATAGGGCCAAACCGTGTTGGCCCCTTCGGACTCCTTCAGCTGATTGCAGATTCAATGAAGCTGATAGGAAAGGAGAGCATCCTGCCATCGGGCAGGGACGACCTCCCCTTCAGGGTGGCCCCGCTGATTGTGTTCGTCGGCCTGGTAATGGGATTCATTCTCATTCCATACGGTTCAGTCTACTGGATCGGCTCCCTCACAGTCACAAATTCAGACGTTAGCCTCCTGCTTCTCTTCGGGGCAATTTCCATCATGCCAATCGGCGAAGTGCTGGCCGGTGTCAGCTCACGCAACAAATATGCACTTGTGGGGGCACTGAGGGCAGTGGCGAAGGATGTGTCCTTCGAGGTACCCATGATGATCTCGGTCCTGGCACTGGTCATGATGGCATCCGCAAGGACGCCAAACGCCCTGAACCTAAATAACCTGGTTGCAGTCCAGTACATACCATATGGAATTCCACAGTTCATCGGACTGGGCGTATTCTTCATTGCAATGGTCGCAAGGGCATCATACTCGCCGTTCGATCTCGGCGAGAGCGACAGCGAACTGGTTTCCGGGCACTCAACAGAATACACGGGACTCAGGTTCGGCATGTTCTATATGGGTATGTTCGGAAGCATATTCCTGAGTTCAATGATCGTCTCCCTTCTTTACCTGGGGGGCTACAATGGGCCATATTCAAGCTATGCGGGATTCATATACCTGCTGATCAAGGCAGTGATCCTTGTATTGCTGTCATTCACAATTTGGCTCTCCATACCGAGGATCAGAGTCGATAAGTTTGTAAATCTGGGCTGGAAATACCTGCTTCCGGCTTCAGTCATCAATCTCATAATTGCAGGCGTCTTAACTCTGGGGTTGGGAATATGATCGAAGTTAAGGAACCAAAAAAGGAACTACCACTCATTGGAACAATCAAGGCCATGCTCATAGTGGCAAAGCACCTCTTCCAGAAACCTGTCACCACACAGTACCCTGAACAGAGGAGAGAGCTTCCCGACAGGTTCAGGTACAGGATATTTCTGAGCCTGGATGACTGTGTGGGCTGCACACTGTGTGAGCAGGTCTGCCCCAATTTCAGCATCCACATGCAGAAGGTTGACAGGGAGAACCAGAGGAACAAGAGGAAGATCTACCCTGACGTGAATTTCGGTACCTGCACTGTCTGCAGAAATTGTGAGGAGATATGCCCGACAGACGCAATCTACCTGACACATGTGTTTGAAACTGCAAGGACCAGAAACAGCTTCACATACTCGCCGGAAGAGCTCACTCTTCCCGAGGATGAGGTGATAAAGTGATTTACACTTTCATTTTTCTTGTTTTTGCGGTACTGACAATCCTTCCAGCCGTGAAAGCGGTCCAGGACAAGACACTTACACATTCTGCAGTTTACCTGATGCTCTTCATGTTCATGCTTGCTGCCCTCTTCATATACCTGGGCGCATCAATTGTGGGTGCTGTTGAACTTCTTGTGTTCATTGGTGCGGTTGTAACCCTTCTGGTGTTCACAATAATGCTCACTGGAGGTAAGGAACTTGAATAGGAAGCTCGCAATGGTTACATCCGCCCTGTTTTTCATAGTTTTTGCCATAGAGGCAGTTTCCATAACTGGCTCTTTCATACCCACAACGCAGGATCTTGCATCCGTCAGCGTTGCTCTCTTTGGGACATATGTAGTCCCGTTTGAGCTGCTTTCCCTTATACTTGTGGCCGGAATAATCGGCATGTTCTACATAGCAGGGAGGGACCAGTAATGGAGATATTCGTAGTGACCCTGCTTTCGCTCATACTGTTTGCCATTGGCCTTTACGGCATAATGACATCAAATATCGGAATAAAGATGATGATCTCAATCGAAATCCTCATCAATGCAGCAATCCTCAACCTCGTGCTGGTGGCAGTTTCAAGCAACAGCATCAGCCCGATTCTCATGGCGCTGTTTGGAATAGCAATAGGGGCAGTGGAATCGGTTATCGGCCTGAGCCTTCTCACAGTAACGTACAGGAAGGTTGGCAAGGTTGCAATAGCCCTTCTGAAGGAGATTAAGTGGTAATCATGTACTTGCCAGGTTGGTTTATATTTCTCAGCCCAGTAATTGGATTTCCCCTCACTTACGTAATAGGGAGGTACAACAGGAAACTTTCTGGATTAATTGCGTCACTCGCGGTCCTGGGTTCCCTGATCGCCTCGTTGCTCACTTATTTCTATGTCCAGGCCAACGGTGTCGTGTATGACCACTTCCAGTGGTTCTTCAACATTTCAGCCGGGATATACATCGACAACCTCACTCTTGTTATGGCAGTCATGGTGTCATTCGTTTCTCTAATGATCCACCTGTTTGCCATATATTACATGAAAGAAGACCCCAACAAGCACATTTACTTTGCAGAGACCTCCCTGTTCACAGCAGGCATGCTGGGCCTGGTCGTCGCATCAAATCTCGTGCTGTTCTTCCTGTTCTGGGAACTGGTTGGGCTCTGTTCATACCTCCTGATTGGATTCTGGTTCTTCAAGCCAAATGCATCTGCTGCGGCAAAGAAGGCATTCATAGTCACAAGGGTTGGCGACCTTCTCTTCCTGGTTGGGATGGCCATACTCTACAGCAGCCTGACCGGCTTTTCCGGCCTTGGCACAAACAGCCCTCTGAGCATACCATTCCTGATACACAATGCCCAGGCCATAGCATCCTACATCGGCCCCAACGTGCTTGGCATCGTCGCCGTGCTGTTCCTTGCTGGGGCGGCGGGCAAATCATCACAGTTTCCGCTGCACGTATGGATACCTGATGCAATGGAGGGCCCAACAACAGTGTCGGCCCTCATACACGCTGCCACAATGGTTACAGCGGGTGTGTACCTTGTTGCGAGAGTCTTCAACGTTTTCTATTATTCCGCACCATTTGCAATGGACAGCGTTGCCATCCTTGGTGCATTCACCGCACTTTTCGCAGGAATAGTTGGAGTTTTCGTGAACGACATCAAGAGAATCCTTGCCTACTCCACAATCAGCCAGATTGGCTATATGCTGGCTGCCATAGGGCTCGGAGGCATATTCGGATACACAGGCGTTTCACTTGGGCTGTTCCATCTGGTTGTGCATGCGGTTTTCAAGGCACTCCTCTTCATGTCCGCAGGGGCCATACTCATAGCTCTCCTGGACCTCAGAGACACCAGGTTCATGGGAGGCCTCTGGAGAAAGATGCCCATGACCATCACGCTCCTGTTCATTGGCTCACTTGCACTGATTGCATTCCCGGGGACATCCGGATATTTCTCCAAGGACACAATAATATCTGCTTCCTGGGGATACTACGCGGCCAAGGGGACATTTGAAAGCTTCCTGCCATGGCTTTTCCTCGCCACTGGAGCATTCCTCACCACAATTTACACCTTCAGGATGTTCTTCAGGGTGGCCATTGGGAAACCAAGGTCGCATCTTGCTGAAAAGGCAAGGGACCCAAGCCCCATTGCACTCATCCCCCTGTTCATACTTGCGGCCGGCGCTCTTGGCCTGGGCTACATTCAGGGGTGGTTCTACAATTTCGTTGACCCCACATACGCAATCCCTGCAATACCTGAATTTGTGGACCTCATTCCAATGGGCCTGATGTTTGCCGGCCTGGCCATAACATACGCAATCTACGGCACCAACTTCTGGAAGAGGATGGATTTCAGGAAGAACCGCCTGTACAAAATTGGGAAGAACAAGTTCTATGTGGACTACCTGTTCACCAACATAATTGCAGAAAGGGTGGTTGCCCCTGTATCAGCAGGCTTCACCCTTCTCGAGAACAGGTACAACAGGGCAGTGAATGGAGTGGGAACAGGCACATTGAAGCTCGGTGACATCTTCAGGAAACTTCAGGACGGTGTTGTTGAGAATTACTTCATCATACTGATCCTGGGCATCTCATTGATTTTCATCGCGGTGAAAATAGCGGGGTTGATCTGATTTGATAATGCTAATCATATTTCTATTGACTATACTGGGGGCTGCGGCATCATTCCTGGTGAAGGACAGGATAAGGGAATACTCTCTCCTGGCATCAGCTGCGTTCCTGGTTCTCATAATTGCATACAGTGTTCTCAGGTTCCATTCAGGCTACACGGGAGGTATAATTTCCACCCAGACATACGGGCTTGCACCCTCCCTGGGAATAGTCTTCTCAACCGGAGTCAGCGGATTTTCTGATGCGCTGCTCATACTGTCGGCGATAGTCATCTTCCTCTCCATCCTTATTACTGAGAAGGGGAAGTACGGCAACTCACTTTACAGCTTCATTCTCATAGCTGAAACCGGCCTGTTTGGAATACTCATTTCAAGAGACTTCCTGTTCTTCTACATCTTCTGGGAGGTTGTCCTCATTCCGGTTTATTTCATAATAGCAGAATATGGCGGGAAAGACAAGGACAGCGTATCCCTGAAATTCTTCGTGTACACGCACATTGGTTCAGTGTTCCTCCTGCTTTCAATATTCACAGTGTACACTTTCCACTACGAGAGTACCGGTGTGTTCACGTTCGAGATGGGACAGCTCATGGTGAGCAACTACTTCTCAACCATCCCGCTGTTCTGGAGAGGTTTTGCAATTTTCGGATTCCTTATCGCTTTCCTGGTGAAGATGCCTTCATTCCCTGTCCACTCCTGGCTTCCGGACACATATGACACATCGCCATATCCCGGCACTGTGATACTTGCCGGGGGCCTTTCCATAATGGGTGGATACGGCCTCTTCGGGATCCTTATGCCAGTTTATTCATCCCTTGGAACAATCACCATGGACATACTGATGGCCCTGGGAATAATCAGCCTGGTCTATTTCTCCCTGGTTGCAATGATGCAGCAGAGCATGAAGAGGATGATGGCGTTTGCAAGTGCTGGTGCAATGGGATTTGTAACTCTTGCATTCGGCGCGGGCTTAGTGGAAACAGGCTACCAGGCAAACCTTGAGCTTGCAGGCGGAATGTTCCAGATTGTGGCCCACGGCCTCATAATGGCCCTCATATTCTCGACCCTGTATTACATACACAGGAACACAGGGCACGAAACGATTCCCTCACTGGGAGGGATATTCAGGGAAGCGCCAATTCTCAGCTCATTCCTGCTTGCAGGACTCCTGGCATCCCTGGGCCTTCCCGGCCTGGCAGGATTCATAGGCGAATTCTCAATCCTCGTGGGGGTATTCGGTGCCATTGGATGGATCATACTGGTTGTCATCTTCGCCATGATAATCACTGCTTCATACCATATCTGGGCAGCGCAGAAATCGCTTTACGGGCCATACAACGAAACCCTGGGCCCAATTAAGGATGCTGAGCCTGCAACAACTGCAAAGCTCATGGGCATGCTGGTGGTAATATTCATACTGGGAATAGTCCCCAACCTGATTTACGGCATCCTGTTAACTTACATAGGAGGTATACTTTAATGTCAACAATTGCAACAACAGGCGGATTGCAGATTCTTGCCGACTTTGCCCCGGTAATATTCCTGGGCCTCGTTGGGTTTGCACTGCTTGGTGTATCGGCGCTCAAGGTAAGCAAGAAAGCACTTTCATGGATAACATTCGCAGCCCTGGCAATTTCAGCAGTGATGCTGTATTTCATGGTTCCTCTGGGGACTTCTGTCTTTGACGGCACCATTGTGTTCAACAATTTTGGCCTTTACTTTGCATTGGTGATGATCATATCCGCGATGTTCATCTGCTATCCATCGCTCTCCGCAATGAAGGATAAGAGTGAGATATTCTATGCAACGCTCCTCTTTGTGACAATAGGGATGATACTTGCAGCTTTCAGCTACAACCTCATAACACTGTTCATCGCATTCGAGTCGGTCAGCATCGGGACATACATACTCGCAAGTTACGGAAAGGAGAGGAGAAACCTCGAGGGAACCGTGAAATACTTCTTTACGGGAACAATCGCAACTGCATTCATCCTCTTCGGCGCATCGTTTTTCTACCTTGATACAGGGACCTTCAACCTCTCTGTTCTATCTGCGGCGGCCCCTTCCGCCCAGCTTACAATGTCTGTGATCTTCCTTGTGGTGGGGTTCGGGTTCAAGCTCGCCATATTCCCCATGCACCAGTGGGCGATTGACACTTATGATGGGGCAGAAAACTCGGTCTCGGCTTTCCTTTCCGCCGGAAGCAAGGTGCTTGCCTTCGTGGTGGTGCTGAAGATGTTCCTGCTCGGGTTTTCATCGGATCTCTCGGAGGTCTACTATCTCTTCGTGATACTGGCAATTCTGACCATGACCTATGGGAACATATCGGCGCTTTCGCAGAACAATGTCAAGCGTCTGCTTGCCTACTCAAGCGTTGCACAGGCCGGATACCTTATCCTGGTGCTGGCAGTTGTTGCATCCACCGGAAATATAACTGGAAATGTGGCATCCGTTGCAATAGCTGCGGGAATGTTCTACTCCATAGTTTACATATTCATGAAGGGAGGCTCTTTCATAACCCTTAACGTGGTGAAGAGCGACAACATACAGCTCTCCGACCTTTCAGGCCTTGCAAAGAAAGCGCCTGCCCTTGCGGTGGGTTTCTCCATAATGCTGCTGGCACTGGCGGGAATACCGCTCACTGGAGGGTTTTTCGCCAAGTATGTGCTGTTCCTCTCACTCATTGAAGGGGGCCTTTGGTGGCTTGCCGTGATTGCCATACTCAACAGTGCAATCTCTGTGTTCTATTACTTCAGGGTAATACTGTACATGTTCGGAAAGGAAGTGCCGGATGGAGCCAATTTCAACCTTGGCAACTCAGTGAAGATACCGGTTTATGTTTCGGCTTTCATAACAGTTGCACTTTCTGTCCTGGTGATATGGTTCCCGACCATGATAAGCATGGCTCCGGGTTTATTCAGGTGATTTTAGATGCCAATAATATCTGATTTGGAAATAATAAAGAGCGCGATAATCTATGGGGACCTTGAAGATGCAATGGCAGTTGTCAGGGGCAGGCAGAAGGCACTTTCACGTTCGCTGAAGGACAACCCTTCCAGGAAAGTCTCCGAGTATTCGCAATTCCTCGGCGACCTGGAACAGCTTCTCAAGGGAAACATGCCACTTGCTGAGTTCAGTGAGAGCGCTTCGAAGCTTACCACCCTGCTGGACTCCCTTGACATCACCGGAGACAGGGAGAATTTCCTCGCTTCGCTCTTCTATATGCTCGAATACTCCCTTGACAGGTACAACGTAAGGTATCCCAGCTTTGATGGAAAGAGGTGTGATGACAGATGAAGAGAGACTTTGAACACTGTTTCAGCCATCTGGAAGGAACTGAGGAATCAGCCGCGGAATGCGTTCACTGCCTCAAGAAGCATGGGGAGCAGGTGCTGTTTGACGATTCAGAGCATCGCCTCAAGCTTGGAAGAGAGGCCTTCGACAAGAAGTATAATGACAGGATGCATGACATCACAGAGCTTCTGGGAATAAAGTCCAGAGAGGATTATGAAGTGGTGGACCG
>JBJKSX010000025.1:0-8088 GCA_046703545.1 Thermoplasmataceae archaeon | reverse complement strand
AATTGGAAATACTAAAAGACGGTAAGCTGGATCTGCCAAACGAAATTCTGAAAGATATGGATGTTGTTGTTGGAGCCGTGCATCAGGGGATTAGTGAAGATATCGGAGTTAATACTGCCAGAATAATTAAGGCCATAGAGAGTGGATTCCTGACTTCACTGGCACATCCAACTGGCAGACTCATTGGCTATAGGGAACCACAGAAGTTAGACTTCGAAAGAATATTCAAGGCATGCGAAGAAAATGATGTTGATCTCGAGATAAATGGACAACCAAGCAGATCCGATCTGCCTTACAATTTGGTTAAGAAAGCAAGAGAATACAATGTCAGATTCTCCCTTGGCAGTGATGCTCACAGTACAAGCCAATTGAGATACCTGAAGTTTGCAACAGCAATAGCAAGGAGAGGTTGGCTAGAGAAGGCGGACATAATGAACACTGCGCCATTTTAACATTCAATTTAATTGCGTGATTCATGGAATCTGAAAATTACAGAAATATTCAGAAATAGTCGTCGGATTTCCTCTTCAAATCCTATTGATTGGTCTTTGAGAATCTCATTTCCTTATTGCTATTCTGAAAAATCCATCTTTCATTGCAAATTAGTTAAGTTTCAATTAGAACTATATCATTAAAAATTAAAATAATTTATAATAAACAAAAAGTTTATAAAAAAATGAAATTTTGAAAGAAATAAATGCTATCCTTTCCAGATACCGACTGCGAGTCCCACAATAAAAAGCACAAAAATCAAGGATATTGATCCTACGTTTCCAATTGGAATTATTGTGCTCAGTGACTGTGCATTGGTTGTTACGTAACTAACAACTTTGTTCCACAATGAAGTCACAGGTATGTTTGGGACAAAAGACAGTCCAATATAGCCAGAAATTACAAATGCTATCACTAGCAGTATGAATGACATTACACCTTTCTTGATTGCAAGACCGAACAACAGTCCGTCAACCAATGCAAGGATAGGCACAATCAAACCCGTATAGTCCATACTTAACTTCCCCCGAATGTTTCATATTTTGTGAACATAAAATACTTCTGGTATTAAATAACTTATACTGAACACAGAATAAAATACTGAAGCAAACAAGCTGGTGGATACCTGGATACTGGCGCAGATTCCTGCGGCACCTGAAACAGGTATTCAGCCCTCGCACTGAACTCCAATCATCCGCGCCGGGTTTTCTGCAGGGGAAGTCTGTTGAACCCATTTCCAGCGTCCAGATATCCACCCATGACAATGCTTTCTCCTCAGAAAGGCATGTCAAGTCAGCAGACCTAGCGCACTGCAAACGCTCTTCTGCTCATAAGATTAACATGAACAAAAATGGTATTAACATTACAGAAAAAAAAGTATAGACAAATTGAAGCAATTGCTGTGCAAAAATTAAAAATGCCCCACATTTGAAGATGCGGGGGCTATAGGGTTTCGGTAATTCTCAATCTTTCCAGGGCACTCCTTCCCCTCTCTGTGAGTTCATATTTTCTTGTCTGGTTTTCGTATTCAGTAATCTTTAGAAGCTCCCGGGAAAGCAGATCACTGAGGATTGATTTTGCATACTTGTAGTTTAGATTGCACCTGTAAATGAGTTGGGTTATACTGGCCCCCTTCATGAACTGGACATTTGAAAGTATGTCTTTGATTATCTTAGTCCGGTCCCTGTTTCTCCTCTGAACTTTTGGTTTTCTGCTGTTAGCAGGTGTTTCTCTGTTATTCGAAGTCATTATCCCGTGCATTCTTGTCACAATCTGCTCATTTATGAGCATGGCACTTGGCACTGGACCTGTCCTGACCCTATGTACCTTTAGATTGCATATCTCGCAGAGGTCCTGGTCCTTCGGATCCATTTCATAGTCTGTCAGGACAATTCCTCCGGGAATCATTGTGTCTGTAGTCTTCACCCTATGCATCATTATCTTGTTGGCCTTGTCATCATCATTCCTGCTTAAAACAAGAATGGGAATTAACCTGTTATCTTTCAAAGACTGCAGCGCTGAGTCAAAATAATGAGTCACATGGGAACTTCCCATAATTTTGACATCATGAACTAGCTTCCACTCTTCGTGGTTCAGGCCAAACATTTCCGCCACTTCTTCTAGAATGGCAACGTTAAACAGCCTCAACCATTCGGGGGTTTCCATATTCTCTACCATATATTCGCACCTCTTTTTCTCCTGTCACATATGCTGTCATGTTAATCTTGTCATGAAGGTATTTAAACATTATACCTGTCTGATACAAAGTACTGCAGAATTATCTAGATGACCAAATATGGTAAATGACCTTTTTTCAAACATTAAATACGCAGACCAAGATAATGAGGCTCCCAGATGCAAAATAATAGTTTAGTGAGTAAAGATTATATTACGCATGCAATAAATATACTTGGAAAATATTTAAATATATTTTATCGTTGGCTTTATGGTACCAATATTTAGCGCTTTGGAATTAGTTTTCCAGCTAATTATTTATGAACAAATCTTCTTATTTATTTTCCTTGTCTATTAATTAATAATAAAATCAAAGAATTTTTGAGAGTGCCCTGTAAGCATTCTTCCATAGCACCTGTTCAGAGTGGTTTCCAAGCCTTTCCGCAAGAGTTGAAATATCTCTGACAGAATCAAATCCCTTTATGGTGGAGCTGATTCCCAGGAAATCTGTGCCTAATGCAGGGTAATCCCAACCAAAATTCTCTCCAATGTATTCGATGCTTTCAACCAGATTGTCGATTGTCGGATTGTCACCAAGAGTCTGTGGTATTGAAGTCAGACCTATAATTCCATTGTTCCTGGCCACTGCCTCTATTGCTTCATCGCTCATGTTCCTGTGGATATTGAAATAAGATTTGGGATTGACATGGGACACAATTACCGGCGCTCTGGAAATCTGTGCCGACTCAATGATCGTGTTATCGCTGGCATGTCCGAGGTCCACTACCATGTTTAGTTCATTGCATAGTTCAACAAGCTTCTCGCCTGAGCCAGTCAACCCATAATCCTTCTTGGATGTGCAGGCAGCTGCAAATCTGGTCTCATAATTCCATGTGAGGCCTACGGACCTGACCCCATTCTCCTTGAGAAAATACACATCCTCAAGCCCATTAAGCACGTCTGTGCCTTCCAGTGCCAGGAGCATCTTGTGCCCTTTTCCGTCAAGGTCTTCAGATTTTCTGACTATTTTGCCTCTTCCATTTCTTTCTGCCGACTGGTAAAATTTTAGCTGCCTGAGCAAATTATGTTGATCAGGCTGGTATTCAACATGGCCCAGATCCTTAGGGTTTTCCAGGCTGTCAACTGTCCAGACTCTTGTCATGGGAAAGACTACGGAGAAGATAGTGGTGTCTTCAAAATCGTCCAGCAGCTTGAAGCTTGACTGCCCCTGCCCATTGAACACATCCTTATAAAGCGATGAAATTCCGAAATCTTCATGAAGATCTATGAACCTTGAAACCATTCTTGGTTATGCACAGTCTTAATATAAACATTGAATGGTGAAAAAAGAGAATTTTTTCATATCTTGAGCACATTAGCACCCATGTGGCATCATTTCAACTATGAACGTGCAGCCGAAATGAGAAAGAAATATATCCCGCCTGAAAAGGTCCTCAAGGTGGCCAACCTCTCATCCAGCGATATCTTGATGGATGTTGGAGGAGGGGATGGATTCTACACGTTCCTTTTTGCAAATCACGTGAAGCATGTCATATATGTGGATCCTTCGGGCCCAGCTGCAGAAATGGTTGAGAATAAGCTTGAAGGCGATGAGAACATCGAAGTCAGAAAGGAAGACATATGCAAAATGGCATTTCCCTCTGGGGTGACCAAGGTTTTCTTTTCCAACAGCTTTCATGACATTCAATGCAGGGATCACATGATTGAGAAATTCTCCGGGGCCAGTGATGGAAAAGTTGAGTTTGTGCTGGTGGAATTCAGGAAAGATGCGGATATCGGTCCACCCGTTGATGTGAAACTTGGCCCTGAGGAACTGGATGCCCTTTTCCTGAGCCATGGATACAGGCCTGCATCAAGAGAAGTCATGGAAAAACACTATGTTACCAGATTCAAAAAATGAGATGCCGCAATTTTTAATATAATATAATTTAATTATATATTGTTGGTCAAGAGGAAACGCCTGATTGTGATTGCTGTAACCCTATCGTTCATAGCCTCTGGAGCAGTTTATCTGGGAATTTTCGCATATCAACCTCTCCACAATGTGGACTGGAAACAGAAAATCAATGGACATATAGGAGAAGTGATTTCAGACAATTCCTCAATTTATGTTGCCAACTACAGTGACCACTATTCTGATAACAACCCATTCCAGGGAAATTATTCCTATAGCGTGTATAAAATAGACTCCCTGACCGGAAAGATTGAATGGATTTCAATGCCCATGCTTTTCCGGGGCTATCAATCACAGTTTTTCAATGATGGTGGCCCATTGGGCCTCAAAATCTGGGTGCACAACAGAACCCTTTTTGCAATGGACGGTGATACCTCAAGCTTCCAGTTCACTCAGTACAGGATATACTCATTGAACATAACGAGCGGCCGGGTGTCGGGAACTCAGATTATAAGCTTCCCATATATGGGTGTTGAGAACAACACCACTTTTTACCCTGTTGTGCTCACGAATGGACCTGATTTGTACATTTCACAGGTTCATGCAATTTACCGCCCTGCCACACTCCTTGGCTATTCCAATTCAACATTCATCACATACAACTATCGAATTGAAAACATGACTTATTTGCTGAGCGGCAATGAATCCGTGAAGATCCCTCCACTAAGTTCCTATGGATGGGGGGATGAACATTCACTGCTCGCAGGAAATTTGCAGGTCACGTACATGGATGGCACAGGATATGCAATCGTGGACAACTACAAGAGCCATATGGCCGACACGGTAAACATGACGCCTGAAGCCATGTCTGAATCAGGGGGCTCCATTTTTGTTGCCACCATCTCCAATTCGACCATGGGGATTCATGAATTCAATTCGGAACACACAAGCAGCAACCTGGTTTTCAATTACTCAAGCCCTATTTTTGGTTTCAACACCTCATACTCCCCAATCACCCTTAGTGTGCTGCCGGATGGATTGTTCCTTGTGAATTATTTCAAACAAGGCGGATATTACCATAACGGCACATATGTGCAGTCAGATTGCCAGCTTATTGCACTGAATGCAGGAGGAAGCGTTGCCTGGACATACAACTATTCTTCATACCCTTACCTGCTTCAAACGGGCATCAATGGAGGCAACACACTTTTCATAAGCATTTACAACTATGAGGACAATGCTTACTTTTACCAACAGGCCAAGTTTGCACTGGTAAATTACACAGATGGACAGGTCCTGTGGTCACACACCTACATGTCAAGCACATCCAGCAATGGAGGAAGCACATTCCTGGCACCTGCCAATTATAATGGGCTGCTGCTTGTTGCCAATGGCAGGGCACTATTCAATTTAGGAAACAGCGTGGAATTTGCCAATATTCCCTGATGTGCTAGAGAAGGTCCTGCAGAAAGCAGACAACAGCTGCCGCCACCTGAATCGCCTCTTCCCTTGTCCTGCTGTCAGGCTGTTTCTTCCTGATGGTCTCCCACAGTTCCTCGGACTCCTCCATGAGTACCGCGTAAGCCTCATGTTTTGATTTGAATTTCCCGTATTTCTCGTGAGCCCTTGCGGATTCTTCCTTGACCTCTTCCAGAATAGATTCTAGTTTTTGGCTTTCATCCATTTCAAGTCCCCCTCAATCTCCGATAAAAATGATCCTGCTGCCATCGTATTCAATCTCGAATGGCTCCATTTTGAGCTCCGGAAGATTCTGTAGTATAAGGTCCCGCTTCCCTGATGGGGCATACAACAGCAGGAAGCCACCTCCACCTGCACCGATCATCTTTCCGCCAGTTGCACCATGTTTCAGGGCCGAGCTGTACCATTCATCGATCTTTGGATCCGTGATTCCACTGGCAAGCAGCCTCTTGTTTTCCCAGTTCTGGTGAAGGAGTTCTCCCACTGTGCCTATATTTCCGTTTCCCATCCTGTCAAACATCTCGTATGCGAGCTGCCTCATTGCATGGTAATTCTCAACCTTGCTGGACACCTTGCCTGCCTGGACTTTGTGTATGGCTGTGGAACTTCTCTCCCTGTTTGTGTACATGAGGAGTAGGTTTTCCTGAAGCTCTGTCCTCGCTTCTTCTCCCATTATGACTGGCCTTATTGTCACTCGTTCATCCGGGTGGAATTCCATGAATTGTATGCCGCCGTATGCAGCCATGTACTGATCCTGTTTGCCTCCTGGCTCCCCGAGGATCACCCTTTCGATCTTCACCGCTTCCTCGGCAAGCTGCAATGGGGATGCGTGTTCTCCCTTCCAGGCATGTAGCGCATTCAGCAGCCCAACAAGGAAAGTGCTGCTGGAGCCGAGTCCCGTACCCTTTGACGGGATATCTGAAATGCTCACAATTTCTATGCCCCCATCAATATCAAGAAGTTTCAGGGCCTCCCTCACTGATGGGTGCTTGATCTCATCAACACTGTCAACAATCTCTGTAACCGAGTAGCTGACCCTTATTTTTGAGTCAAATTACTTGTTCACAGCAACGTAAATGTACTTGTTTATGGAAGCTGAAACAACAGCTCCCGCCTCATAGTTCCTGTAATAGCTGGGAATGTCTGTCCCTCCTCCGACAAATGTTATTCGCAGAGGGGTTCTTGACATTATCATTCTTCTTTTCGTGGGTTCACCTGTAATAGTTATTGATGAGCTTGAGGCCCTCATCCAGGCCCACCTTTGGTTTGAAACCGAGCTTCTCCTCTGCCTTAGAAGTGTCCGCCAGAGTTTCCATGACATAATTCTTGACTGGCATGTCGATGTATTTTGGCTCTATGCTTGTCCCGAGAATTCCGTTCAGTTTTTCCACCAACTCATTGAGGCTGTAATTCTTTCCTGTTCCAACGTTAAAAACATCAAAACCTTTGTTGTCTGCAGCCCTTATGAGTGCATCAACCACATCGGTCACAAAAATGAAGTCCCTCCTCTGTTCGCCGTCACCATATAGAACTGGCCGCTCGCCCTTCTTCATGTCCCAGAGGAACTGGGTTGCCAGGTTTGCATACCCACCCTTTGCCCTTTCATGGTAACCATACACAGAAAAGAATCTCATGGCAGCAACATTTCCCCCTTCCAGGCGCGAGAAAAGCTCACTGAGCCTTTCTGAGGCAATCCTGCCCTCCGTGTAAAGGTCTGTAACGGCGGGAATGATGTCTTCCTTGTGTGGAGGAGTCACGCCGTTGTAAATTGAAGAGGTGGATGAGAACACTACAGGAACGTCCCTCTCCCTGACATATTCCAGGACGCTTGTCATTCCTGCAACAACTTCTGAAACCAGGAATGGGTTCTCCCTGTACATTGGTGAGGCAGAATAGAAGCCCATATGGAACACATAGTCAGCGTCAAACTGGATCTTGTTGATTTCCTTGGCATCCTGGGTGAGAACCTTGAGGTTTTCAGACTCAAACTCCCTGAGATTTTCATAACTCCCTGTGTGGAGATTGTCTATTACCAGTACTTCATTGTCTGCAACCAGCCTTTCCACAAGGTTGCTTCCAATGAACCCTGCCCCTCCGGTAACTATGATTCTCTTGTCCTTCATTTAAACAGCTAATTGCAGAACAGGTATAAATTTCTTCAGTGGAAAACAGCCATCTTCTGTCGGCAGCGACCCCTCAGAATTGAATCAAATTAAAATAGTTATCAGCATATATCAACTGCGATTGGAAATGTTTGTAGCTTTAGAACGTTTTGTTTACACCTGGAAAGTGCCTGACGCCGAGTTTGGAGAATTGATGCAGGGCCATCTGTACCTTGTGCAGGATGGCTATGTGCTTATTGACCCTCCGCTGATGCCGGAGCTTCTTGAGAGACTGCAGGTCTTTGGAAAGTGTGCTGGCGTAGTGATTCTTGGGGCATCGCACAAGAGAGGTGCAGGACTCGCATCCGCGGTTCTTCAGGCCCCCCTTTTCATACCTGACTTTGCAGCGGATGCCTATTCTCCTGA
>JBJKSX010000024.1:0-10305 GCA_046703545.1 Thermoplasmataceae archaeon | reverse complement strand
GCACTTTTAATATATTCCCGGAGTATAAACCGATTAATTGCGAGGGTAACAAAGCCTGGCCAACTGTGCAGGACTTAAGATTCTGTCTCGTAGGAGTTCGTGGGTTCGAATCCCATCCCTCGCATTTCTTGATAAAATTTTGAAAAAATCAGATATCTGATAAAAATGCAATTTTTCATTAATAATATTTTCCTTAATAGATATAAAAATCCTGTCAATACCATTTCTTTCACATTGACTTGAGGATTTCATAGGAATAACTTGGATTTTCACCAAAAATGTTATTCTGGGATGATGGTGGAGTGATTTCTGAAATTGGTAAAAATAAATAGAATGAATAGTCCAGAATTCCATACAGGACTATATTAATCTCACCTGCTCCTGCTTTTCAATTTCTGGAATTCCTTTTCCTCAAGCCGTGAGACATAACTTTCACCCCTGTATACTGAGAAGAAGTGTACCAGCACCCCAATTCCCCAGCCTGCTAGGGGAAACAGAAACCACGGAAAATACACTCCAGAGACCAGCGAAGTCCAGAGCCAAATGCCGAATATGAAAGCGTTTACTGCCAAGTAAGCAACGAAGTGTATCTGGAAATCAACTTTGTTTCTGGCAATCCTTTCGGCCTTGAGTCGTATTGATGCATCGTCCAACTAGATCACCCTATATAAATAACCATCAGGGGATTAAGAACTTTAACCCTAAAAATGAAAATGTTTTTCATGCTTTTACGCGAAGTTTTCGATTGCCAGGTCAATAATATATTTGATTTTGAACTGCTTGGGCCTCTGGCTGCAATCAGGTTCTTTGATCCTATCAGCTGATATAGAATGTGAGCGACATAATTCACCTCCTAAGTTCTCGGCAGAGCAATCCAGTACATGCCTGATAGAATGCCCATCTTTATTCAGAGATTCATTTTCACGGTCATTCTTTTATATCAACACCAGGTTTACATCTTGATGTCAAAACAAAATGATTTAAAATTCCCACAGTTTGAATGCATTATTTCTGACACGATGGAGGATTATGACTCAGAGGTGGAGATGTTCTTCCTTCTGAGGAACATGTTATCTTCAGAATTGTCGAAGCTGAGGTTTTCCGACAAAGAATGGAAAGTCAACTATGAAAACATGATACAGTACCTGCATGACTTAACCGACTCCTTTATGGATTTGACTGAACCACCCAGTTATCAATTTTTGATCGACCTGTCCATGGGAGATGAATTGGAAGACGATACCCTTGTAAGGCTAAAGAACGCGCCGAGCCCAACAGTTGCTGATCTCGTAAGGGCCTCTACCATGACAAGAGAGATGATGTTCTGGTATGTCAGGAACGGCAAAAACAATAAGTTTTCCAGGAGTTTCAATCCTCAGAGGTTCCAGGGCCTACCTTTCCTGAAGCTTGTGCTGTCCTACAGGAGCATAAACCTCAGCAAAAGGAAATGAATGATGCTTCTGCGGGCGATTCCCCTGAATGGGGCAATTGTTGCAAATCACCCAACGTACAGGCGAAAAAACGACTGCAGTAATGCATAAGATTAAAAGTAAGAACCACAATCTGCAAAGGCATGGATTTTACTGATGTGGATCATGTCCTTGACAAGAGAGTTGTGTTGGGATATGCTGGAAATCTGCCTGTATCATCCTTTTCACACAATTTCAACCATTCCTTTCAGTTCGGGATACACTTTGGGGAAAGTGAACTGGAGCTGACATATTTCATACCGGAGAAGATGGCAGAATCCAGGGAAATAGCCATTTTTATTGCCCAGGCAAAGGCCCAGAAACAGGGAAATCTCTACTTCGTAAACTACAACCTCCCTAACCCTGCGCTCTTCAGTGCCCTAAAATCTGTAGGAGTTGCGAGCAGATCCACCGTGATGGATAGCCTCCAGCTCCAGAATGGGGAATACTATCTGTCAATGAGATTCAATGGCCGCGATCTGAAGGCCATATCAGATACGCTTCTGAAGTATTCCGGTGAGATAGCAGGGTTGTCCGTCAGTTATCTGGGTGAGAACCAGGGCCTAGGGTCCATACTGACCCAGGTCAAGGAGGAGTCAAACCTCACTAGAGTTGAATGGGAAGTCAAGATACCAGAAGATTCGGGGAAATTCAGTGTATTCAGGGACCTTGGCGATGAATGGGTTTCTGAAGTCAGGTTCATGTCGAAGAGTGACAGAATTTCCCATGTTGTGAGGACAAAAGAGCCTAATGAACACCCGGAAGCCAATGACCTTTACCCAATTTCACCCAAAGAGAACCTCTATGAGCACCAGTTCAAAGTTGACGATTCACTAGTAAGTGAATTCCATGCGAGGGCAAATGAGGCGAAACTGCTGAGATTCGGGAGAATTCTCCATTTTGAGGATGGCTTGCTCAGGATAGCAAGCATAATACCAAAGGTACAGACAACAGAAATACTGAAGATCCTCACAAAGTGCAACAACCTGTATCCGGAGTGGAACCTGACCTTGTCAAACATACAGGAAATCTGAAATGCACTTCATGCAGGAACCTGCAAAAAAATAATGGCACTTGAGTTTCTATGAGCCGCCGCTTCTGTACGGCTTGAAGTGGCTCGTATCCCCGTAGCTCTTTATGCTTGTCCCCGAGCCATTTATTTCAACGTGACTGAGGCTTCCCGGATGTATCTTTGGAGGGTCCCACAATTGGTCGAGAGATCTGCCCTCGAAGCTTCCCAGAATCAGTTTCACTATTGCTGTGTGCGTAACAACCAGAATGTTCTTCCCATGATTCTTTTCCAGGATTTCTTCCATGATCCGCATAACCCTTTCCTTCACCTGATGGAACGTTTCTCCATTCCCAACCGGCCTGAATTCCGCTGGGTTCTTAAAATATACATTCTGGAGCCTTGGGTACAGCTTGTCCACTTCACTCCTCAGCATGCCCTCCCATTCTCCGAGGGATATCTCCATGAGGTCATCCTCTGCGTAAAGCGGGGTTTCTCTCTCCTGACCATCGCCGACCAACTTGGCTGTCCGCAATGCCCTTGGGCTTGAACTCGAAAAAATGATGTCCAGATCGACCTTGGATAGTCGTTTTCCAAGCTGGTTTGCCTGCCTGATTCCAGTTCCCGTTAGAGAGGAATCAGACTGCCCCTGAATCCTGTGTTCCACATTCCATTTGGTCTGCCCGTGGCGTGCAATGTACAGGTTAGTGATCTTGCTGGAATCGGTCAATATTTCGCCTGTATCCAGTATGCAGGAAGAGAATAATAATTTTATCATATTTATTATATAAACAAATGCTAGAAATGCTCCATTCTGCCATGAAGTAATGCTTCGTTGTGCGAAATAAATCAAAATGGAAAAGTTATTTGAAATCACACCTGATCTGTAGATGCATTGGCAATCTGCTGGTACTGTGAAAAGGAGATCATAGGGTTCCGCTACAAGATAGCAGAGAACGATTGTGATATTGCGTGCGCAAATGACCAGATTAACAGAACACTTGAAATTCTTGGAAGATTGCTTGGTGAAAATGAAGGTTTTGTAGGTTACGGCCTGGGCTACGACAAACCAGAGTTCTTCTGGTATATTTTCGTTGAGGATAAAGTTGCCATGAACCTTATCAGGACACAGTGCTCAGAAGCTGAGATAGGCTTCAGTCTGTACCCCCTGATGACACCCCTTGTCCCACCGGAAGACCCTGAGCCAAACGTTGCCCTGCCTGACAGAATTGTTCTTGGAGGGGTATCCATAGGACACATTCTTGCCAAAAGCACTGGCACCCTGGGTGGCATCGTAAGAGTGGGCGACCAGAAATACGCCATTTCAGCCGGAGAGGTAGTTGCCCCGGAAGGGGCCAAACTGGGCGATTTGATTGTTCAGCCCAGCATCTCGGATTCGCCGCACAAGATGTACTCGCTTGGAAAGCTGGCCGTGGTCTCCAAGCTTGGTTTCGGTTCCATAAACGACCTGGATGCAGCCATTGTCTCGGTCAATTCAGATGTCCCTACATCACCCAGAGTGTTGGGTATAGGGCGCCCAAATGACGTGGCAGAGCCGGAACTTGGCATGAACGTAAGGAAGAACGGTAGAAGCACTGGATTCACAGAAGGAAAGGTGCTGAGCACGGATGTCAGAATCAAGATCTTGAAGGATGGCAAGAAATATACAATGCAGGACCAGTTCATTGTAATGTCGGAGATCGGGGAGTTTGCCAAAAGGGGTGACGAGGGCGCCTTCATTTTTGACAACAACAACGACCTTGTGGGAATGATACAGCTTGCATTCCACGGCATGGCCATTTGCTCCAGAGGAAGCATACTGCTGGGCAGGTTTGGATTTGAATCTCCATTTTGCTTTGAGCCATCTGAAGAAGATTACTAATTTAAGGAAAAAGAGCCAATGTCAGGGCGCAGATATTAATTGACCATTTTCAGTCTCAGTTATGGAGCCAGTTTTGCTTTAGAATAATACACATTTTCCGTATATGTATTATAGCCATCTTATGTAAGTGGTGACTGTTAAGCCGGCACATCGCATATAAATTTGGTGATCAAATGCCGACAAAGGGAATAAGCTTTATAATGTTCTCAGGAACCGCTGACAAATTCATTCCACTAGGCGTAATAACTCAGTCAGCAGTGAATCTCGGAATGCCGGTCTCTGTTTTTGTGACAGGCTGGGCAATCCCCGCTTTCCTGAAAGATGGCAACAAGAAAGTTGACCGCATGCCCAAGGAATTTGAGGACATGGCCCCAATGCTCGTGAAAGGCCTTGAAGAGATCAAGGCACCATCCTGGTATGAAATGCTCAAGACTTCAAAGGAAACCGGGGACGTGAAGATATACATGTGCTCGATGATGGCACAGGCACTTCATGTTGATACGAAGAACGGCCTGGACCCGCTGGTTGATGATGTAGTTGGTGCAGCGGCATTCCTCCAGATGACCGATGGCATGGACAAGATAATGATCTAAGGTGGTCATTTTGGTTAGAACTACTGTGGACAGCAGAGGCACAGCCTGCCCTGGACCCATTACTGACCTTCTGAGGGCTTACAGGAAAGCCAGCAACGGTGACGTTATTGAGCTTCTTGCCACGGATCCTGGAGTGAAGGCAGACGCAAAGGCATGGTGTGAGAGGACCAACAATGAACTCGTTTCCATAAAGGAGGATGGGAACGAATACCATGTTGAAATCAAAATTATTGGCAAGAAAGCTGCTCCCAGTGCTGTCTGAGTGAATCAGGCAGCGCCCTCCGTTGCAGCTGGCTTGAAAAAACAAGAGGAGGATGAAAGTGACAAAAATATGCGTAGTGGGCGGGGGTGCGGGTGGACTTATTTTCGCAAACACCCTTGCGAAAGAAATGGCTTCGGAAGTGAGATCCGGAGAGCTTGACATCAAGATTTTCGACGGCCTTCCATACAATGAGTTCCAGCCGGGATATCTTGCGGTGGCATTCAGGGGGAGGAACCCCGAAAGCCTGAGAAGGCGCACTGAAAGCCTGGTCAGGGAAGGAGTTGAGCTGGTACCTGAGTTCTGTTCCAATGTGGATATTGCAAACAGGTACCTTGAAACACAGAAAAGCGGGAAAAGGTATGAATTTGACAAGATCGTGATAGCAACAGGGTCATCTCCGGATTATTCAGCAATTCCAGGCTTGAGGGAGGCGAACCAGGATTACCACTCAAGCGCCAGGGCTTCGGCGGAAATATACAGGACTATCTCAAACGTGAAATCAGGGAGGATGGTCACGGGGATCGCAGGTCTGCCATACAAATGCCCGCCTTCGCCAAATGAAAGTGCGTTCATGCTTGACGAATTCTTTTACAGGAGGAAGCTGCGGAAAAATGTGAAGATAACATTCATAACTCCATTTCTAAGGGCATACTCCTCCGAGACCGTGAACGAGGTGATAGAACCTCTCTTCAAGGAGAGGGACATAGAGGTGGTAACGGGATTCAACCTTGATTCAGTGGATCCAGACAGCAAAACCCTGGAATCCATGGAGGGAGAGTCCATGAAATATGACAAGCTCATGCTTGTGCCTCCCCACACGGGAGTCAGGGTATTCAAGGGCACAGACTATGCTGATGATGACGGTTGGGTACTTACCGACAAGAAAGACCTTCATGTAAAGGACTATGACTACGCTTTCGCAGTTGGAGACGCCACAAACATTCCAATATCCAAGGCGGGGGTTGAAGCGCACCTTGAGTCGATTGTTGTCGCAAAAAATGTGATGGCAGAAATGAGAGGCGACTCTGAGAGATATGAATTCACCGGAAGGCTTCAGTGTTCAATGGAGACTGGGTTCCACCAGGCAACATTCGTCATAGGGACCTATGACAAGCCAATAAAGAAAATACAGCCCTCCTTCAAGAACTACCTGGAGAAGAAGTTCATGGAGAAGGTCTATTGGTCATCCCTGCAGGGGGGGTTTGAATGGCTTTTCAAGTGGCACTTTGGAGAGGATTATTACCGAGAAGTTGAATCAGCAGAAATGCTGGAGAACATTGGAAGGTAGGGAGTTTACCCAAAATTCTTCCCAATTTTATTCTTAATATCCAGATCCCTTTTTTATCCAAAAACCGCCAGGTTGCTGCGAGTGTTGCCTCAATACAGGAAAAAAGCCTGCCCCTTCAGAGAGGCAGGTTCATAATAATTTCACTCAAATTTCATTTGGACCCTGGGCTGGATGGAGCTGTGTAATGCCAGTGGAAATAAGATTTCACACTTGTCCTGAAGAAGACAAGGTACACTGAGGCCGCTGCAATGGCTGCAATTACAAGTCCATAGCTAAACAGTACCGGCCACCAGCTGGAGAGGCCGAGAGAGTAGAAGACCACAACCTGTGTTGCAATCCAGAGTACTTCAAGTGCAGCGAGTGCCAGGGATCCATAGACACCCCACCTGCTTTCCCTGTAGATAAGGTAAGCAAGAATTGCAGGAAGGGCAGCGAATGCCACCACTAGCCAGATTCCAAACAGCATGAAATCTGATACGAAAGGAATTAAGACAAGAGTGTGATCAATCTGCATGCTTGTGCCCGTAGGGTCGAGCATCAGGTTTATCCCGCCATAGAGTGCCAATCCGGCAAGTATAAGGTCCAAGATGATGAGTGCAAGTACGCTCATGGGCATCCTCATTTCATTCACCTCCTTGATCGTTCATAAGATGAGCCCCCCATATCCTTTCCTGCTAAGAGGTGAGGCGTCCAGCTTTTTAAACTGACTTGCGTTTGTACATTATGATTATGACACGATAGTGTCATCAGGTCAGAATGGACATTTGGTGCGGTTTTCATGCATTGGCGAACAATATTGTCATGTTAAGAATTGTTGCAACTGTTACCCAGGAAATGTAGGGAAAGAGAAGGTAAGATGCCCTTCTGTCAATGTGGTAGAATTCAATGATGTTCCCCACTATGAAGAACCACATGAAGACTATTTCAATGGCCCCGAAAATCAAGCTGTGGAGGCCGAAGAATAGCACCGACCATAATACATTAAGAACCAGTTGTATGCCGAAAATTGAAAGGGCGAGATGAAAACCCGGAGTTTCTTTCCCCCTTCTCCATACAAGATACAAAGATATTCCCATGAGGAAGTAGAGTGTCGTCCACATTGGTGCAAAAAGCCAGTTTGGAGGTGTTATTGCTGTTTTTGAGAGTGATGCATACCAAGTTGGAATTGCTTCGTACGTGAATATTGAACCAATTCCTCCAGCCGCCTCAGTTATGAGGATTGAAACAACTATCTTCAATGGGCTGAACTTCATGTTTTCACTCATGATCAAATATTATTGAACTGAGGTAAAAACAATTTCCATGCCATATAAATTAGTAGTGCCATATAAAAGATTTATTCAAGATGTGACCAAAATTAGTTTTCAAACTAAATTATAACAAGTCTTTTTTAAACATAGGTGCTTTGTAAGCATAACTGGAATGTGAAACAGATGGTTTCTAAGAAAGTGGACATCAGCAAACTGAGAGAAAGTGAAATCAAATATGGCAGGGCACACAACCGGATGCTCAGCGAGGAAGTCCCCAAATACAGGTTTCCGGAGAAGACAATGCCGTCGGGAACCGTTTATCGGCTTATACACAATGAATTGAACCTGGATGGAAATCCTGACCTTAACCTTGCAACTTTCGTCACCACTTGGATGGACCCGGAGGCTGACAAGCTAATTATCGAGAATTTGCACAAGAATTTCATTGACCATTTTGAATATCCGCAGGTCAAGAACATAGAGGAGAGGATTGTCAACATACTTGCCAATCTCTTCAACGTCCCTGATGAGAACGATTTCATTGGCACTTCCACAATTGGATCGTCCGAGGCCATAATGCTTGGACTCCTGGCGCACAAATGGAACTGGAGGCAGAAGAGGAAGGGCAAAGGCCTGTCCACGGAAAAGCCAAACGTAGTTTTCGGCGGAGACACCCATGTTTCCTGGGACAAATTTGCGCGCTACTTCGATGTTGAGCCAAGAATTGTGCCAATTTCCAAGGACAATTATACAATCCGAACCCAGGATGTAATGAAGGAAGTGGACGAGAACACCATAGCAGTCGGTGTTGTGCTTGGCACAACCTTCACCGGGGAATTTGACCCTGTTCAGGAGATCAACGATGCCTTGGTCAGGCTGAAGAAAGAAAAGGGCCTTGACGTGCCGATTCACGTGGATGCTGCAAGCGCAGGGTTCGTGACACCATTCTTCGAGCCGGAATTCAAGTGGGACTTCAGGCTGGAGCAGGTGAGTTCAATAAACACGTCCGGCCACAAATTCGGCCTGGTCTATCCTGGGCTCGGATGGCTTATCTTCAGGAACCACGACCTTCTGCCCGAAGACCTGAAATTCTATGTGAATTACCTTGGAGACGAGATGCCCACATATACGCTCAATTTTTCTGAGGGGAGTTCCATGATAGTTGCCCAGTACTTCAACGTCATGCACCTTGGAAAGACGGGTTATACCCAGATTGCCAAGAATATGATGGACAATGCGGCATACCTTGCCTCAAGGCTGACAGAAAGTGGAGAATTCATTGTCACCAATGAGACAAGGCACATTCCTGTGGTTACGTTCAGGTTTGCGAAGGAGGAGAATTTCACCCTGTTTGATCTCTCCTACAGGATCAGGGAAAGAGGATGGATTGTCCCCGCATATTCTCTGCCAAAGAATGCTGAGGATGTGACCATCATGAGGGTTGTGATAAGAGAGAACTTCACCAGGGACCTGGTGGACATATTTGTGGATGACATTCTCAACGCCAAGAAGGCTTTGAGTGGCGGTTCCATCAAGACATCCCAGAGATCTCCAAGAGAAGGGCACGCTGTGTCCTGATCTTTCCAAATTCTCAGAAGCCATAAATGTGCAGAGTCAACTAACCTCAGTAAGAGAAAAATAGAATTTTCTGGATTTCTCCAGATTATTTTTTAACAAAAATTTGTGTTTGAAAGTTATTTTCTGCAAATCAGTTCTTAACTTTTCCTCCTCAGGAAGAAATAGGCGCCCGAGACTATCACGGCTGCTGCCGCCACACCAACGGCCACATATACGTAAGGACCAAGGGATGATGGAGGTGACGCGCTTTTCACCTGGGACAGGGTGGTGCTTAGATTCATGGCCTGTCCAGCGGATAGAGTGAAATTGTCATATTTTGTGACGTACCCCTTTCCGGAAATGACCACATGGTAAGTTCCTGCCGGAACCGTTTCGTTGAATGAAACCAAATCCGTTCCCATGGACTTGCCGTTGATCGTCAGGTTTATCCCGGTCTGGTTGAAGTCTGCCGATATATAGGCCCAGTGTTTGTAAACAACATTCACAGTGACATTGCTGCCTGCAAGAGTGGTTGATCCGGATGATGGAGTAGCATAGTAGAGTGTTGTGTTGTAGATCCTGTAAGTGAACGAAGTTCCATTCTTTGCAACAACAGCATAACTGCTTGAGGTAATGGTATGCTGCGTTCCGTTGATGCTCACACCCCACGCCGTCCCGGTGGGCAGGCCAGTTTCACTGATATTGAAAACATATTTTGGAATGAATGTTGTGCTTGTTGTGAAACTGTTGTTGCCAGTGTACTGGAACGTGCCAGACTGGCCGCCCCCATTGTAGCCATTGGTGGTGTGTACTGTATAAGCATAGTTCTGGTAGGTTCCGTTGACAATGTTGAAAACAATGCTACCGCCGGTGGAGGTTTTTGTTTGCCCGTTGAAGGTCACAGACCATGAGGAGCCTGAAAGAAGGCCTGTCTCGTTGAACACAGCCTGTGGGTTTGTCCAAGGCTTGACCAGTGGATAGTAATCAATGTATCC
>JBJKSX010000023.1:0-16033 GCA_046703545.1 Thermoplasmataceae archaeon | reverse complement strand
TGGAGCTGAAAAAGGATATGCGCGATTCCATGGCAAAATCAAGGGAAGTCATAAAGAAGGTTACAACTGAGTTCGCATCAAGTTTCGGCAGAGATTATTCTGGCCTCATTGAGGAATTCATGATGGGGGATGCTGAATATGCGTTGATTGCCTCCGGTACTCTTGCTTCCACTGGAAAATATGTGGTCAGGAGAATGAGGGAAAAAGGCCACAAGGTGGGACTAATAAGAATCAGGTTCTTCAGGCCTTTCCCTGGAGAAGAGATTGAGGTAGCACTCAAAGGCCTCAAAGGGGCAGGGATCATAGACCACTCCATTTCCTTTGGAGACAAGGGAAATACCTACATTGAGGTGGCAAGCTCCCTTTATGGAAAGGATACCACCCCTCTCTTTGGCTTTATTGCTGGCCTGGGCGGCAGAGATGTCAAGATCGAGGATTTTGAGGAGATGATACACATAATGGAAAGCAAGGAACCAGGAAATTACTGGATAAACGTCAAAGGAGGGGAATGAGATTCCATTTTCAATACCAAAGCAGGAATTAATGGAGCCTGGAAACACAGCATGCCATGGGTGCGGTGCAACGTTGTCCATGAGGTATGTCCTGAAGGCACTGGGAAAGAACACAGTGGTGTCTGTTCCGGCTTCTTGCTGGGCCGTGATACCAGGTGCAATGCCAAACAGAACACTGGATGTCCCCATGGTCTACACCCCATTCGCTGCCACAGGAGCCTCAATCTCAGGGCTGAGGGAAGCTCTTGACGTGCAGGGAAAAGAGGACTACAATGTGGTTGGCTTCGCGGGAGACGGTGGAACCTCTGACATAGGCCTTCAGTCACTCAGTGGAGCCATGGAACGCGGGCACAATGTCTTCTATATAATGTACGACAACGAGGGATACATGAACACTGGAGTCCAGAGGTCTGGAAGCACCCCATATGGAGCTGTAACCACCACAACGCCACTGGGGAAGGATAGGAATTTCAAGCACCAACAGAAGAAGATCGTCGCAGACCTGATGATTGCGCAGAATGTCCCCTATGTGGCAACTGCAACAGTGGCCTATCCGGAGGATTTAATCAGAAAACTGGAAAACGCAAAGAAGGTCCATGGGCCTAAATTCATCCAGATACTTGCCCCTTGCCCCACAGGATGGTATTTCTCACCGGAAAAGACGGTGGAAATATCCAGGATGGCAGTCCAATCACATGTGTTTCCGCTGTATGAATTCCACGAAGGGAAGTTCAAGCTGAATAAGCCTGCCAAACCGGCAGGGGTCAGGACATACCTGCAGGCGCAGAATAGGTTCACTCACCTCACTGAAGTTGAAATGGATGACATACAGCAACAAACAGACATCAGGTGGGCCGAACTCCTCGCAAGAGAAAAAAGTCTCTCATGAAAAGGCATAAGACGATATTTCTATGCCACCGGGAGTAAGAGGGCATTTCATTTTTACTTCCATTTATTTCATCTCAAATAGAATTGATAAACCTGAATATGCTGCAAAATGAACTGTTCATATTCCAGTTTCCATCGGTGGAAATGTTATGTTCATATGCATTCATAAAAAACCGCCCTGCTTCTTACGATGACAAAAAGCCCTCGGGTGCGATTTGCAATGAACAGTCGAATATTCCTTTACAGTATTTGCAGTCGAAAAATTACTTATATATTGAATTGTTTAATAATTTAGAAAATTTAATACCCATCCAGAAGCAGATGTGGGACAAATCCCCGTTGCAGTGGCTCTGTGGATAGTAACTTGGTTGATTGGATGAACAGGAAACTGATTAAAGTTGCAGTTGCCTTGATCTTGGCATTGGCAATCTTCTTTGGGAGCGGTTTTGCTATGAACAATGCCGAAAATGTCAATAAAGTTCAGACAGCTCAGAATTTCTTTGCTTGGAGATCTGAGCTCAAAGTGGAATCCCCATTTCTCTACAATGTAACTGCGAAGGAGTTATTTCAACAAAATACAACCGTGCCGGGTTTTGGACATGTGGATTTTCTTATGAATTCCATGGGAGGTTCCCTGCCCCTCCATATGAAAAATAGTGCTGCCTTCGGGGTTGGCGTTGCAGAAATGGAACTGGTGTTCCTCAACGGAAATGGCTCTGTTTTTGATTCTCTGGGATTTTCTTTACATAACGCAAAATTGGTTGGCCCCAATGGCACCTATGTCAAGATGGACACATACGTGTGGGCAATACACAATGGAACTGAATATAATGGCTTAGGTGTAGAAAACACATCAAATGGGACTGTGTTTGGCTTCATATCCTCTGCAGCAAATCAATCCATGACCATGGCAGACCTTCAAACCGGGAATTATTCCCTGAATCTTACGATGGAATTTTACAGCGTTGTCCTTGGGCTTCCTGTTCCTGATTCCAGTGTCAGTTTCAGCATACCTGCGTTTGTCCTTGTATAGGTAAACCATGATTTAGTCCAGAAGGCACCGTGGGACAGGATAACATCAACTATTTTAAAAATGCGGACGCCGGGAATTGAACCCGGGTCAAGAGCTTGGGAAGCTCCTGTGATAACCCCTACACTACGTCCGCTTCAAGATTGGTGTATTCCGGTAACAATTAGTTAAATAAAAAAGTTTGAGGTGGTTAGTACCAGCCTCTGTTCTTCATGGTGTCTGCCACTCTCTTTACTGAAACCGTGTAAGCAGCAGTTCTTGGGTCAACATTGTACTTCTTTGCAGCCTCGAGAACATCCTTTGTGGCTTCCTTCATCTTCTTCTCGAGCCTCTCATGGACTTCTTCCTCTGTCCAGTAGTAGCCTTCGTTGTTCTGCACCCACTCAAAGTAGGAAACAGTCACACCGCCGGAGTTTGCAAGGAAGTCTGGCAGAAGGAGAATCTTGTTTTTGTGGAAGACCTCGTCTGCTTCTGGGGTTGTTGGGCCATTTGCCAGTTCCAGGATGACCTTTGGCTTAACTCTGGGTGCGTTGTCTCCTCTGAGCTGGTTTTCGATTGCCGCGGGAACAAGAATGTCAACCGGCAGCTCAAGAAGTTCTGCGTTGGTGATGTGCTTTGCGCCCGGGAAGTTGGCCACTGAGCCATGCTTCTTCTTGTGCTCAAGGAGCTTCTTGAAATCTATTCCGGATTCAACGTAAATTGCACCCTTTGTATCTGATACTGCAACAACCTTTGTGTTGAACAGTTCTGTTATAAGCTTGTGCGCAAACTGGCCAGCGTTTCCAAATCCCTGGACAGCCGCGGTGGCCTTTGATAGGTCAAGGTTGATTGTCTTTGCAGCCTCCCTGAGGACGTACATTCCGCCCCTTGCCGTAGCATCTCCCCTTCCGAGGGAACCGCCATTTTCAATGGGCTTTCCTGTTATGACACCGGGAGCAGATCTCCTGGCAATCTTCTCGTATTCGTCCATCATCCAGGCCATGATCTGGGGTGTCGTGTAAACGTCAGGTGCCGGGACATCCAGTTCCGGGCCTATGAAATCAGCAACTGCCCTTATGTAGCCTCTGCTCAGTCTCTCAAGCTCCCCTTCACTCATTGTCTTGGGATCGCATATGATTCCGCCTTTTCCTCCACCGAGTGGAAGGTTTGTTATGGCGGTCTTCCAGGTCATCCAGGCAGCCAGAGCCTTCACAGTTGAAAGGGTTTCTTTTGGGTGGAACCTTATGCCGCCCTTAGCTGGACCTCTTGCGTTGTTGTACCTCACTCTGAAACCTTTGAATACCTGGGTCTCTCCATTGTCCATTCTTACGGGTATGCTGACCTGAAGAATAGCAACGGGGGAACTTAGTAAAGCTAGTGCTTGCTTGTCCAATTTCATAACTTCTGCAGCTTTGTTGAGCTGTTCAAGAGCTATGTCGAACGGATCCAAATTTTCCGGCATTTTTTCACCTTTTGTCTTTACAGACACTTAGGGATTCCAGCACGGTAATTTAATCTTTAGCGTTATTATATAGCATGTTTGATTGTATCATGGCTCATATCTACGGACATGTCTGCACGTGAAAATTTATTAGTTCATACAATTTAAAGCCCCAGATGGAAAATAATCAAGAAAATGAAAGATTTCGCATACTCTTGGTCTTTGGGATAATAGGTCCAGTCGTGGCTCTCTCACTGACCTTCCTAGACATCATCCTATCACCGTGGTTTTCCTGGGACACAAATGCCCTGAGCGATCTGGGAGTGCACCCTTATTCATTCCTATTCAACATGGGCCTGATTTTTGAGGCCGCAGCAAACCTTCTCTTCGTAATTGGCCTGAGAAAATTGGGCCATGCCAACAGAGGCACAGCGATTGCCCTGGCAGTGGCGGGGTTTTCTTTAGGACTCGTGGGAATTTTCACAGAAAATTATCATCCTTTCCATATGGTCTTTGCCCTGATATACTTCATAATTTTTCCCCTCGGCATAATTTCCTTTTCGGTTGAGAAATGGGACAAAAGAGGCTATGCCCCAACAGTTGGCTATGCCACTGCGGTCATTGGGCTGACTTTCATCATCGTCGGAATCATCCAGGCTTTAGGGGGAATATCCACGCCCCTTGGGCTTGGCTTATATGAACTTGTCGAGGCCATCATGCTTTCAATATGGCTGATATACACTGGTGCTTATTATCTGACAGCATAACAGGCTGGTTGGTATGAATAATGGGCAGGACATGAAAAGTATTAATTATCATCCATCCAATTATCTTTGGCTCAATTAGGATTGTTTGGTGTAGAATATGTTGCGACTTACAATATCAATAAAAAATCTCAAAGAAATTGCAGATCTTTTGAATACAGTTGTAACAGAGGCAAAATTCAAGATAGATAACAACGGGATATCTGTAATAGCAGTTGACCCGGCACATGTTGCAATGATCAGCATAACAGTTCCCAAGGATGTCTTTACGGAATTCCAGATAGACAGCGAGGAGGAGATATCACTGGATGTGGAGAGGCTCAAATCTGTTATCAGGCTTGCAAACTCAGGCGACCATGTATCCCTTGCCAAAGAAAAGGAAAAACTGAAGTTTGAAATCAACAATATTGTGAAGAGCATTTCGCTTCTTGACAACAGCACTGTTACAACGCCCAGAATCCCCCAGATAAACTCTGAATTTTTTGTGGTCCTTGGGAAAACCGAACTTGAAAGAGGCCTCAAAGCTGCAGAGGATGTTTCAGATTCAATAAGGTTCTCACTTAGCCCGGATGACTTCAGGGCAAGGTCCATGTCAGACTCTGAAGAATCAGAGATGGTCCTCACAAAAGACATGATAAAGGAACTGCAGTGCTCAACACCCATCAAAAGCTCTTATCCCCTTGAATATCTGCTAAAACTGGTGAAGTCACTCACAACATCTGATGAACTGAAGCTCAGCTTCAAGGATGACTACCCCCTCACCATTGAGTTCAATTTCGGCCAGAGCAAGACGACGCCGAACGCAATAAAGGGATCTTTCCTGCTCGCTCCAAGAATGGAGCAGTAAACTTATTTTTAAAGTTCGGGAACCATCAGAAATCCATCAACTCTGCCTTTGTTGATGTTTGCCATTTTTTCTCGTGCCCTTGATCACAACCTCGATCTTTCTGTAGAGTTCAATCGCATAAGAGTTGCTCGCCCAGACGCACAGGATAATCTTGCTGACTTGGCAGGTTTCTCTTCTCCACCTTGTAGAATGGCCAATTATCGCCCTGCCTGGGCCGTTGCTCCTGTTTTCCCGGGTGATACACATTCCAGGTTCCCTGACATGGTTGGTTTTAAGGGCCCACCCATATTTAGTTAGATTTGCCCCATCGACAATAGCTCCCTCTATCAGTATCAAGACAGAAAATGATTCTTCACAGTTGTTCTTCTATCTTTCTATCCACTGTTCCTTTATGTAGGAATCAAGTTTCTCCGTGTCGAGAAAGATTTTCTCATCAGCTACTCCCCTCAAGGTAGCCATGGCCTCGTCATAATCATCTGGTTTCGCAGGCATGACTGTGGTCTTACGGCCAACTTTTCCCTTGCATGTTGCAGAGGAAAACATTTCAAGCCAATAAAAGTAAGAAAATATGAAAAGCGGGCGGAGAGGGATTCGGACCCCCGACCTGCAGCTTAGGAGGCTGCTGCCATATCCTGACTAGGCCACCCGCCCAAGTTTGCTTCTTCAATATTGCTAGGTTGTATATATTTTGAAGCCTCATGGGCGGTGATACAACAGGAGAATTCCGCTTGAGTGAGGGGATAAAAGAATTTTCCGCCGGCAATTGGCAATCATTCAGGATAGTAAATTTATAATTCTGGTATTTATACCAAAAATAATGATACTCAGAATTGATGGTCTCTTCAACAGGATCAATTTCTCCGCGGCCCATTTCATCCCTTCCATAGAGAAATGCTCAAGGCTTCATGGGCATGACTACTCCATCAACATTGAGATTGAAGGGGACCCTGTTGATGGCATCCTCATAGATTACGGCATAGTCAAGACCTCCATCAGGGGGATAATAAGTGACATGGACCACAAGGTGCTGCTGCCGCATTCATCTTCAACAACCAGGGTAAACTGCGACCATAAACGATGCACAGTGACTTACGGAACAAAGGAATTCATCTTTCCGGTGGGTGATGTGTATCTTCTTGAACGGGACGTCACCTCGAGTGAGATGCTCGCTGACTATATCTCCGAGAACCTCGCAGGGAAACTGAAACCATACAAGAATCTCAAGAGAGTGCAGGTGTGTGTTTACGAGGGGCCAGGCCAGTGCACCTGCCAGGAGAGGAAGCTGAGTGCGCTCTGAGAAGGCAGTAGTACTTCTTTCAGGTGGACTTGACTCCATTACTGTTCTTGCGCAGGCAAAAGAAAGAGGGTATGATTGCACCGCCATAAGCTTCAGGTATGGCCAGGTGCACAGCAAGGAACTGGATTCATCTGAAGCCATTGCCTCACATTACGGAATAGACAGAGTGGTCGCAGAAATCAATCTCAGGGACATAGCAAAAAGTGCCCTCACAGGACACGGCGAGATTGACAGGAGGGAACTCCAGAACATCAGCAGTGAAATCCCCAACACCTATGTACCCGCAAGAAACATAATATTTCTGTCCATGGCCGCATCATTAGCAGAGAGCATCGGGGCCCGCCACATTTTCATCGGCGCCAACGCCATAGACTATTCTGGCTACCCAGATTGCAGGCCAGAGTTCTTCAACGCGTTTGAAGAAGCACTCAACAGGGGGACAAAAACCGGCTACGAAGAAAGGTTCAGAATACATGTGCCTCTCCAGTACCTGAAGAAATCAGAAATAATCAAGCTTGGGAAAAAACTCAATGTTCCGTATGAACTGACAACATCATGCTATGAGGGGGGAAAGGAAGCGTGCGGCAGATGCGATTCATGCCTTCTCAGGTTGCAGGGATTCATGGAAGCCGGAGAGAATGACCCTGTCAAGTACAGTGAATATCCGGAATTTTACAGTAAATATATAAGAAAAAATTAATTGGATGATTTTAGAAATTCATCCACTTTTCTGCAGCTTTCTGTTACAGAGGCAACTGTCTTTTCCCAAAGGGCCTTCTCATCATCATTGAAGTCCATATCGTAGATGTGGGCAACTCCCTTCTCATTGATCCTTATTGGCAGGCCAATGAATATGCCCTCTGCTCCGTAATGTTTTGCGTGTGATCCGTTCAGGTAGGCCGCGCATGGAATCACCCTGTTCTTGTCCTTGATGATGGATTCCACCATTGCCGTGATGGAAACGCCAGGTGCGTAGTAAGCGCTGCCTGTCTTGAGGTAATTCACTATCTCGCCACCGCCGAACCTTGTTCTCTTGACTATCTCTTCAATCTTCTCTTTTGAGAGAAGTGAAGTGATGGGTATTCCAGCCACGTTTGAGTACCTGATGAAAGGCACCATGTCGTCGCCATGTCCGCCAATAACGAAAGCGTTGACATCCTTAACGGAGACTCCGAGCTCCTCTGCCAGGAATGTCCTGAATCTCGCACTGTCAAGAGAGCCCCCAAGCCCCATAATCTTCATGGGATCCACTCCTGAAGCTTTCTGGAATGCGTATGCCATGACATCCGCGGGATTGGAAACAATCACCACCCTTGAATCCGGAGAGTATTTCTTGACGCTCTGGGCAATGGATGTCATTATGGACACGTTCTTGCTGAGAAGGTCGTCCCTTGTCATGCCAGGCTTTCTTGCAAGGCCCGCAGTGATCACTATGACGTCCGAACCTTCAAGGTTCTTGTATGCTTCCGGGTCCATAGTTGTAAATCCCTTAACATCGACGTCAGCTCCCCAGTGGGGAAGGCTTTCCGCAATATCGAGCCCTTTCCCTTCAGGAACTCCATCAACAACATCAAACAGATAAACATCACCCAGCTCTTTCAATGCCAGAAACTGGGCAAGCGATGCACCTACATTTCCTGCACCAATAACAGATATCTTCTTTCTGACCATAGCAAAGTATGGCTGAAACAATCTTAAATTTGTTGCATTTTCTTACATTTGCAGTGAAAGGCTTTCAAATACCAGATTTCGCCAAAATATATTCTATTATCTTGAAAAATCCTGCATTTTCTTACCATAATCTGATTAATATTTTAATAAAATGAACTTTTTGACAATATTACTTGATATTACTGAAAAAACGTAGTTCTTTACTGCCTAAATTAATGAATTATTTTGTTGTACAAGAGTAAAAATTAAATATTGAAAAACTTTTGTTAGGTATCTATGATTATAGTGTACGACGGGAGCGGGAAGCAGGAGAAACTCTTCACAGATATCATGGCTCCAACGGGTATCGACTATGAGATCAAGAATGAACTTTCATTGGATGTGCTGGAGAAAGAAAAGCCATCTTCGCTGATATATTACCTGGACGGGAAAATGAAGAAGGAGGATACTGCCCTGTTCCTGGCTGAGCAGCGTGGATATCTGCTCATTCTTATGTCTGAAAAGGAAAATCCCGTTATAGATGAGAAGATAAAATACACTTCAGAACTTGTCATTCTTGACCCAAACAATATTGAGGCAACGCGCAAGAGATTGCGGCAGGCTCTGGCAGGACATGTCATGAGCAAGCTGAGGATCATCAACGATTCGACAATTTACCTTGCCAAGAATGGCCTATACCCAGGAAATACATATTTTACCAAACCAGAAAACGCCCCCATGTTCATGTCGCTTCTCATATCCAACAGAGTGGACAAGAACAACATACTGGTTGTTTCAAGATTCAATCTAAAACTAGAACTTCCTGAGATTCTCACGAACGAAAATTTTGTCTGGGTTACTGACTCAATGGGTGCCCAAAGAAACCGCCCTGTAAACCTGACATTCATAGTTGACACCATCATCAAGAGAATAAGCGAAAATAAAGCAAGGATCATATTTATAGATGTGTTCGATCTACTCATAGTGTACCATTCCTTCTATGACGTGGCAAGAGCATTTGAGCAGATCAAGAGTGTTGCTCTTGAGAAGAATGCATACCTCATGCTTGTATTCGGAGAAGGTTCCATGGATCACATACAGTTTGGCCAGATCACAAGGTACTGTATCGATTGGAACAAGGATATGGTTACTGACTTAGAGGCATAATCATATGGACAAGAAGGGGTTATTCGGTCTCCTTGATCAGTTTTTTGATCAGAAATTTGGAAGATCGGTAGTGATAAAGGGTAAACCAGGTGCTGGAAAGACCACATTTGGCCTTGAGTACATGGAATCCGTCATGAAGAACACCCCTGTTTGTTACCTGTCCGCAAGATTCTCTGACGAGGCACTTGAAGTGAATTTCCCGTGGATCAATGAGATCTCCGTCAAGAACAATAACTCCGAACTGTCTGGCGAAATCGCGAACGTCAGTACAGAATCTCTCAGAAAACTTGAGAGAATGATTGAAGAAGGCAAAGTCACAAACAACATGGATGGGGGGCTTATTCTGAACATTTCAGATCTTCTTCCGGAAGTGAGGTCCCTGTACGAGTTTGTTGATACCCATGCGGGCGACGGCCCATTGATTGTTATAGACTCCATAGAGGCGCTTTCCGAGAAATACGACATAAACCCACTGCTGCTTTTCTCCATGATTCACTCAGATCTTGTAGAGAGGTCAGGTGCCAAACTTATCTGCATCCTTGAGGCCAAGGAAAACCCAAAGCTTGAGTACTTCTCTGATGGGGCGATCACAATGGATTATAACATCGAAAGGGACATACTGGTAAGGAGGGCCATTGTTGAGAAGCTTAGGGGCGTCTCACTGGGCGCTACTCCGGTCTTCCTCTACACTCTGAAGGGCGGGAGGTTTGTGCCACTGGTACAGAGACAAATCATTTACCCCGACAAGAAGCTCAAGCATGAGAAGAAAGTGACAAGGGAACAGTTTGAAGTCCCGCTTGAGTCTGATGACCTTCATAAGTTCACAAAAACCGGAAATGGGAGTGTCCCACTTGGATCAGTTATAATGCTCCACAGGAATGGGAATTTCAACGTGGTGAATGATGTTGTCAACCTTGTGAAAAACAACCTGATCAAGGATGCAATACTTGACGGGCGCGGCGTTATTGATGCCACTTCCAGCAGTTATGAGACTTCACAGATTCTGGTGAACTCTCTGGATTCGGAGACAATGAAACATTACATCACTGCAGAAAAATCAAAACGCGCCAATTCATTCGTCATTAACCTTGAAGGGAAGAGCATAGTTGAGGACTTTCCAAATGACGTGATTGATTTCTTCATGTCTTCCTCATCAAGGCCTGACCTTTACTTTTTTTCAACTGATTTCCTGATGTTCACTTACGGCAGGGATTTTTTTGGCGACCTTGTCAACCTCATAAACAGTGTCAGGACAACTGGTGCCATTGTCATCCTTACCGATGATGAATACTACGAGGAAATTAGCCACTATGCAAATCTCACCATACATGTGACAGAAATGAATGGTTATGCCGTAGCCAACAGCGACCCCAAAATTTTCTATGCGGCCATACCAGAATACAACAAGGAAGGCTGGCCATCCGTCGGCATGCAGGAAATGGTCTGAGACTTCTCCTACTCGTCAATGCCTATTATTTCTATGTCCTTTACCGATATGAGTGAATCCTCGTTCTCGATATCCATTGACTTGAGTGAAAGTGTCATGAGCCGCGATATGACTGCGTAGACGGTATCAAATGATTGCCTGCGGGCATCCTTGTAATCTCCCACCGTCACCTCGCATGTTACATGAATTCTGTTTCCTGTAACCGAGAAATCTATGTCATCAGCAGATATGTTCGAGCCGGATTCCCGCATCTCCTCCACAACAGTGTCGCGTGCCAGGTGAAACCTGTTTTTTCCTGTGTCCACCGTTTTGAGCAAATCATTAATTCTCCTGAATGGTAGTACCAGTGTTCCGCGTGCCTTTATCTTCGCCATTGGTTCGAGACCTTCCCTCAATAAGTTTAATTGTTGCTCCTCATTTATGCTTTATGTTTCCCGTAGCAAGACCAAGGCGCCTCAGGTCAAGCCAGAACATAAGAGACATGGTTTCGGAGACTTCCATGGACAGGGGTAAACTTGTCATGCCAGTGTTCGTGGACGAAAGTGCCACATCGCCTGTGCAAATAGAGTCCATGCCGGGCATATACAGGCAGGCCCTTTCATCACTGGAAAGCTACCTGGAACATCTTGAGGAAATCGGCATAAGAAGCATACTTTTCTTCGGGATTCCATCCGCAAAGGATGCCGAAGGCTCCCAGTCTTACAATCCACAGGGAGTGGTCCAGAAGTCCATAAGAATTGCAAAAGAAAGAACCTCGCTCACTGTCATGGCGGACCTCTGCATGTGCGAATACACCTCACATGGACACTGTGGGATACTGGACGGGGAAACTGTAAGCAATGACTCCACACTGGAAAGCTATGGAAAGATAGCTCTCTCCTATGCGAAGGCAGGCGTGGATATTGTTGCACCTAGCGGAATGATGGATGGCCAGGTTGCTTACATACGGGATGTACTTGACAGTGCCGGTTTCCAGAACATACCTATTCTTGCCTACAGCGCAAAGTACTCTTCCGCAATGTATGGCCCATTCAGGAATGCCGCAGATTCAACCCCTTCATTCGGAGACAGGAAAACCTACCAGATGGACTTCAGGAACTCCAGGGAAGCGATGACTGAGATCGCACTGGACATCAATGAAGGGGCGGACATGATAATGGTAAAACCGGCCCTGCCATACCTTGACATAATAAGGCGCGCAAGAGAGGCATTTGACCAGCCCCTGGCAGCATACAGCGTGAGCGGGGAGTACTCAATGATACGGAATGCCATAGATAATGGCCTTCTCCCTGAATCGGCGATTGAAGAAACAGTCATATCCATATTCCGGGCCGGTGCGGATCTGGTGATAACTTACTTCGCCCAACATCTCTGTGAAAAGCCCTGAAATATGAGCTTATTTTGCACCTATCTCAATAGTTAATATAAGATCACCTCATGTTGATAGTAGGTGAATAAAAAATGCCAGTACATCTAGGACAAAAAGCACCGGATTTTACCATAAACTCGACACAGGGGCCAATCAGCCTGGCTAATTTCAAGGGAAAGTGGGTTTTGCTTTTCTCACACCCAGCAGACTTTACCCCTGTATGCACAACAGAATTCATGGCCTTCACAGAGAACTATGAAGAGTTCAAGAAACTTGGAGTGGAACTGGTTGGCCTCAGTGTGGACAGCATATACAGCCATATTGCATGGCTCAAGGATATAAAGGAGAAATACGGCGTGGAGATACCATTCCCTGTTCTTGCAGACCTCGAGAAGGAAGTGGCGAGAGAATTCAACCTGATGGATGAGAAAGTGGGAACAACTGTCAGAGGCGTATTTTTGATAGACCCAAACCAGACAATAAGGTGGATGGTCTACTATCCTGCAGAAGTGGGAAGAAACATGAGAGAGATCCTCAGGGTTGTCAAGGCATTCCAGTTCAACTGGGACAAGAAGCTTGCAACTCCGGCCAACTGGGAGCCAGGAACTGAGGGAATAGCAGCAGCCCCCAACACTTTCAAGGGAGCACTTGAGAGGGAGAAGGAAGAGGGCGCTGAAAGATGGTACCTCAAGAGAGTTAAAGCCTGATTTTCTTGACAGATTGCGCAATGTACAATGTGACGGTGGGGGCAATACACCCCTCTGTCATATGTGTTGAACTTTCAAACCTGATACCATCACTGGAAAGCCTCAGCGAATTGCTGAACACCGACTACATTGAGGAGGGCATCAGGGAATTTATAGAAGAATTTGCAAGAACCGATGAAGTCATGCCCACAGACAAGACTCTGGGGTTTGTTGTGGTTAACAGCAACAAGAAGATGATCTCGCTGTCCTTCAGCAACATCGACAATGGTTTGAAGGAGAGCCTGACGTCGGTCGCGGACAAATTCAGGGAAATAGGTTACAGCACTGAACTGGACATTCCCGGCAATTAAGACCCAAATATTCCATTTTTTCTTTTTCCCTGAGATTCCGGGCCGCTTGATTTTGGCCAATGCATTATGCACTGTGTGCGGAGCAACGATAGATTGGCCGGGAAAAGGAAGTATAAAAAGTTAAATAACGAGCGATCATACTAACTCAATGAATTTCGGCGACTATGGTGGATTGCTGATCCTGATAGTTGTGGCCCTCATTTTATTCGGTGGAGCCAAGAAGATTCCAGATTTTGCCAGAAGCCTGGGAAAGGCAACTGGCGAGTTCAAGAGGGGCCAGCTTGAGTTGGAGAACGAGATAAAGAAAGCCATGTACACAGAGCCAAAGGCAGCTGAGTCATCTGATATCAACTACCCGGAAGCGGCCAAGAATCTCGGAATTGACCCGGCTGGAAAATCCAACGAGCAGCTATCGAAGGAAATATCAGAGAAATTAAATCCCACAGGTAAATGATAAGTGACGAAGTTATTCCGATCATTTTTCGGAACCTTGATGAAATAAGGTACAGAGTAATCAGGGTCTTAGCTTTGTTTATGGTTTTGTTCGGCATTTTCATTGTTTTCTCCATCAGGCTTGTCACTGTTTTTGGACACACGTTCTATTTTGTTTACCCTGATGTGTACCACAATCTCGGGGCGCAGCTGCTGAGCAGGATCGAACTGATGATTCTGCCTCCCGGAACTCAGCTTATTGTTGTAAGGCCCGCTGATGGTTTGACCGCAGATGCCTACATTGCAATGTTTCTTGCCCTTATCCTGACCATGCCGTACCTGATTTACCATATTAGCATGTTTCTCGGGCCAGCCCTGAAGAGGAATGAAAAAGTCCTTCTGAAGGCCATACTGGTACCTGCCAGCTTACTCTTCTTTGCAGGTGCAATGATGGGGCTTTTCTGGGTGGCGCCTGCCATGTTCACTATCTTCAACGAGTTTGATCTGGGACTTGGCGCAACAACTACAATGAGCCTCATGAATTTTGTTTCTTTTCTGGTGCTTTACCTGTTGGCGTTTGGGGTGTCATTTGAAGTCCCTGTGTTCATGTATGGATTGACCCGTGCAGGAATGGTAAGGGCGGGATTCTGGTCTGAGAACTGGAGGTATGCTGTTGTGGGATCTCTTCTTTTTGGATTTCTGGTTTCACCAGGTGTAACAGGTTTCATGGAAGTAATGATGGCATTGCCAATGATCGCGCTCTACTTTGGAGGCGTGTTCTTCTCAAAAAGATACGAGAAAAAGGTGAAAGCAGAAGAGTCAAAGACTGTTTCTGAACCTTTCTAATTGTGACATTGTAAAGCAGGTTGGATCGTAAATCTTGAAGAAGAGGTCATCCACTATGGATCTGTTCTGTGAAACATCCTGCCCATGCTTGATTATTTTGAAAAGCCTGGATTCTATCTTCCTGGCATGATTGACCGCTTTCTTCTGGAAGTCCGTGGAATCCATCAGTTCAGTGACAATTCCAACTTCTTTTGCCTGATTGGCGTCAAATATTTTCCCTCTTTTTATAATTGAATAGGCAGAGGGTGAGTATCTTTCAGGGACTTCAGGAAGTATGCCTGTCAGGGACGGGAGTCCGAATGCGATTTCCGGCATGCCGAACTTGGACCTTTCCGTAGCAATGATGATGTCTGAACAGAGGACTATCTCAAGGCCAAGGCCAAGCGCATAGCCATCCACAGCACTTATTATTGCCCTTCCTGAATTGGTCATTGTCCTGGCAATTGTTGTTGCAAGTGAGTATGCCTCCCTGATGTGCATCTTGTCCGTGATTCGCCTGCAGTCAGCAGAATAACCCATTGAAAACGCCTTGCTCCTGGAAGAGGTAATGAGTATGGGTGAATCTCCTGAGGCTACCGCATCTGTCAGTGCAATGAGGAAATCCCTCAGACCATCGTTGTTCAGCGTGTTATTGATGCCGTTTGAGATCTGAAGTATGTTCACTCCTTCATTTTCCTGTAATGAAACCAGAGGTGTGCGTGTGATTGCCAATGATTCAGAGATGCACTCAGTAATTAAAATTTCACTACTGCAACACAATGGAACTTTTCGTTTTGAGCCTTGAACGGATGTGTAATGAGCATATACCTAATTGAGAGCATTCACTTAAATACCAATCACTAAACAAAGAAATTTCGAGAACTCAAGCGAATTGCTGCATGCTTTATCAGACCCCGCGAGGCAAAGGATTGTGCAGATACTGTCTGAGGAAGGCAGGATGCGGGCTGCGAGCATCCATGAGTATTTCAGTGTTCCCCACCCAGCCATATCCCAGCATCTGGGCATTTGCGGGAGGCAGGCGTTGTGAACATGGAAAAGGTCGCACATTACAGATTCTACAGCATTAATGAGGCTGCCATCCTTGAGGTGGAAGAATGGGCATCAAACATAATAAGAATCTGGAAAAAACGGTTCAAGGCCCCGGAAGCCTTATGATCAATACATGGTCAGGTTGAATTTACGGTCCACCACTTCATAATCCTCTCTGGACTTTATTCCCAGAAGCTCTGTGATGTCATGCATCCTGTCATTATACTTCTTGTCGAAGGCCTCTCTTCCAAGCTTGAGGCGATGCTCTGAATCGTCAA
>JBJKSX010000022.1:0-43289 GCA_046703545.1 Thermoplasmataceae archaeon | reverse complement strand
CTTCCTTATTCCGTCCCTGAAGTTTGTTTCACCTACGTACCCTTCGATCATCCTGAGTATGCTTGCGCCTTTTCCATAGCTGATCTCATCGAAGATCTGTGCTATGTCATCGGGGCTCTTTACCTCGACCTGAATTGGGTGGGTATTGTCAAGTGCATCGCCTGTGAAAGCTCCGGAAGTTTCTGTCAGAAGCATCCTGCCAAACATCTTCCACTCAGGGTGCATGTGATCGACAACCTTGAATGCCATGAAGGTTGCGAAGCTTTCGTTTAGCCACAGGTCATTCCACCATTCCATGGTGACCAGGTCGCCAAACCACTGGTGGGCAATCTCATGCGCAATTACTTCTGAAATGATCTGCTTTACGTTCCCGCTCGTGTTTTCATTCACGGTCAGGAGAATCTCCCTGAAGGTTATTGCACCCCAGTTCTCCATGGCCCCGGCACTGAACTCAGGTACCGCAATTAAATGCAGCTTTGGATGAGGGTAATCAATGCCGTAATATTCGTTGAAATACTTGATTATGTTTTCAGCTTCTACAAGTGGGAAATCTGTGGTCTTTATGAGATCCTTTGGTGTTGTGAGAATTCCCTTGACTCCATTCATGTCCCTTACCATGTTGTCGAAATTGCCGATTCCCATGTAGAGAAGGTAGGTTGACATTACAGGAGTGTCCTGGAAAGTCACGATCTTTTTTCCTGCGCCATGTTTTTCCTCACCGGCCACTGGCATGTTTGATATGGCCTCAAGGCCCTCGTCTATGATTAGCTTCAGTGAAAACACGGACTTGAATTTCGGATGGTCCACACAGGGGAAAGCCCGTCTTGCCCCAGTGCTCTCAAACTGGGTGGAAAGCATATGGCCTCCCTTGTATTTTGAATTGTAAAGCCCATGGAGATTGTCCTTGATCTCCCCACTGAACTCAACTTCCAGCTCAGCTTCCCCATTCAACGTCAAATCTGTGGAGACGGTCTGTTCTTTCTCATCAACAGTGAAATTGACATTATTCTGCCCTGATGTAATCCTGGAGATCTTGAGTCCAACAGAATTCAGGTAGAATTTTTCGCCCTTTCCCTCAACTTCCAGTTTCTCTGTTCCCTTGTATGTCAGGCCATCATAATCGATGTCCAGAGTGATGTCGTATTTTTTGATCTCCATAAAAGGAAAAGGGCAACGAGCATATTAAGCTTTGATTGCTAAAATAATTGGCAACTATAGCATCTGCGCGATGCCTGACCAAGGGCTGTGCAATTCCCGGATTCAGTAACGGTAATTAAGGCGGCTGGTATGCTTCTGTAGATACCGCAAAATGGCAAGGATACTTAAGACAGACCAGAACAATCCCGATCCGGGGGCCCTGGAGGAAGGGGCCGATGTGATAAGGAATGGAGGTTTGGTTGTATTTCCCACGGAGACGGTCTACGGTCTCGGTGCAAACGCTTTTTCCCATGACTCCTGCAGGAAGATCTACAGAGCCAAGAACAGGCCTCCAGACAATCCACTGATTGTGCACATTTGCTCTATAGAGATGCTGTACCAGGTGGTTTCTGAGGTTCCGGAAAATATGCTGCAAATTCTGGGGAAACTATGGCCCGGACCTGTAACCCTGCTCTTTCCAAGAGGCAACAGGATCCCTGAAATTGTGACTGGAGGTTCTGAGCTTGTTGCGGTACGAATGCCAGACAATCCGCTTGCCCTTGGGCTCATAGAACATGCTGGTGTGCCGATTGCGGCTCCCAGTGCCAATGTATCAACCAGGCCGAGCATTACCCATTCAATTGATGCAATAGAGGAGCTGGAGGGTAAAGTGGACCTCATATATGATTCTGGTGAAACACCTCATGGGCTGGAATCAACAATAATAGACCTGTCCGGGGACAAGCCAACTCTGCTCAGATCCGGGTCTAGTTCCGTGGAAGAGCTTGTGGAAATCTTCGGGAACATTGAGATCACTGATGTGGCGAGAGGATTAGAGCAAAGTCCCGTACCCAGGGCGCCGGGAATGAAATACAGGCATTATTCCCCAAGCAAGAGCCTTTACCTTGCCTCGAGCAGGGAACTGATGGCCGAAGCCTGTCATGATGAGAAGCTGAAGGGGAAGGTTGCAGCTATTGCATCCGGGGAAATCTGCCAAGATTCAATACTTCAGTGCATAAGCCTTGGCCAGGAAGTCAACCTGGATGAGATAGGGAGGAATCTTTTCACATCCCTGAGGAAACTGGAGAAACTTGACGAGGATTCAGGAATAATCATGCCGTTCCCAGAACACCTCAAGGGCCTGGCCATTATGAACAGGATACGCAAGGCTTCTGTGAGAACTGTAAATTCTTTAGAAGAGCTTGAAAAACTTATTTTTGAATGAAGTATTGATCTGACTGTCTATGCCTCTAGTTGGAATTATCATGGGAAGCAGGAGCGATTACGATCATATGTCGGATGCCATAAACCTCCTGAAAGAATTTGGAATTGAAACTGAAACAAGAATTGTCTCAGCCCACAGGACACCGGACCTGATGTATGAATATGCAAAGACTGCAGAGGACAGAGGGCTGGAAGTCATCATCGCAGGTGCTGGAGGAGCCGCCCACCTGCCTGGCATGACAGCATCAATGACTTCCCTGCCTGTGATTGGTGTCCCCGTGCCTTCCAGGAACCTAAAAGGGCTTGATTCCCTGCTTTCGATTGTCCAGATGCCCGCAGGAATTCCCGTTGCCACCGTTGCCATAGGAAACTCAAAGAATGCAGCCCTCCTGGCGGCGAGAATACTCGGAATAAAGCACGAGGATATCAGGAAGAAGGTTAAGGAATACTCAAAGTCCCAGGAAGAGAGAGTATTGAAGGAGAAGCTTCAATGAAGCTGGGCATCATAGGATCAGGTCAGCTTGGCCTTATGATGATTCTGGAAGGAAAGAAGCTGGGACTGGAATTCAATGTAATTGCGGATACCAAAGACGGACCTGCGTCAAGAATTGCGGACAGGGCATATGTGTATGACCAGTTCAAGGAATTTGTGGACGACTCTGATTTTGTAACTTACGAGTTTGAACACGTGGATGGCCGAGTTCTGGATTATGCAACCTCTGAAAAAAAGCTGAGGCCAGGAATATTCCCTGTGGAACTGAAAAGGGACCGTTCCAGGGAGAAGGATTTCCTCACGGAAAGGGGTCTCCCCGTAGGGCCTTACAGAGTGGCAGAAGATGCTGAAACAGCCCTGCAGTATGCCACGCAGTACGGAAATGCTGTGATAAAATCCGCATTTGGAGGGTATGATGGCAAGGGCCAGTATTTCGTCAAGGATGGGAACCTTCCTGATGAAATCCCGGAAGGCAAGTATGTGGTCGAGGAATTTGTTGAATTTGACTATGAAGCTTCAATCATTGGGGCAAGGACCAGCAGTGGTGAAACAACTTTCTTTGACCCTTCCCTCAACGTAAACAGGCATGGCATGCTTTACTACAATATCGCTCCCACTGAGGATTCCGGCATGAGAGATATAACCGAGAGGCTCATGAAGGAGCTGGACTATGTAGGCGTGATTGGTGTTGAGTTCTTCATTGTCAGGGGAGAAGCGTTCATAAATGAGTTTGCGCCAAGGGTGCACAACACCGGCCACCATACGCTCCTTGGATCTTCCATTTCACAGTTTGAGCAGCACGTGAGGGCAGTATGTGATTTTCCACTTGAGGACCCTTTGTTATACAGGCCCAGCGGAATACTCAACATTGTTGGAACCCAGCCTGACAGCGGCACAGTAAGGAAGATACTGGAAATGCCAGAAACCCAGTACTTCTGGTATGGGAAAAACGGGATCCGGAAAAGAAGGAAGGTGGGGCATGTAAATCTGGCAGGGGCAACTTATGGGGAAGTATCCTCGAGGATGTCGGCCATGTCCAAACTCATTTACGGAAATGACCCGGACAGTTGTTTCTTGGATTAAATGCAGGGAGAAGCGGTCAGAGGATGACCACTGCTTCCACCCCAGCCACAGACTTGAGATCAGAAACAAGATTTCCAGGGATTGGGCTGTCCGTCACGATGGTTGCTCTGGGATCATCCACAAGCTCTGGATCATCCACTATGACCTGACGTATGCTGATTCCTTCACGGGCAATGATCTGTGAAACGCCAGAGACAATTCCTGGCTCCGAGGCGCTTGTGGCAACTATCTGGATAACACCAAGACCCATTTTGGAGCTCACTTTTCTGAAATCAGGGGCAGGCTTGAGTTCGTAGAAAAATTTTGAAAGTTCAGGATCCTCAACGATCTTTGAAAGAATGTCAAGGACTGCCCGCCTGTCGACGCCAAGAGAAAAAGCGAGTGCAGAAGCCTTCACTTCCACATCGTCACAGTATATCCTAGGGATTGCCTCATGATCCCTCTTGACTGAGAGCCCCAGAGCTATGAGCTTTCTCATTACCTTAGTCTGGGAGGGGTATTTTCTGTATTTCTCCTTTATGTAAGCCCACATCTCATGGCTCCATTGAGAATTAAACTCCGTCGGTCACGCCATCCTCTGAGATCTGGACCACAGTTTCCCCTTCTGGTAGGTATGGGGAATCGATGAGCCTTGCTATTCTCTTTCCACCCTTGCTCTTCCTTAGATATATCCTGAAGGTTGCGGTGTGACCGACTATATTGCCGCCAATGGGCGCAGTTGGATCGCCGAAGAAAACATCAGGTCTAGCAGAAACCTGGTTGGTTACGCCAATTACAGCATTGTATATTGTGGCAAACTTCAGCAGGTCATGCATATGCCTGTTCAGCAGCTGCTGCCTCTCTGAAAGTGAGCCCCTGCCCATATATTCTGACCTGAAGTGTGAGGTGAGTGAATCTACGATGAGGAGTTTAATGGGGAATTCCTTGGCAAGCTCAATAGCCCTTTCAGCAAGCAGTATCTGATGATGGGAATTGTATGCCCTTGCAACATGTATCCTCTTCAGAACCACGTCAGGATCCGCCCCTCTGGCCTTGGACATCTGTATGATCCTCTCAGGCCTGAATGTGTTCTCCGTATCAATTATGAGCACATCTGAATCAAAGCCCCCCTGATCTTTGGACATAGTTGCGTTCACGGCCGCCTGATGCATTATCTGAGTCTTTCCCGACCCGAATTCACCAAAAAATTCAGTGATTGCCTGTGTCTCGAAACCGCCTCCAAGGAGGTTGTCAAGATTCTTGCTCCCGGTGGTGAGTTTCAGAACATCCTTCCTTCTCTCAAGGATCTGTTCACCAGTTTCGAAGTTTCCAATATCTGCAGATTTCCTGGCTGCAGCGATTATTTTTATTGCGCTGCCTTCTGCGATTCCAGCCATTTCCGAGAGATCCTTGGGCGATGCAACCGCTATGGTCATGATCTCGTCAAGGCCGTTTTCCCTGAGCTTTTCCGCTGTGGCTTCCCCGACACCGGGCAAATCTTCTATGGTCATTTTTTTGTCTTCTTTCTTTTCTTCGTTTTTTGCCATTAGTACACCTTGTTTCCTATTCCTAGACTAGCATCCGTTGCTGACAGGGAATTCTCCTTGTCAGCAAGTTCGAACATAGCGCGTATGGCGTCCACATTCTCAGGAACAACGTCGCTTTCCTGATGGACGGCCTGAATGTAATTAATCTTGTTGCCCCTAGTGTTGATGCTCTCCTTCCAGAGCGCTATCTCATAAAGGTCTGACCTGTCTCTGCCCCTCTCCCGTGCAAGATCCATAACCTGTGCTGTTGAAGATACACCCTCTTTCCCTGAAACCTGAAGGATTCTTGGGTATCGGGAAAATGCGTGGCTTATCTCCTCAGTTGAAGCCTGTTTCCCAAGCTCTGCCTGAACCACATGTACGTGCATGAGGGTTGTTGGGGCTTTTATGGCAACGGTATCGACATTTAAATTGCCCAGAACTGTCTGGAGATCAGGGGCGTGATGTGAGGGGATCTTCATGCTTGGCTCCAGGGAATTAATGGGGCCTTTCTTGTGGTCATTTGGATCTGTGCCTCTCCTTATCAGTGTAACATAAATATTGTCAACACCGAAATTGTCTCTGAGGGCAGAGAGAGTTCTGGCAAGCCCTGTGGTGTTGCATGAGACCACCCTTACATAATCCCTGCCAATTGAATCCTCATAGTTTGCATAGGATGTGAAGCTGGTTTCGGCAACAGATGGCTTTTCTCCTCCCTGAAATATAGCTTTGACACCCGCTTTCTTGTAAAGGTCAAGATTTTTCTCCCCTGTCTTTTCAGGAGTGGCATCCACTATGATATCTGAATCTGAGATCAGATCGGAGAGGCTTCCGGCTGGTTTCAAACCACCTTCTTCGAAGGTGCTGAAGGAACTTTCATCCGGAGTGAAAACCTTGAAGTTCCTGGATGCGAAGTGAGCTATGTAATCCGGTTTTGTCTTGACAATTCCGGCAACAGTCATGTCCTTCTGGAGCATGACTGCGTGAGCTACACGCCTTCCGATTGTTCCATATCCATTGATGCCTACTTTTATCATGTCCATTGCCAATTGCCATGTAGGATATAACCCTTAGACCTTGCCAATAACCTCTGCTCATACAGTAAAGCAGGGGCTTATCGTCCGGTGACGCTTGTTATACCCACACATTGATATTTTACATTCTTTCTAAATTATTTCCATTAACGCTGTAAATGAGTAAATGAGGTTCACTCGCTTACTGCAATGTTAATTTCTGCGAGCATTGCAGAAATGAGTTAAAAATTTAAACGAGGGGCCACTAAGGTAATTCATTAAATTATGCGATTAATTTACATTGTTGGCATTATACTTATTTTGACTTTCCCCACATCCTTCTCGGTGGCATCTCATGGCACCTCGATTTCAACATATGGGCGGGCTTATGACTACAATTTTACGACAATGAACAGCGGCACATTTCCCACCAACAATTCATGGATTGGATTCAGCAGTTTCAATGTAACATCACCCTCCTCCATAAATGTGGAACAGGGCCATGAACTCAGGGGACTTCAGATTTCATCTTACGGCTACAACGGTGTGGGGAACCAGTTCCTCAATATCTCAGTGCTTCCAAACTCAACTTTCAGCTTGAGGATGACCTTCAGCTGGAACTACAACAACAGCGAATTTAAGACGGGCAACATCATAAAAGCCCACAACGGAAGCAATGTAAACTTCAATTATCAGTTTGGCCCCCTGTACAATAAAGAAACTGTTCTCTCAGGAGAGAGGTCAGCAATTCTGGGCCCCAATCCTGCCGTAGCCTCATTTTACACCCTGGATCTTGCATGGCTGGGCAATCAGGATCTGATTTACACAAATCTGCTCAGAGGGTGGAATGCCACCATGCACATGCCTTATGCCGTCAGACCTAAGGGACAATTTAATGGGCAGAACTTCACCCTGTCCATTGGGGGGACTTACTCCAATATAACCATCTACAATATCTTTCTGGATAAGGGTGCCGAAAAATTCATTGCCCCGGGCATAGGTTCAGCATTGAATTTCAAGCACGAAACTTTGTACCCTGGGAAACCAGGCTTAAACTCAACCTCACCCGGTTGGCTGCCCCTAGTTGACCAAACCGCGAACAGCGTGTTGTACTCAGGGGCTCCCAAAAACCCGGGAGTCTTCGCCCTCAATTACTACAACAATACCTCCGTGGAGATCCGCTCACTTCCCCAGAATTTCTCAGAAATCACTGCGTCAGAGGGTGGTGGCTTTGGGTACTTCCTGTATTCAAACAAGAATTCAAGCATGGTTATCTCAGTCAACCTATACAGCCTGAAATCGCTCTCAATCAAGACCAATGCATACTATGGAATTGGTTCTCACCTGCTGATATCTGGCAAAACTGCATACTTGATTGGAAGCAACGGAACATCAGAAGTGATCCTTAATTCTCAGAATGAATTGATTCAGTCGGGCTTTTCCTACAGAAATATTGGATTGCTTGCAGCCAGCGGATATTTAAACGGAAACCTCACTGTCTCATTCTTTGACAACGGCACAACCAACATCACGGAATATTCCCTTATTCACAATGGAACCATCCACGAAAAAGCAAATTACAGCCTTTCCCCATATGGTTCGGCGCCTGAATATCTTCCAGGCAACAATTCACTTCCAGCATCAGCCGAAATATCAGCGGTGAATGAAGGGTACAACGAAACTGTAATCTTGGGCAATAACGGTTCGGAACCCATAGTGTTGACCGGAAATTACTCATTTTCCAGAACTTCTGGAAACCCACTTGTTTTGAATGCGAAAGAACAGGTTTACGTCGTATCGGGTTCATTGATTTATTCCACTAACATGAAGGCTGGATCACACTTCCTGTATATCGCAGATAACCTGAGTTTTGGCCTGGCCATATACAATGGCACCGTCGAACTGTATTACAACGGAAGCACCCCCTTCTCTGGAAATGGAATTTCAGTGCTTTTCAACCCACCCACGGTAATAGGAGGCAATGTTTCACTCAAATATTCCATAACATCTTCCCTTAACTACACAGTCAAAGCCCAAATTGGAAATATGACCTTTAACCCGAAATTCGGATATCTGAATTTCACCTCAGTGCCATTGGGAAACGGCACATACTCTCTCATATTGATGGCCCGCAACACTGCAGGGTATTCGAGTTCAGTAAATGTAACAGTTCATGTGGACAACTTCATGCCGTTGGTGTCCACAAATCCAGGGAATGGCTCGGTTGTTCTGGAAAGTTCCAGCCTGCAGGTAAACATAACTGGACTGCAGGGCCCTATCAACTCAACCCTCAGGTTTGGAGACTTGCAGCCTGCCGTCTTCAATGGAAATTCCTTCCAAACTTTTTTCCCGGGGGAAACGGGGCCAATCAAGTTGATTCTGAACGTTTCTGATGAGTTTGGCATAACAAGGAATTACTCTTTTGAATACCAAATACAGAATGTCAGCAGCAATGGTTATTCTTCAAACATAATTCCGGGCTCGTTCTTTGCGAATGGAAGCCTTAACGCATCGTGGAGCCCTGTGAAATTCATCAGCCATTACTGGATTTCAGTCAAGAGCGATTCTTATGAATATGGGCTGAACTCAACAACCAATTACACCCATCTCAACCTGCCTTCTGGAACATACCAGATGAACATTCAGGCATTGTTGGATAACTCAACCTGGATAACAATTGTGAACGAGACTTTCACTGTACAGCTTTACGATCCAGGCTTGAATCTGACTTATACTCCGGATCATTATTTCTCGTTCTTTGGTGATTCCAGAAACAACTCTCTGAACATCTCTGCCACCAGCAACATATCGGTTTCATTTAACCTGAAGGTCGTCCAAAACAGCATTACTGTCTTTGAATCCAACGGATCCGGAAACATGTTTTCAGTCACACTCAACTCGAGTTATCCATTCCTCCAAAAAAATGGAATTTTCAAAGCAAATATCACTGCAGTTGAGGGGAGTGGAAGAACATCATGGAAAGAGTTCAACTTCTCCGTGAACAACACGCTGCCACTTATTTCACTGGATTCCACGCGAATTTACACAAACAGAACCCATCCCACCCTGAATATCACCCCGGGCAGAAATGAAACCATTGCCTACTATTTTGAAAATGGAACCCTGGGTGGATACATAACAAACAGCAATTCACCACTGACCGTATACGGCCGAATTTCCAGGATGAGCCTTGAAGCTTTGACCGAATGGGGAAATTATCATATCACTAATTTCACGGTTATAGAGTCTTCCAGCCTGCCAGCCATCAAGGCTAATGTGAGCAGCACCATTCTTGTTTGGAGAAATAGCATTCAGCTGACTTACGGAATAAAGGACCCAGTAAATCTGACCTTCGTGAAGATTGAAGTTAATAACAGGTCAATTTACCATGCCAGATCAGCAACAGGGATTTTGAACCTGACACTGCCAAAAGACGGCAATTACACAATTCTTCTAAAGGCAATGGATGTCTGTGGAAACCAGAACCATACAGCCATCCAGAATGTCGTGTGTGAGTACTATCCGCATTTTGAGGGCATTAATGCAAGCATTGGCCTGTTCATGGGATTTGCCCATTTGTCCTCAACGGTCCATGGCAATGATCTTGAATCGGTCAATTACACATGGAAAATAGATGGCTCCCTGGCTTCTGCCAGCAGGTCAATGTATGCTGTTCTTATGCCTGGTTCTCACAACATAACATTCCTGGCCACGTATCATGGCAACTCAATTGAATCCGTGCACCACGTGTTCACCTTTGGTTTCCTTCCCGAGCTCGCGCTTGTCGGCGCCATTACAGGGCTTCTCCTGTACAGGAAATACGGCGGGGAGAATAATATGGAAAATGCAATCGGACTTGTGAAGAATAATATCGGCCGGCAAAAGAATGAGGTAATCACAATTGCCAGGAAAAACAAGATTCGGGTGAAGACTGTGGAAAATGCAATAGGGGAATTAACCTCAAGTGGCGAGATCAGGCTGATGCCGGATCCGGATGGGGTGATGTACTTGATGAGTCCTAAAAAAAGACAATGAAACCTTTTTAAGAAAAATATACATTCCGCAATGCCAGGGAATACATGAAAAGCTCACATTTAACAGCTGCAGTAGTACTGTTTTCGTTGTTGGCAGCATCTTTTGTGCCATTTGCAGCATCTGCAGCTACGCAGCCGACACTTAGCCTCCCCCCGACTACTCTTCCTACCGTTACCTATTACATAAACGGCACGTCAGACCATTATACGCTCTCTACACCACAATGGCAGCTTCTGTTTTCGGATGTATTCAACAACCGTTCGATTGTTTCCTATAACTGGTCACAGAATTCAACTGAAGACCTGATAATGTTCGACCTTTCCTACACTGGCCTTAACCCATTCGGTGTTGAACTGGTCAGTGCACTATCTTTCATAGGATCGCCAACTGTTGCCAACTTCACTCTCGCACTTCATAAAGTTGCAGGAGCCAAATCCCTTGTGACAAGTGGAGGCAATGCCATCACTAATATGCAGGCCCTGAACGCTGGAGCATATCCCGGATTTTCCTGGTCACAGGTGAAGATCAAGTCCACTTCCTCTGAATACAGGGATGCCGCCATTATTCTTGGGATAATAGCCGTTACATTCGTCCTTTACTTTGTGTTCAACAGGAAGCGTTGATTATCCCAATATTTTTGGGCCTCAAACAATCCAAATTCAATCCATTTTAAACACCCATTCTTATGAGCTTTGAGCAGATGTGCTGTCACTCAGATGTCAGAAGTTAGGTTCTTCGCGGACTGCATGGTTGGAAAACTGGCGAAATGGCTGCGCCTCATGGGATTCTATGTTGAATATGCCAATTCTGAGTTGTCTGATTCAGAGATTATGGAACACTGCGGAGAGAATCATCTGTTCCTTCTGTCCCGGGACAGGGAACTTTGTCTGAGATACCCCAAGTCAATGTACATTGAATCTGACGACCACAACGAACAGTTGAAACAGGTGCTCAGAGAATTCCCGTACAATTCTTCAAAGTACTTCACCCGATGACCTTTGTGCAACGGCCCCAACGAAAAGTTAGAAACCGCAGGTTTCTCAGGCCAGCTTCCCGAGAGCGTAAGGGAAAGATTTTCACACATATACAGGTGTGTGGACTGTGGAAAAGTTTACTGGGAAGGATCACATTTTGATGCTATACTGGCAAACATAAGGAAGATCGTGGAGGAACTATGAGAATTCTTGAAAATGAAAAGGATCCTGAATTCACCACAATACATGTGGACTCTGATGATGATCTATGGTATCTCAGGAATATCATCTCCACTGGAGACAGTGTTAGGATGTCTGTCATGAGAAGACTGGAGAAGCAGCAGGATATGACCAGGTCTAAAGAAGCCCAACGGAAACCTGTCACTCTCACGGTCTCGGTCGAAAGTGTGGAATTTCAGGAATTCTCAGGTACTCTCAGAGTTCTTGGAACTGTTATAGCCGGGGCGGAAGATGCCCTCAACCAGCACCAGGCTTTTGCAATTTCTCCAGGAGAAACCTTCATGATCAAGAAGGATAACTGGACAAATCACCAGAAGGAGCTTCTTAACGAGGGCCTGGAAAACAAGTTCTCAGACAAATTCTTCTTCGTTGCTCTGGATGATGAGGAAGCGTATCTGATAGGACTGAAGAGTTACGGCCTTCAGAACCTTGGCAAAGTGGATTCACACAAAACAGGAAAGGATTATGCATCTGACTATTCTGAGGAAAAATACCTCAGAGAAGTCTATGAAAGCTTGAGGAGGATGCTCCCTGAAAGCGCCAATGTGGTTGTTCTCGGAGCAGGATTCACCAGGGAGAAATTTGTGAGAATTGCAAAAAACTCGCAGACGAAATTCAATATTGTGACATTCCCCACTTCCAGATCAGATGAGGGTTCAGTCTGGGAATTCCTGAATTCCCCTGAATCTGACACTGTGCTGGAGAACTTCAGACTCTCAGGAGATGCCAGGCTTGTGGACGACTTTCTCACCAGGCTGAAAACCACGGGCGAAGCAACCTATGGCCTTCAGGCTGTCAAAAGTGCAGTTGAGGCTGGAGCAGTTGACGTCCTGATGATGTCTGAAGAGAAGTTCAGGACAGATGAGGGAAGAAAGCTCCTGGAACTTGCGGATGACTTTGCCACTAGAGTCCATATACTGAGCCTTTCGGGGGAGAAGGGGAACATCGTCAAGAACTTTGGAGGATACTGTGCACTTTTGAGGTATAAACTCTGAAAATTCTGTTTGTCTCCAGGAGTGGTGCTACCCTCAGAAAGTTAAATATAACTATGCGAACTAAGGGTTTACTCTGCTCCGATGGTGTAGTCCGGCCAAGCATTTCGGCCTTTCGAGCCGACGACCCGGGTCCAAATCCCGGTCGGAGCATATTGTAGATTATCCAGGTCCATGTTGTTTCTTGTGCGGTATCAGTAAAACTGGAAATCGAGAATTACACACCTCCTAATTTCTGGAGTGTATCAAATGCAGTTGTAGCATTTGATTCATCTACGAGTACAATCATCTTCCCTGGGCCTATGGTTGTGAACTGCCTTATGACCACATCATTAATTGAAAGTTCAGTTACTATGGAAGAGAGTACGCCGGGAGACCTTTCTATTTCAATTGGCATATCAATTACTATTTCAGCCAGGCCCGTCAATTTCCTGTTTACCTGAGAATCAGAAATGAAAGATTCGAATCGCTCTATATTCTTTGTGTCGATTGTGACGCTTGCGGTATCCATATTTGTAACCAGTCTGAAAGTTTCACCGCTTGCGGAATTTATTTCGCTTGAGAATTTCAAAATTGCATTCTGAAGTTCGCGGCTGTTTTTTAAAGACAGAACGGTAATCCTGTTTCTGAGTGACAGTTTCAGTATGGAATGCCTGGACTTAACTGGATCTTGAATAACTCCATTAACGGAATATCTCCTGATTGCACTCAGAACTGCGTCAAAGGAGACGCTACCATTTGCTTTCATTTCAATATCCCGGGCTACAGCTCTGGTGTTGACGATACCTCGTGCTAAAGCATTTCTAAGGACCCCGTCCCTTTCGATCGCCAGCCTTACCAATGAAGTGGCATTTTGTGTCAAATTTGTCATGTTCATGTCTTTCTTGCACATAAATAGGTATTTTATGGCATAAACCTTTTGCCTACAATGGAATTCACATAAAAGGATGAAGAAAAGCGAATTGCCTGAAAAAATGAAAGCTATTAGGATGCATTCCAGAGGTGGACCGGAGAATCTCAAGTATGAAGATGCCGAAATTCCAAGAATATCAAGTGGAGAAGTTTTAATCAAGGTGCATGCTGCATCTATCACACCAACAGAGCTTACCTGGAATTCTTCCTTTACTGATAGAGAAGGTAAAGATCGTTTACCGTCAATACCCAGTTTCGAAATATCAGGCGAGGTGCATTCAGTAGGTAACGGAGTCAATCACCTGAAAGAGGGAGACGAAGTTTTTGGCCTTCTGGATTTTTGGAGAAATGGAGGGGCCGCAGAATACTTAGCCATTGATGCGGCTGAGATCTCTCTCAAGCCAACAACAGTGGACCATCTTTCCAGTGCCTCACTCCCCCTTTCAGGCCTGACCGCGTGGCAGGCACTCTTTGATCACGGTAAACTTTCATCAGGGCAAAAAGTGCTAATTCACGGTGCAGCAGGAGGTGTTGGGTCCCTTGCAGTTCAATTGGCCCACTGGAGAGGAGCCTATGTAATGGGGACCTGTTCCAAGAGTAAGGGGGCATTAGTCCGCCAATTGGGTGCAGACGAAGTTATTGACTATAACTCCCTGAATTTTGAGGAGATGGTAAATGATCTCGACCTGGTGCTTGATACTGTGGGGGGTGAGACCTTGGAAAGGTCATACAAGACTGTCAGAAAGGGAGGTATGCTGGTAACGGTTGCAGATGACATCAATGAAGACCTGCTGAAAGAGTATGGCATCAATGGCATTTCATTTCTGGTTAGGCCTGACAGGAATGAACTGAAGGAGATAGCTATGATGGTTGACAAGGGAATCATCAAACCTGTGATACAAGAGACATTTCCACTTAAGAATGCCAAGGAAGCTTTCTTATCTGGTATCGTGAATCACAACACAGGGAAGATAGTGCTCAGAGTGGTTGATTAGAATGGAGGAGAAAAATATCATGTTTCAAAAAGCTGATGAAAACCAGGAAAAAGGTGATTGATATGGGCAACAACAGCGGGAATTCAGGTGCCGTTGTAATGGAGTATATCATTGCATTGGACAAGGGAAACTATGATCTGGCAGCAAACCATATAGCGGAAGATGTCCAGATAATAGGCCCTGTTGGGGAATCATTTGGCAAACCCAAGGAATTTACGAGCATGCTGAAGCGTTACCACGGAACTTACAAAATACTGAAGAAATTTGTTGATGGAGAAGATGTGTCACTGCTGTACGAATTTGTCACCGGTGGAGAATCTGTTTACATGAGCTCCTGGTACAAAGTGAGAGACGGAAAGATCCACTTTATAAGAACTGTCTTTGACCCTTCCGTTTTCCAGCAGCAAGTCAACAAATAGACAGATTTTGTGCAGTGCAGTTCGAACTGAACAATACGGATTCATCTCTCGTTTGTTCTGCGCATAATTTACAGCGAAATCCGAAATTGATGTTATTGGCTTGAATTTCTATTTTTTCTTTTTGGCAAGTGAATCAAGCATATCGTAACTTATTGCACCGTCAAACAGTTTTTCAAAATTGTCCCGTTCAAGAATATCCTTTCCGATGCGCCAAAGCAATCCCATGGCGGCATTGGAAGCGGATGGTCCAAAACTGAGCCTAGTGACTCCCAGCTTCTTGAGCTCCTTGATTTCTGGCAAGCCCTTTCTAATCATCAAGTTCACTGGATATTTCACTGTCTTCACAAAGTGAGAGATCGAATCACGGTCGAATAAGCCCATTGGATAGACACAGTCTGCACCAGCTTCAATGTATTGCACTGATCTAAATTCTGCATCTTCCAGGTTCTGCCCCAGGTTCTCTTTTTTCCCGATTGAAACTGCATCAGTTCTTGCATTTATTGTGAGATGGATGCCCATCTCTTCTGACAGCCCGCGAATTGCCCTAATTTTTTCAGATTGGTACTCCGGCTCAACAAGAACATTCCTTCTGTGATCAAAATCCTCAATATTAATCCCCACAGCACCTGCTTCAATAACCCGTCTAGTTGAGGCAACGACTTCACCAATATTTCTGCCAAACCCGGCCACCATGTCCACACTCAGAGGAATTGAAAGGACCTTGGTCATGCGCCTGATGGGCCTCAAAAAGTCCCCCAATGGTATAGACTCGCCATCTTCGTACCCTAGTGATACAGCCAATCCTGCGCTCGAGGTTGCAACAGACAAAAACCCAACTTCCTCAAACAACCTGGCGCTAGCCACATCCCAGGCATTGGGTAATACGAAAAAATTGCCACATTGATGAAGGGAGTGGAATGTTCCGGCAAGCGCCACCTGGTGTTCAAATGCCTCATCATTTGTCTTCATTCTTGATGTTTGGAACCTTAGCTTTTACTTCAAATTATTGAGAGCAGGAAATACTCAGAATCAGGTTTAAATGAATGACTTGTCAATCTGGAGAAACTTCAGGTTTCTGTTTATGCGACATGGTGGATTTTCAGCGGCAATATACCCTTATCACCTATATCCTGTATCGTCGGCAGTCAGCCCAATTTCCTGAACTTCTGCTATATACCTCCAGCAGTCAGGTCTAGTTCCATCGAGATCCGTTGTCCCATACAGGTGGGACAAGCGATGGCTAGTAAGCACTTCCCCATTATGCTTTGATTTTTCAGGATCAGCACAAAGGGCGGCAACACCTCTGGCAACGAAGTAAGGCGATTCAGATATGCAAAAGTGCGGATCCTTTTTCAGACCATCTCTCCAGTTTTCCTCCTTGACCCCGAAGTGATCCAGCATCATTTCAGATCGAAGCCATCCCGGAGTAACCGCGACAGATGCACATCTTTCATTCTGGAACTCCACAGACAGACCCTTCATTATTCTTTCAACCGAAGCTTTCACAAAGTCGTAATAGAAGCCAACATCCGCGCGGTAATTCTTATTGAATTCGGAAGTTCCGTCTGTCATCTCCACCACTATGCCATCGCCTGTCTCAAGCATCAGTGGTATGGCTTTTGCGGATGTGATAATGTGGGTGTTTACGCCCATTCTGATCATTTGAAGGCCATTCTCAAGGTTATGCTTCCACAGGCCCTTGTTCCACTCTGCATAACGATCGCCTCCAAAAATGTCGTTGATGAGAATATCCAGCCGGCCCCCCTCATTTCTTATTCTATTGAGAAGGTTTTCAACCGCCCTGATATCAAGATGGTCCACTACCAGGGCCTTACCTTGTCCGCCTGCTTCTATCATCAATTCTTCAGTTTCCTCTATGGTTTCTGGCCTGCCTATCTCTGACGGGCCAGTGGCCTTTGAACTCCTGCCGGTGGCATACACAAAAGCCCCTGACCTGGCAAGTTCCACTGCAATAGCCCTCCCAGCCCCTCTGGTTGCACCAGCCACCAGGGCCACTTTACCATCCAATCTCATATAGCTCAATCCCCTGAACACTGGAAATGTTCACTCATCGTTCAGTCCTTTGCCTTTCAATATTCTGTCCAGGTTTTTTTCAATCCTTGATTCGCGTGTCTTAGACTGCTTTGCAGTGGAGAAATAATAAAGGTAGGCCCTCTGTCGGCCCGGAGTGAGGGACTGGAATGCATTCTTAAGGTCTGAATCTTCAACAAGCCTCTTCTGGAATTCTTCCGGAACGTCATATTCCCTGGTCTCTTTCAGCTTCACCCTCCGGCCTGACTTTTCAATTTCTATTGCCTGCTGGATGAACTGAATCACTGCTTCACTTCTCTTGTCTATTTCTTCAACGGAAGTGAACCTGAGCTGCCTTCCGGATTGAACATTTTCAGTCTGTTGTATTAGAATACCTTCAGGATCTCTGAGAAGTGCGCCCTTGAAAAACAGAAGTGCGCAGTATTCCTTGAACCCATGTATCAGAACAATGTTCTTTCCACCTGATGTGTAACAGGGATGCATCCACTTGTAGTCCTCGTCAAGTCCGCTGTCAAGGATCACATCTCGGAGTCTCAGATATTCAGATTTCCAGCTCTTGGCATTTTCAAAGAATTTTTGCGCTTTCTCATTAGGAATGGGTATCACCAGTCAAACGTGAAAACAACACCGATAATGATATTAATTTTGGTGAGTGCAGCTAGTTATTTACCATTGAACGTGTAAGGATGTCATGAAAGTCCTTTTTATAGCAGGATTTGGGCCCATATCCTCAGATATGCAGAGAAGCAGAAGCCTCTATATTGACTCACTGGGAATCGATTTCAAGGAAGAGGCAAACGGATACATCCATACCGATCAACTGGATGGCTGCAAAGGCTTCGCGGTCTGGCCCCTTGAACAGGCAGCAGAATCATGCTTTGGCAAGTCACAGTGGCCTAAAGATCTTTCAGTTCCAAGGGCCTGGCTCGAATTTGATGTGGATGATGTTGCAGCGGCCACAGAGGAACTCAAGCAAAAAGGGTGGAAAATTTTGCTGGAAAACAAGGAAGAGCCATGGGGGCAGAAGGTATCACGTTTCCTGGACCCTGATGGAGTGCTGGTCGCAGTCACCTATTCCCCCTGGATGAGAAAATAACAGGCCCGTTTTTTGGGGATCAATGGGGCAGAAGCGATGGGCTGTTTAGAAATGAAAAGAGCTCAGGGTTGTTTATGAACTGGTCGTACAGGCTTGACTTGCTGTCCATCCATGAAATTCCCGGGGCACTATGCCTGTTCACTCTTGTCCGGTAATAGTGCGGATTCTGTATCAGGCCCCCAACATTAATCACGTACACAGCACCCCCATGCTTCTCCCTGATCGGTTCATAGTTTGACTTGAACCGGGAACTCACCAGGTTTGCCAGGATCAGCTTCCCTTCGCCTGTGTTGATTGTAAGGTGGCCATATCCCGGAGGTATCAGCACCTTGTCGTTCCTGGATGCGTCGATGAGATTCACCTCTGTGATCCTGCTTCCCAACTTGCGCTGTAAAAGGAAAGTAGCGCTGCCCTCAATCACTTCGTACACTTCCGGGTAAGGGTTTGTTCCATCTTCCGACATGGGGTGATAATGGCCAAATGTTTTGCTGGGCTCCCGGCCAATGTTTGCCGATTCTATAACCGTCACGTCATACCGGACATTTTCCTTCCGGAACATCCCAATGTGTTCCGGGCTGACAGAATTCCGGAACATTGTATAAAGTATTTTGGAACTGTTCTCATCCGTGACGTATTGTTCATCCAGAAGGACCGGTGTCATGTCAGAAAGCCTTCTGAAGGATTTTTCAAATTCAGTCTTGCCTGAAAACAGCGAGTTGGTCCTTTCATCGTATTCAAGTCTGACTGAAGTGGGATTGAGAATCATATCTTAAGATAGCCGAATTCTAATATAAGTTCTACTGAAAAATAAATACTCTGGAAAGATCAAATTGCGGACAGGCAATTTGTGAGAGATGGCTTGAAAACATGATCAGAAAAGCCAGGGATACACGGTGGTAGCTTCAATAACGCCTATCTTGACGGAGAAAAGGTCCCCTCCCTTATAAGTCCCATGAACCAGAACCTTTGCTCCTATACTGGGGGTGGTGCCGTTCCATATCACATACACCATGCCTGAACTGGTATTGAGGCCGAAAACGCTGGTCTGGCCAAGTGCATACCTTCCCTGGACCGTCCCATAGACATACGCAGTCTGGTTGTTCTGAAGCGTGGTTACATTTGAAGAGACCGCATATGGTATCAGCGCATAGACTGCAACTGCTGCAATCACCACCGCGATTGCCGTTGCAACTTTTGTCTTCCTGCTAAATGCCATAAGTTTTCAGAATGCTTACTGAAGAATTTCCCTTAAATCTTTTGGAAATGACTTCTTTGGCGTGGGAAACCGGAATTGAACGGGGCCTCTCCTGTATGATCTTCCCAATTGCGCTAATAGATTCGCAATGACGGTATTATACTGAAGAGTTGTAATTTATTTGCAGGACACTAGCTGGAGTTCGAGAAAATCCTGGCTATTTGAAATGTGGGGGATGAATCATTGATGGAGGAGTCTGTTAAGCTTACATTGGTTATCAGCGTTCCAATCTGGTCCGCAATGGCAGTTATAGTATCAGTTGCGGCTTACTTTGGCGGAATGGATGGCATGGGGATCGCATTTGGAGTTGTGTTCTTTGCCACAATATTCTGGATGGTTACTGTCACAAAAGTAGTGGGTGGAAATTCAGAGCCCAGAAGGTACAGGGGCCCCGATATAGAGAGCAGGCTTGCGGTGATTGAGGACAGGCTCAACCAGATTATCTCATCAAGAAAGGAATAAGCATGAAAGAGTCCGGGAGAGTCCTCACAATTGTTGCGGCGGTGACAGTGGCTATGCTTATAATTTCTGCGGGATTCGTCGCCTATGCAGTATTTTCCCGCAATTCATTCGGCGGATTCACCTTCAATCAGTACAGCGAAGCAAGCAACAGCACAGCACAGTATTTTCCTACCGATGGCTACTCACTGAACATAACTGCAGACAATTGCAGGATAACAGTTCTACAATCTCAGGATGAATCCCTTTCAGCAACACTGGATGTGAGCAACTCATTTTTCAGGACGGCATTTGCTGTAATCAATGTGACCAGGAACTCAAATGATTTCTCCTTAAGTTTCATCACTCCTGACTGGTTTGGGACCGACGCTTCAGCGAATGTCTACATTCCAGCATCACTGAATGCAACCGCATTCTCGGCAATTACCTCAAATGGAGAGATATCTCTTGAAGCTTCAAGCATCACGGCTGCTCACATTTCCATGGAGACCACCAACGGAAACCTGGATATGGAAGTGGGCCACACCAATACAGCTTCACTGCACACCACCAATGGCAACATTGCAATCTCTGCCGCCACCTTCGGAAGCATATCCGCAAGCACTGTGAACGGGAATGCCGAAACTCATTTTGCCAGCCATATTTCTTCTGGCTCATTGACAATTACAACCACCAACGGGAACGTCAATTTCTATGCGGATTCATCGTCAAACCTCACGCTCTCTGCCACAACAGTCAATGGGGCCGTTGAAATATCTGGGTTTACCTACAGTGCCACCCAGATGACTGCGAAGCAGTTCGTGGGAGTGGTTAATACAGGCGGCGCAACAATCAACCTATCAACTGTGAACGGGAACATAAGAATAACCGGCCTCTGAGTAAAAAACAGAAGTCCTGGAACCTTTCATGCAATGGCTTTATTCCCATTGCCCCAATGTCCAAAAACGAACCGAAACCAGCTGAGGATAGCCAACCCTATGTTCCTGGCGGATATTGTTATTCTCCAGATCATGGGCAATTTCATATTATCGTCCTATGCCCCCCTTGCGCATTTCATAAAGGACAGTTTCATTCTCAATGAGGCAGCGGTGGGGCTCATCACAAGTGCAACCTTTGCCGGCGCCCTTTCCATAAACCTTGTTTCTGGCCTGATTGTGGATAACCTTGGCCCAATGAAGACCATGAAAATATCATACGGCATACTTGCTGCAGGTTCATTGATCGCTTTTCTCGCAGGTGAATATTACATTCTGGTTGCAGCATATTTCATAATAGGATTTGGGTATGGCATGGTGACTCCCGCCACGAACAGCGCCATAATGACAGAGTATTACCCGCGCCACACCTCACCCATGGGCATAAAGCAGAGTGGAGTGCCAATGGGGACAATACTTGCCACCATAGCCCTCCCCCTGATAGTTCTTCATTTCGAATTGAGATACGCATTTCTCTTCCTGTTCATAATCGCAGCCGCCATCGGCCTGCTCACAAGGGGAGAAAGAAACTACCAGGGCACCCTGGGAAAGAATGACACAATTTTCAAGCACATGAAAGACGTCCTGAAAAACAGGACCCTTATTGTGCTGAGCCTCATAACCGCATTTCTCTCCTGGGGACAACAGGCAGTGTTCACATACTTTGTACTTTTCCTTGGGAGCAGGAATTTTTACGTGCTGGTTGCTGAAGACCTGTTCATTGTGCTCCTTGTGGGTTCAGTGATGGGGAGGCTGCTTTGGCCACCAATCACACAGAGGCTATTTCAGGGGCACCGGGTAAAGAATTACTCCCTTATCATCATACTAGTAGGAATGGTGTTCCTGGCCCTCCCGTTTGTCACCTTCAATCTTGCAGAAGCAGGAATAATGGCCGTCATACTGGGATTCACGGCGGTTGCATGGAACAGCAATTACGTCACACTGGTTTCAGAAATAGCCCCAAAAGGGAATGTTGGTACCTACAGTGCGTTGAGCATGGTAATAATCAGCGTGGGGTCCATTCTTGGAACCCCATTTTCAGGTTACATAGTTGATGCCACGGGTTCATTCAGCTACATGTGGATCAGCCTGGGGTTATGCCTGGTTGTTGTGAGCGTCCTGTTCCTCATTGTTGGAACAAGGCTCATGGGAAAGAAAGCAGAGCCTGCCCTAAAGCCGGACAGCCTCCGCTGAGCATAGGTTAAATAACTCTGTTTTCCTAGAAGCACCATGTTTTCCAGCGACATGCTCAAGGGGAAAAACATTCTGATCACAGGCGGTGCCACCGGGCTGGGGAGATCCATGGCGTTCAAATTTGGGTCACTTGGCGCTTCCGTCGGAATCCTGAGCAGGAACGAGTCAAGGCTGTCCAAGACGGTTGAAGAACTGCATAATGAGGGGATAACTGCCAGATACAGCATTGCAGATGTGCGCAAACCGGAGCCGCTTCACGAAGCCATAGATGAACTGGAGGAAGAGCTTGGCAGGTTCAACATACTGGTGAACAATGCGGCTGGCAATTTCATCAGCCCCACGGAAATGCTCTCCCCCAATGCGGTGGACAGCATACTGAACATTGTGCTCCACGGGACTTTCTATTGCACACTCGATATGGGGAAAAGATGGATCCAGAACAGGGCTCCCGGGACCGTGCTGAACATTGTTACCACCTATGCAGAAACAGGATCAGCTTTCGTTGCACCATCGGCGGCTGCAAAGGGTGGAGTCCTCGCACTGACAAGATCGCTTGCGGCCGAGTGGGCAAAATATGGCATAAGGCACGTTGCCATAGCTCCAGGGGCTTTTCCCACACAGGGAGCATGGAGCCGCCTGGCTCCAACGGAGGACCTTACCGGCAAGATGCTCGAGAGAATTCCCTTCAGGAGATACGGGACCCATGATGAGCTCACTGATCTGGCTTCTTTCCTCGTATCAGACATGGCCTCGTTCATCAATGGGGATGCAATCGTGATAGACGGTGGAGAAAGCATTGCCAATTCCGGGCAGTTTAACTTCCTTTCCGGCGTGACGGAAGAACAGTGGAAGGCCCTCAGGGAACTTACGAGGAAAGGCAGATCGTAAGATAATCGCAGGCACAGAAAACTATATTCTACTTCATCCGCGTTACCTAAGCATGATACTTGACGAAATCAACGACATGCTTGACAGGCAGTGCATTTTTTCATTTTCAGTTCACAGCAGGATTGAAGAGTTCCTGGGAGCCAATGGGCTCACCGCGATTATCAGGATAAGGGTGACCAAGGATGGTGGTTATGCCATCTACAACTTCGAGAATGATGGGTTTGACGAGGAAGAACTTCTCAAGGAGCTCAGCGAATACGACCCGCAGGTCACAGCCGACGGGGTTATGCTCAAGGTTGACCTCAAGGAATCTGAGTTCCTTGAGGCATTCAAGATACTGAACAAGGTGCCCTCAGTTGTCATAGACGCCGTAATATACAATGGCGGTTCCTATTTCATATATTTCAGGTACCATTCCAACGATGAAAAGAAGGTTGGGGCAGCACTCAAGAGTGGCATGGTGAAGTTCAAGAGATTTGCTGTCAGATTCCTTGGAAAGAGTTCCGGAATCATATCCACATACAGGGAGATCTCTTCAGCAATACCCCTGAAATATGTGGAGATAGAATCCTCAATTCCCCCATCTGTAATGAGCATAACCAAGGATTCAGTCCTGAAAAATCTCGGTGTAAGCTGGAGCCGGGAGATGAAATACCTTCTGGGGGATGAAGTCAGGGCTGTGTATTATGACCGGAATGCACTTCTCAGAGGCAAGGAGGACTGGCTCAATGAGATTTCAGCAAGCCAGAGGATATACGAGACTTCATTCTCAAACAGGCTGATACAGCATCTGGTCACTCAGAATTCACAGGCTGCAATCGTGACTCTTGGAATGCCACAGAGGCTCCACGGAAAGACTTTCTCCGTCGCCACTGTTGTTCCCGAAATGGTTCTTCCGGAATTTTTCAACGTCATGTTCAATGCCATAAATGAGTTCAAGGAATGGAACCTTGACATCCACTACGTGGACCTTTTTGAGAACATGAAGACAGAATAAGTTGCAGCGGCAGTCAATGCACTGCCAACTCTTTTTTTTATTGCGTGGTCAGGCGATGTATGAAGTGGAAGAACTGTCGAATTTTCCGATGATTTTTATGTTCTGGCCATTTCCGCCTGAGACTGTCCTCAGGGCAGGGTAAAGTGACCACAGGTCTCCATTGCTCATTACGAAAGCCGGATGTTCCTCTCCGAATGCCTTTCTTGCAACTGAAGCTGTCATTTGCCTGGCTTCCATCTCATCGATGTACCCGAGGGAATGGAGGTACTCGTGTGTCAGAATCATGTAAATGAACGAATTGAATTCCCTTGGAGTGCTTGTGAGGCTGGACATAGCGTCAATGAGCCCCTTGTTCATGACAATATAATTGCCCCCGACCTGCCAGAATGCTCCAAGTGTGGCCGGAAGATCTGAAAGTGCAAGCCCAAGCCCGGATCTCTCTTTTCCGGTTGCGGTTTTCACGGTTGATTTCACCACGGAGAAGACCTTGTCATAATCCATTCTCCCATCCAGGCTAAGGTAGTACTCGGGCTCCGGGACTCCTGATTTGGCAATGTCAGGCATTGAATCTGCAGGCCTGGCTGTGCCTCCCTGCCCGGATGGCCTCAGATCATTATTCAGGGAATTTTCATGGTCAAACATAATCTTTGAATGCTCCAGATAATCAATTTGAATCTTATATAAATAAATAGCTGGTACAAATTCAAGGTGACCTCTTTCACTTCCACGACACAGTTCCATCTGAATAGACTTCTTTCCCGCCTGCAATGGTCATGGCCGGCTTTTTTGAGCCCATTCCTGCGGAATCGTCGAGATAATCCTCACCAAAGATCACGAGATCCGCCCTGTAGCCCAGCGCAATTTTCCCTGACATGGATTCCTCGCGCAGCACATATGCACCACCGGATGTGTACGCGTTGATTGCTTCCTCCATGGTTATTTTCTGGTCCCTGTGTTCTGAGTTCACCGCAAGGGACATGCCATAGCTGGGGCCCATTGGCATGCAGTCAGAGCCAAATGCCAGGCGAACTCCCGAATCAAGGATCATCCTGAATGGGTTATCCTTTCCAATCCATTCCGCTTCAAGGGATTTCTCGTACAGCCCTCCTTTCTGGGACCACTGCAGGAAATTTGGCTGGCTTGACACCACTGTTGAGTCGCCTATCTTTCCAAGGATCTCCGGTTTTACCAGTTCAAAATGCTCTATGCTGTTCCTCATGGTTCCTTTCTGTTGTACAAGTGCATCCACAGCCTGGTCAACTGCAATCTCACCGATTGCATGCATTGCCACCGGTATCCCATGTTTCCAGAGTTCCAGCAGTTTTTCTTTCAGGCCAGCAGCGCTATATTTCAGGTTTGCAGAGTCCCAGCCTTCATGGGCTGCAGTTCTGGAGCCCACTGAACCGTCCAGGAAGAGCTTGACTCCCCATGAGAGTCTATTATTCAGCGCCTCTCCGCCATACTCACTGCCGTAAATCAACTGGAATACCCTTATTGGGATGCTTTCAGCTTCCAGGATTCTTCTCACTTCCTGCCCCATTATGTCCCTGACCGTGGTTATGCCTTCTGACACTGCATGGTTCAGGGCTGCTTTCACGGCGGCTTTCAGTTCGTCATGATCGGGCTTGGTGAGAGGCCGGATCAATTCCATCCTCTCCTCCTTCACTGATCCATCATGGGACTCCATTCCCAGAGAGGAAAGTGCCCTTGTGTTCAGCACTGCCATGTGCATGTCCTTCCTGAAAAGGGCCACCGGTTTATCCACTGCGTCCAGTTCCTGCCTGGTTATGTAGTCGTTCTCGCCCCACTGGGTCTCATCCCATCCGTAACCCACAACTGCCCTGGAACCTGACTCTGCAGCATATCTCGCCGTCCTTTCAAGGGCTTCCTCCCTTGATCTTGTTCCGGACAGATCGAGCCGCACAAGAGAGAGCCCGAGATTCTGGAGGTGTGTGTGCGCATCCATGAAGCCTGGAAGAACTGTTCTTCTCTGAAGGTCCATTACCCTCTTCGCCTCACGCACATCGCCATTGCCAAGGTAAACAATCCTGCCGCCCTGGATGCCCAAAGTGTCATTCCCATCCTCGTCTCCAAAGATCCTGCAATTCTTGAGAACAAAGTCCATCAATTTCCCTCACTCCACCATTTTCATGCATAATTCTCTGTATATGTCAATCTTTTCATCCCCCAGGAAAATAAATCCCCTTCAACTTGTCCATAAATGTTCCAAAAAACGTTTAAATAAAACAAGTACCTAGAAACCCCATGGAAGACGACCAGGATCTTCAGGGTTCACTTACAATTGAGGGCCCGCTTCTGGAGATGGCATATTCTGCCCTCTGCGTGGCCAGAGGTGAGGATGTTGCCCCAAGGCTCGAAACACTTGGAGTTTACCATGACGTTTTCATAAGAGGAAGCAAGGGTCATGTCTTCTGTGAGTGTGATGGCCAGAAGACAATATCCACAGAGAAACTCAAGCTTTTCAGGGACGAGGTTCTAAAGCTCAATTCCCTGTTGAGATCAAGGGACCAGCTTCCAATTCTTGAAGCGAGGCTGGTTGTGATGCTGGCAAGGAAAGACTGGGGCCATGAATCATCCGCTTTGCTAGATGAAATTGAGAATGCCTTTGATGAAGAATCCATCAAGCTTACCCTTATTGAACCGAAAAGGCTGCTGTATGAACTGGTTGCCAATTCTATTCTTGGCTTTGTGCTTGTGGACAGCCACATTGTCATGGTGGGCCCGGGCCACTGGGCAATAAGGTACAACCCCTCAGTAAGCAGATTCATGTACAGTGAATCCTCCGTTGACCTTGACAAGTTCAGGAAGCTGCCGCAATCTTTTCTGGCCCGCGATTACTGGAATGAGAGGCACAAGGAAATATACACCCAGTATGCCGAGCTGTCAAGGGAGAGCAGGCCGGAATGGTTCAACTGGAAGTTCCCGGAAAAATTCGGCATTGTTTGGAAGAGCAGGGAACAGCTTGCCAGGTCTGTGATAAGAGCTTATGCAATGACCGGGGGGGAAGTTGTTTACCGGGATGACAACGGCTTCATAAGCATGAAGAGGCTGAAGCGGGGAAGCTATTACACGGCAAACATTGTTTACACCGGACACATAATTGATGGGAACGATGCCACAGAAATAGACCGGGAATTGCTGCAGATGGTGCAGGGCTTCCGTGAAAGCGGTTCAATGGAGGAGGAACTTGATTTCTATTTCAGGATATTCACGGACACCATCACTTTCTCCCATCTTTACTGGACCAAATCCAAGTTCAACACCCATGACGGTGAAGTATTCTACACAGAAATACACAGGGGAGACGATGTCCTCATAGAAACTCTGAACAGTGGGGAACTGGGCTTCAAGCTTTCAGAAAACAATGTGACATTTTCCATGGAGCAGGGCCCCAACACACTTACCCTGGTACGTGGTTCACTCCAGTGGGAATCTTCAAAGGAAGGCACTTACCCTGCAACACTGAAATTCTGAGCTAGTTTCTTCCCTTTCCCTTATCCTCGCCATTTTGGCCTTCCTCAAGGACTGATGTCCTTTCCTCAACCGGTGGTTCAGGTGCTTTGACAACAGGCTTCTCTTTCCTGTCCTTCTGCCTGTTCTTTATGGCCTTATAGGCAAGAAGGGCCATCGCAGGCATTTCTGGTGTGTCAAGGTACTTGTCAGGTATATTCTGGCCAACCGTCCTTTGAACCTTGAACAGGTAAATGGATCCCGGGCCGCTGATCAGGTATGCCATGGTGCTTGCGATGAAGAGCCCAGGAAGCAGGACAAAATTCCTGCACATTTCTGCAACGATGATTGTTGACATGAGTGGAGCCTTTGCGGAACCTGCAAAAACCACGGCCATGCCAACCAGCGCAAAGGAAGTGTAACCGGGGGATATTGATGGAAACAGCGAGTCTATGGCGATCCCGTAGATGGCCCCAAGCATCGCTCCCATGAAGAGAGATGGGGAGAATACGCCCCCACTGCCTCCAGAACCTATGGTGAAGGCTGAAGTTCCAAGCTTTGCGAAGAAGAGTAGGGCAAAGAAAAGCACGAAACTGGTTGTGTAGTGGAGTGCCATGGTTCCTGCGAAGAACTGGTTGAGAACATTGTATCCGAGGCCCAGCGTCTGTGGGAAGAATAATCCTATTGCACCAACTGCCCATGCACCAATGAATGGTGAGAACCATTTCCTCTGTATCTTGAACCTCGCGAAAAGGTCCTCAACGCCATAGAGGCTTCTGGTCCAGATGTAGGAGACAAACCCGCCAATTATTCCAAGCAGAAGGTAGAATGGCATGTCGGAATCCTTGAAGGTGATCCCCTGCGCCAGGAATATGGGAGCTGGCCCCAGGAGAGCAACAGACACCACATATCCAATAATGGATGATACTGCCATGACAATCAGGTCAGAGGTCCTTATCTCTCCATTCAGGACTTCGAGGCCAAAAAGGGCTCCGCCAATTGGTGCCTTGAAGGTTCCACTGATGCCTGCCGAAGCGCCCGCCATGACCAGTAGCTTCAGGGATCTCTGGTCTAGGTGGAACAGCTGGCCCACAACAGATGACACCGATGCGCCAATCTGTGCTATGGGGCCCTCTCTTCCAGCACTTCCCCCAGAGCCAATGGTGATGGAGGAAGCAAGAATTTTCACGATTGCCACCCGGGTCCTGATCTTTCCCCCTCTTGACCTGAGTGCCTCCATGACTTCGGGAACACCATGTCCCCATGCTTCTGTTGCGTACTTGTAAATCAGCGGGCCAACAATCAGGCCGCCTATGACTGGGAGGAACAGCACGGGGACTCCCAGGCCTCCGATGCGCGTGAAGAAGATTGAATGGTTAAAATTGATGAGTGCCCTGAAAAATACTGCCCCGAGGCCGCCTGATATACCGGAAACAAGAAGCAGTGGCCCCCAGAATTTGAAAAATTTGAACGCCTCGACTTCCCATTCCTTAAAGGCCTTTCCTGAATACAATCCCTCAGGCTCAAATTTCTCAGACAACTTCTAGAACATAGGGTCAATATACAAAAAATTATTCCGCGCAGTATAATAAGGCCGCAATGATGAATTATAATATAATTATTGGAATAAATGTGTGAAATTTAGATGTTTATCCTGAATTCATCATCTTCATTGCCAGTCCCTGCTGGTCCAGGAGTGTATCTTTTCCTTTCTGATATCAGGTTGAATGCCTCCCCGATTATTAGCCCGGTGGTCAATGAAAGTGCAGAATCCACAACAAGCATCACCTGGAGGTTCGAAGGAAACAACAGTTCAAGGGCCATCCTTGCCACCAATGATGCAAGCCATATGACCATAATCACTGGAGACCTTTTGTAGTAAACCTGGCCTCCCCTGTTGAAAAATTTCACGTTGCCCCCGAACCTGTATCCAAATAGGAATCCCAAAGGAATAAGGGCCAGTGTGAGAAATACCACATTATCAAGGAAACCTATTCCCAGCACTGCAAGAAGAGTGATTATTGTGTAAACCACAGGAAGCCTCAGGACACGCACATTGCTGTAGGGCCTTCCAGAAATCCCCCTGAATATTCTGAGTGTGACAATGAAAGCAATAAAGATGATGAAGAAAATGAACCCCGATCCCTGGGTGTTTCCCGGAAATATGGGATTTGTCGCAGGGGACGATGCTGTTATTACCTGTATTAGTGGAACCATGCCAATGAAGACACATGATTGCTCACTTAAAAATCTATTTCAATCGTTTTTGCCATTCATACTTTGGAAAGTGGTTTAATCAAGCCAGATAACCAATTTATACGATGTTTCTTTCATATATCCATGGGTAGCGGCTTCGCGGAAAAGATGAAGAACACCGTCGCTGATTTGCTTGGGTACTATGGATTTAGCGTCGAGACAGATTATGAGATGCCTGTTTTCTCGGACTGCATAGATGTTGCTGCCCTGAAGGCTGATGAAGAATACCCCAGGATCGTTGTGTTCTGCTCCCCAGGGAAGGAAAAGATCAAATTCATATCAAAGCTGGCCAGGCACAGCAGCATAGAGGATGTTGTCCTGTTGGACCCTGAATACCCAGCCCAGGACAGAAACAAAGTTCCGGGCAATGTTCAGGTTTTTGAACGTCCGGATGTGGATCACACAGAATTTGAAAATTACGTCAGTTCCTTTTCCCCAAAAAAGCCCGCAATACCATATTTCAACACAGTACCTGGAAACCAGAATCCGCCGGAAACCTCCAGGGATGCACTCCTGAACTTTGAGGAGCTGATCAGGGATCAGGGGCTTGATGTTGAGAAGGCCAAGTATGAGATCTACAGGACCGCAATAAGTGGCATGAACCTCAGGTACGGCCGATACATATCACTTGATGACAGCAGCCCGGTCTTCGAGAGGAACAGGGAGCTCACCAGGGAAGCCATACTGCTCAAAGCAGCGGGATACTTGAAGGAGGAGAAGCTTCCCGACAGGGGGCTGGGCCTTGATTCTGACGGGAATTCCTTCCTGGTTCTCTCGGATGAAGAGGAGACAGCTTCAGTTTCTGAGGCAATTGTGGATGAATTCGTGCATAATCGGAGGCAAACAGTGAAGAAGATCATGTCCCACTTCCCGAAGATGTTCAATTACGTGGCACTGGTGGGCACTCTTGGCTACTTTGCGCCGAAAACCATGCTCAGCATCGAGAGGCACAGGAAATCATGGTCGGGCGTCATAAGGACCACAGCCCAGTCAGAGAACAGTTACCTCGTTGAAGTCATAAGAACCATGATGAACACCGTGGGGGTTACAGAGGAGGAATGGAACAGGATAAACTGCCTTGCCTCGTTCGGTGAAATCAACAGCATAATGAAGGAATACTTCGAGAAGTTTGAAAAGGCAGGAATAGGAATCTACGGGTACCGGGGACTGAAAAGGATATATCTCCCGGCCAAGAGGATTGCGGTCCAGATGCACCTGGAAGGCTTGCGTGAAGAACTGGACATGGACTCCCTCGAGGAATTCTGCATTCATGATGCAATTCTGCGCAGCAACAGGTCGAACTTTGACTTCAGGGGCATGGTCAAGGACCTGGGGCTTGACCCGAAGAAGCTTGCAAACAGGGTGGGCAGGCTTGCGAAGATGGGCTACTGCTCAAAACTTCTCCCTGAAAATTCTGATCTGCCCATTGCCATATACAACCAGAGCAAGTTTGCCAACTACTGCCTCAAGGTTATGAGGGAGATGGCAACCAACATACTGGATGTGGAATGGTGATTCAGAAACCATCTGCTTTTCTTATTATACCAGCTAAAATGTTTACCCTGAAAACAGTGTAGTTTTCAGCAAATTGTGAACAAACTATTTATGAATATAAATGTTCTAATACACAAGCGGAGGAAATGTCATATGACAAAGTTTGTATTAGTATCAGATTCTACGTTGAGCTACGAATACAGGGATTTTCCACTACTAGACTTTCTTCCCTGCGCCCCAGGAAGAGCAGTTCCTGAAAGGGTTTACAAGTTCCTGAAGGGGCCGGCCCCGCCTGTGCATCCAAACGGTGCGGCCGTGTACGCCCCATATGCACTCAGGAAACTGGAAGCTGCCCTTCTGAGGAAGTACGGTAGAAAGGATGTTGTGGTTGCGCATGAGGATTACCTTACAAATTTCATTGATGAGGATACCGAGATAATTGGCGTTACAACAATGGATCCACTTGGAATAGGACCCACAACCATGTCCTACTACGCCCTTTTTGGCGGAGAGATGTCCGCCTGGGTCAGAAGGGAGTGGGATTCCCTGATGGAACGCATAAACAAGGTCAGGGCAGGCAAGAAGGCAAAACTGGTCGTAGGGGGCCCGGGAGTGTGGGAGTTTACAATTCTCAGGGACGAGATTGAAAAGTACAACTTCGATTACATCGTGCAGGGAGAGATGGATGATATAATAGAGACCCTGTTTGAGCAGATAAGTGAGGATTCCATTGACAACACCCTCTTCCATCGGGGATACATGACCTATGATGACAGCTTCAGGAAAGTTGTCAACAAGGATGACCTATTCTTGGCCAGGGGAGTTTCTAAATCTGCATATCCAAGACTTGAGGAGATACCAGAGATAGTGGCCCCAGCAATGAAGGGTATGGTGGAGATGATGAGAGGCTGCGGAGTCGGCTGCGACTTCTGTGAGGTGACACTCAGGCCACTCAGGTACAATTCTGTTGAGACCATAACAAATGAGGTGAAGGTGAATGTTGCAGCAGGCCTCAAGAATGCCTGGCTCCATTCCGATGAAGCCTTCGGATACAAGCATGGAAGCATGTTTGCACCGAACAGCGAGGCCCTGGAAGAACTCTTCACTGCGGTGATGGCGGTTCCCGGCGTGGAGACGTCGAACCCAACCCACGGCAGGATTTCAATCCCAGCAGGCTACCCTGAAATGATGGAGAAACTCTCCAAGATTCTCAAGGCAGGCCCCAGAAACTGGATCGGCATCCAGACTGGAGTGGAAACCGGCAGTGATGAACTGGCCAGGAAGCACATGCCCAACAAGACCCTGCCGCTGAAGGTGGGGCCAGACGGCAGCTGGCAGGATATTGTCTGGCAGGGAGTTTATGTGGAAACCAGCAACTACTGGAGGCCAGCATTCACAATCCAGGTCGGGCAGGAAGGAGAAACTGTTGAGGACGAGTGGGACACCATTTCCATGATCAACCACCTGAGCAACTCCTATGCCAACACCAGGCCCTTCGAGTTCACAATAACGCCTCTGGTTAACGTTCCTCTTGGCAGAATCAAGTCCAGGAACCTTAACAAAGAGCTTCTCACCGCGGACCAACTGGCTGTATACTATGCCAGTTACAGGCATCTGGCGAAGATGGCAACCAGGGACGGCTTCAGGGATACCCGAGGCAATATCTTTGCAAGGCTCGGCACTGGAAGCATCATATCCGGCGGTGGATACATGATGATGAAGTACGTCGAGAGGCTTGCCAAGAAGAAAGGCGTTGACATTGAAAAGGTCAAGAGATGGGGCCTTGACCAGAAGAAAGAATTTACAACGCTCCCGTCTCTGAGCGGGGCATAACATATAATCCCCCTTTTTCATTATCATTAGACTTGATAGTAAAGAATCCTGACCCGCTCGATTTTTCCTACGTCCCGCAGAAGCTTCAATTCAGGGACAAGCAGATAGACAACATCAGGAAGATAATGCTTGAACCACTGAAGGGTGGAATATCTTCGAACCTTGTTGCTTTCGGCGATTCAGGCACAGGCAAGACCTCCACCATGAGGTTCCTAAGCCGCGAGGAAAAGAGTTTCATAATGGTCTATGAGAATGCACTTTCTTTCAACAGCCTCAGGTCACTGCTGGTTGACGCGCTTTCAAGAATGGGAAGGATCACTGGAACAAGGAATCTCTCGTTTCCGGACATATTCCGTGCAATGAAGAAGATAAGCCAGGAGAAGGGCAGGAACATTGTCGTGATAATTGACGAGGCCACAAACCTCATAAAATTCGACAAGGACGGGATCTACAACCTGCTGAGGGCCAACGAGGTATATGGCACCCCCATTGCTTGCATCCTGGTTTCCATGGAGGATCCCTCAATATACATGACGGAGAGGGACAAGAAGTCCCTGGGCGTGTTTTCAACCATACATTTCAACCGCTACTCACGCGATGAACTGCAGTCCATCCTGCTGGAGAGGGCTAGATTGGCCCTGGAATCCGGTTCCTATGATGAGTCGTCCATAGAATACATAAGCGAGGTGGCAGAACCTTTCGGGAGTGCCAGGGTGGCTATTGAACTCCTGCAGAAATCCTCATACGTCTGCCAGTACAGGGATGGCGACAGGATTGAGAGTGAGGATATCCGGGCTGCGAGTTCAATGATCAACCCATACGTTACTGAAAGCAAGCTGGGAGAACTTGACCGTGAAGACCTTGTTGTGCTTCTTGCGGTATGCAAATGCCTGAAGGACCAATCCAGCACAGAGATGTCTTGCGTCCTGAAGGAATCAAGAGTTGTTGCTGAACATTATTCTGCCATCATCGGGGCCGAATCCAAGATCTACGGCATAATAAAGAGGCTGGAGAACGTTGGAATAGTTGAGGGGCGGATTGTCGGCCGCGGCGACAAGAAGGGAGTCTCAAAACTTATTGGCATCAACGATGTGCCTGTGGGAGTCCTTGAGGAAAAAGTGGTGGCCATGATCAGTAGAACTCAGTGAGGTTTACTGCTCTGCTTCTCGGGGCGCAGGATGATATTATGAAATCCATTGGCTCAAATGACCTCCTGAGCATCTTTCGGTAGAACTGGAGGTCAACGCCCTCGTACTGGCTCCCAAGATCAACCTTCCCCTCGCCTTTGTTGACAACTATTACACCCACACGGTCTCCAATGCTTATGTTGTACCCTATTCTTTCAGAGGCCTCGAGAATCTTTTTCTGAAGGTTGTTGACCCTGTATTCTTCACGGTTCTTTGTTACGTGTACGCCAACCCTGAATTTCTCCCTTGGCCTGGAAGGAAGATCATTGAGGTATGCGCCCTTGAATATGTCCATCTCCCCCTTCTTCTGCCATATCTCCTCTGGAGTTGAGCACCTTCTCAGCATGTTGAGGGCATCCATCTGGAAGTCCACGCATATCTGTGGGACATCGGATCTCCGGATCTCTATGCCCCTCACCTTGAAAGTTCCATCCTCCCTGAGGCCCACGTACCTGTTCAGTGCCCCAAGCCCGGACCTCGCAGGCATGAATGTGATCCACCTGTAATGCCCATCCAGAACTATGCCTATCCTTGTCTCCTTCTCTATCTCCCTCAGGAGGGGTTCCACATCGCCACTGCCCTTTATCCAGAGGGAATCGACGATTCCATGAATGGGCTCAAACCCATGTTTGATTGCAAGGGAGATTGCCCTTGAAAGTGCCCATCTTCCCAATGCGGTTATTGATTCATGGACCTCGATCTTGCCAAACTTGGCATTCTTGTAGCCTGTGTACCCGAATGATGTGAGCAGCATCCATTTCAGTGCTGCATCCCTCTGCTCATACACCTTGTGCCTGTGCTTTATCTTCTTGTAGGTCAGCCTTGTTTCAAGAAGGTGTTCAAGCGCAAGTGACAGGAAACCTCTCCTTGTGGTGTCGATCCTGTATGGAAGGCCTGGAACCCTGAAGTCGCCATTCTGGGTGATTGTCTCTGGCGATAGGTTGTAATTCACCATGATGCTGGGATACATGGAGGAAAAATCTATCTCATACACGTCTGTGTAAGTTCCAGGATCAGGCTGGAGAACCATGCCGCCCTTGTCCGTTTCCATGAGTGTGCTGGATGATTTTGGCTGTTCATGGTCATCCTTGTAAAGGGGTATGAGAACGTTGTTCCTAACTGCAAATGATTCCTCCATAGAAGATACTGCGGTTCCTGCTGTCACTGTGGATGCAGTGGCGATTGGCAGTGATGACATCCGTGACATCTCGATGAGCCCTGCAATTCCAGCCTCTGAATACGTGAATGAATCCGCCTCAATGGCTATTTTTCCTTGTATGTTGATCCTCGGGTTGCTGTAGTACACCTGCCCGTATGACTGGTAGGTCGAGCCCTGTTTCCCCCTGGAGAACCCAGGGTTGTACCCGTTCACTGCCATGAGCTTCATCAGTTTCTCAAAGAGCCTGTCCCTGTTGTCGTAGATGACAATTGTGCTGTCCCTGATTGCAAATTCCAGGTCCGAAAGAAGGCCACTGTTGATGTTCCTGTACTTCCTCTCACCGATGGTCACTTCCACCGGAGTCCCCAGGTTGGTTTTCCCTCCAATGTATACAGACCTCACCTCAGGGTCCATGTCCTCGGGGGATTCTATGGAGAAGAACCCCAGGTTCCTTTCTGACATGAACCGCAGTGCCGGGTTGATGTCCGCATTGAATATGCTGTATTTCCTGCCGTACCCTATGCTTTCAATTGCAAATATGAGGTCGTCCATGCCCGAAGGCCTGACACTGATCTCAAGTCCTCTGAGAGGGCCATATACATTGTTTCTTACGGCCTCCCTGTAATGGTATTTCCCGGAATGGTCCAGCTGCCTGGCCAGGAAATCCAGATCATAGTCCGTGCCTGTGACAAAAACCCAGGAACTGTTCCTGAAGCTCCTGAATTTCACATTTCCGTCCCTGAGATACCACAGCCGCATGAAGTCTGTTCCTGTGGCATTTATAATGATGTCTTTCACTGGTCAGCGCCCTTCCTGAGTTTTCTCAGCTCCTTCTCCATTTCAACAATGATTGAGAGAAGGAAACCGTAGTTCACGTCCAGATCAGCATATGAAACCTCATGCGCATGGCGCCTTCCCTTGACAAGAACAGAATTCAGTATGTCAGCATCGTCGGAATTCATTATTTCCGACATTTTCTGAAGCCTTGCTGCAAGGGCCTCCATGCTCTGCCTCACTGTGGGTACTGTTCGTCCCATGAATACAGGCCTCCTCTTCTGCGCACATGCTCCCTTGCAAGCACCCTGTTTCCCAGGTACTTCTCAAATATTCCCTTCTCCCCAACAATATTCAGGTAAATTATGCCCCCCCTGTAGTGAGTCTTGATCTTCATTATGTCGTAGATGCTCTCCACCACTGCTGCAGGCCATGTGTCCATGACAGGTGTGGTTGCGGATATATAGTAAGGGCTGTCGTCTGAGTCCATGAGAATCTTCTGAAGCTGGTATGATGTGAGGATTCTCTGGACCTTGACCGCGTTGAGGACATTATCAGAAAACATGTCCCTGAAATTCATCATTATTCCATCAGTGATCAGGAGATGGACCTCAGAATGATCATGGAATGATGTTTTGATAAATTCTGAAAACCACTCCTGGCTGAATGTGGCTGTCCTGAATATCCTGAGAGTGCCATGCATGGGACAAATCCATTTAAAAACCGCATATCAAGGCGATCTTTCGAACAGGAAATGAGTAAATGAGACCTGCGAACTCAAAATGCACAGAAACAGGCACCAATAAAGAAAAGAATGCCCTAACGCAGCGCAAGCCTTTGAATCTCAGCGCCTTGCGCCGGCTCTTCCACGGTATGACCTGTGGCTGTCCTTGAATGCAGAGTTGAGGAGCACCGCAGCCCTGATTACGCCAAGGTGTGTTATGGCCTGTGGGAAGTTGCCAAGCTGTTCCCCAGTATCAAAGTCTATTTCCTCAGAAAAGAGCCCAAGGTGGTTTGCCCTGTCCATGAGGGAATCGAATATGTCCTTTGCTTCCTCTGTCCTGTTCATCAAAATAAGGATCTCCACGTACCAGAAGGATAGAAGGAGGAATGCATTGTCCTGGCCCATAAGGGCATCATCACCATTGTATCTCCTGAACAAATGGTCCGTAACCCTGAGATCCTTCTCTATCTTCTCAAGCGTTCCAAGGAACTTGGGGTCATTTGGAGATATGAAATCTATCAGGGGAAGCCTCAGGAGTGAAGCGTCGGTTTCCGTGGAGCCGTAGTACTGGACAAAGGAATTCACGTCCGGGTTGAATCCCTTTTCGATTACATCGGCCTTGATCATGTCAGCGGTGGCCTTCCATTTCCTGTATGGCCCTGAGAAACCCTGGTTCTTGCCCATTGCTATTGCATTATTGAACGCGGACCAGGAAACTATCTTGGAATAGACATAATGCCTTGGTTCGGTCCTGAATTCCCATATGCTGGAATCAGGCATCTTCCACAATTCAGAGAGGCTGTCCAGCGTCTCCCCAACAAAATTCCAGAGGTACGAGTTTATGATGCCGCCGCTCCTGCTCAGGGCAGCAATGGCGTTCACAATTGAACCAAACTGGTCCACCTGAAGCTGGGTGGATGCTTTGTTTCCGATCCTGACAGGCCTGGAGCCCATGTACCCTTCATAATCAAGTTCAAGTTCCTCAAGGCCCCCAGACTGGTTGATGGGGTATATGGTCCTGACCTTGTTTTCCCTCTCTATAAGGTCCATCATATCGTAAAGGAACTTCGTGGCTTCCCTGTTGTAGCCGATCATGGCCAAGGCCTCTATGACATAAGCAGTGTCCCTGATCCATGAATACCGGTAATCCCAGTTCCTGTTTCCTCCAAGGGATTCAGGAAGGCTTGCGGTGGGAGATGCAACCATGAGTCCCGTTGGTTCATAAAATAGCCCCTTCAGGATGAGGGCGGACCTTGTCACGTCATTGTTGTAGAATCCCCTGTATTTTCCTGAGGAGCTCCACTTATGCCAGTAGTCTATGGTTTCCTCAAGCCGCTCATATGACTTGTAGTCCTGCAGCGCATCCAGATGCCGGATTCCATGAAGGGCCACCAGCCATCTTGAGGATCTTCTTGGGAGGGTTTCACTGCCCACTATTGTGTGGTCTTCATTCTTCAGCGGGAAGTCCCCCACCAGTCCCACGTTGGAATCCTTTGACTGGAATATGAACCCGTTCCTTCTGGAGGAAATCACAGTGGGATCCTTTCCATAGTTCAGGGTGGCCTTGAAGGAGACATGGATGGGCACTTCCTCTGATCTTGTTTCAACAAGCCTGTGTATTTCAGGAAAGCTGATGGTCGGGTAATCTGAGATTGGTATGAAGTCTGTAACCCTCAGAATAACATTTGAATCCCTCAGGAATTCTGTGACCAGTACGTTTGTCATTTCCCTGTAGTACTGTGTCACTTCAAGGTCATCTGCTTCCTGTGGCCTGACGGCGAAATACCCCCCCTTGTTCCTGTCAAGTATGGAGTCAAATACGGGAGGGGAGTTGAAATTGGGAAGGCACGCCCAGTCAATGGTGCCGTTCATGCCAACCAGTGCGGCTGTCCGGTTGCTTGCTATCATGCCGTGATTCTTTATCTTCAGGTATCCATCCATGGAAAGTTCCCTGAATTTCCTTGCCCCTTTGAAAGTCATTAAAGACGAGAGCAACTATTGGGGGAATTTATTAAAATCTTATTGCCGCATGTGTTTGTTCGAAGAGGAGATTGATTCTGAGGGGCAAGAATGGATGGAAACAAAAAATATCCGCAATTAATTGTTTTTCCAATCATTTTAAGGAATAATTATTTATTATGGTAAACTCATTTATAACGAGAGGCTTAAAATAGTGAGCAATGCGGAAAGAAACACCATGACAATAAACTCCCATGATGTCCCTGTCACAGTTGGAGACAACGTGATAGATAGGCTCACTGAAATTTCCCAGAAATATGATCGCGTGGTGCAGATTGCTGGAAGCGACTGCATGGAAAGGTTTGGAAGCTACATACCTGACCTTTCCAGAATAAGGGGTGAACTGACAAAGATCACCTTGAATTTTGACGAGAACCTGAAGAATATCCGGAACTACCAGAAGATCATACGGGTGATGATTGAGCGCAACATCACCACAGACTCTCTGCTCATAGGCATAGGCGGAACAAGGCTGTGTGACATCTCTGGCTTTATTGCATCAACATACCGTGGGGGCATAGACTATGTGCCTGTGCCAACTCACCCCCTTGCCCAGGTTTCCAATGCAGTATCAGGATACAATGGCATCAACTTTTCAAGTTTCGAGGATGCCATGGCCACGAGATATGCCCCAATAGAGGTTAACATTGACACTTATTTCACAAGAAACTCCCAGAACGGACAGTTCAGGGATGCAATCACCGATATCTTGAGATACGGCCTGCTCTATGATCATTCACTCATAAGCATGCTCAACAGCCACGATGACATCAAGACCCTGAAGGAAAGTGAAAGCCTGGTCAGGCTTCTCTCCAAATCAGTGCAGACAAGAACAGAACTTTCGGAGAACCTGGACCCTGTTCACCGTAGGTCCCTTAATTTCGGCAAGACCATCGGTGAGACTATTCTGCAGGCCTCAAAGAACAGGACAAGCTACCACGAGGCAATCACCGCAGGGATGTTTGTGGAACTATTCCTTGCGGAGCGTTCAGGAGTGGTCTCGAGGGACTCCAGGGACAGGGCCCTTGGAGTGATGGACAAGTACGGGTTGCAGAAAGCCACGGTGAAGGAGATTGGCATAGACAACATAATGAAAATACTCAATGAAAAGTACAACCTTGAAAACCATAACCTCCAGCTTGTTGTGCCGGAGGAGGCTGGCAGGCCGGCTCTTTTTGAAATAAGCCATGATCGGCTGTTCTCTTCGCTCAGGGCATTCACGGAACAGTACGAGTTCAACCCAACGGTATGACTTTGCCGGCTCCAGAACAGAAAGCGTCATATAAAATCCAGCAATGAACGCTCTATGCTTCTCTTCGATGACTACTGGAAGAAGATTTTCGAAACCATAAAGGGCATCTATCCTGAGATAGGTGAGAGGGATCTTGCTCTTGACCAGAGTGGACATGGTGACCTGAGCTTCAGGGGCTTCCAGGTTATGAAGGAGAGAGGCCTGAAACCAGAGGACATGTCCAACAGGATAAAGGAAGCCCTGGCCAATGAACCATACATCTCGAAGATAGATTCTGCTGGAGGCTATGTGAATTTCACACTGAACCCAAGTTTCCTCATGGCTGCCATCTGGAAGGAAATTGAAGGCACGAACAGGTTTCCTGATATTTTCCAGGACCCAGAAAGGATATCAGTGGAACACACAAGCACCAACCCAACAGGCCCAATACACATTGGAAGGATAAGGAACTCAATCATTGGCGATTCACTGGCAAAACTTGTTGACCGTTACGGATACAGGGTTACAACGCAGTATTTCATAAACGATTCCGGAAGGCAGGTTGCTTCCCTTTATGCCGGATACAGGAGATTCGTAAAAACTGAGGACCCCACAGCTTTTGATCTGCTGGAGGGGTACAAGAAGATTACAGTCGAGATAGAGAAGGACAAGGGGCTCAATTCTGATGTTGACCAGATAATAAGGGATTACGAGAATGGCGACCCTGAAACAATAGACGGAATAAGGAAAGTCTGCAGTGTAATACTTGCCTCCATCAACCAGTCCCTTGAAAACATAGGGATAAAGATAGACGACTACACCTGGGAGTCTGACCTCATAAGGGCGGGAGACGTTGAAAGAATTCTGGAGGACCTCGAGGAGGAGCTGCAGGAGGATGAGGAAAACGGGGCCAAATATATCATGAGCAATGACAGAAAAATGTTCATGACCAGAGGGGATGGGACCTCCCTGTATTTCTCGAGAGATATAGCCTACCACATGTACAAGCTGCAGAACTTTGACTGGCTTATAGATGTCCTGGGCGAAAACCACAAGGAGCATGCAGGCCATGTTGAAAATGTCCTGAACTCCGTATTGGGACAGGAAGCGCACATAGACTTTGTCTTCTATTCATATGTATCGCTTGAATCAGGCAAAATGTCCACTAGGATGGGCCAGATAGTCACCCTTGATGAGCTGTATGAAAAAGCAATTGAAGAGTCCTACAAGGTGGTGAAATCCAAGAGGCCTGAACTTCCGGAAGAAAAATTGAAGGAAATTGCGGTAAATGTGGCCGTGTCCGCCATAAGGTTCCACATTTTGAAGTTGAATGCCAACAAGCCCATGGTGTTCAAATGGTCTGAGGCACTGAACCTTGAAGGCGATTCTGCACCATTTGTTATGTATTCCTATGCAAGGGCTGCAAGCATAATGAGGAAGCTGGAAGACACTTCCTGGTCTCCCGGCGAGAGTTATGACCTGCATGAAACTGCCCTCATAAGGCAGATGTACCTTTATCCCTATGTCCTGACCGATGCCATGAAGGGGCTAAAGCCAGAAAACGTGGCGAACTACCTTCTTGAGCTTACAAGAAAATTCAATGAATTTTACACCAACTGCCCTGTTCTAAATGCTCCTGAAAATGAAAGGAAGAAGCGCGTGCAGATTATCTCCGCATTCAAGACCATAATGAAGGATGCAGCGGGCATAGCAGGGATAAAGATTCTCGAAGAAATGTAGGCCACAACTCATTGTGGGGCCTGAATTTTACCCCATATAATCATTGAGTTACTATTTTAAGAAATATCTCTTTGAAAAATAAATCAAGAATTGCTGAAATAAATAAAATAAAAAAGAAATTTAGAAGAAATTACTTCTTCTTTTCTTCAGTCTTTTTTGGTACCGGCTTCTTCTCTCTTGGTTTTGACGGTCCGCGTGAGCTCAGCCTGTAGTAAACGAATCCGATTACCACGATTACAGCTATTACGCCTCCAATGATCAGTGGAGTCTGGTAGCTCGGTGGGTTAACGTTCTGTGTTACCGAGAGTTGCCCAGCATCTGTAAAGAAGCTTGGCTGACTGCTGTTCACTGCCTTGAACACAACCTGGACATTTCCGGATGTAGGTGATGTCAGATTGAACTCAAACTGTTTCGTCACACCCACTGGAAGGTTCCCATATGACTGGAATGATACATTCTGGCCATTCACAAATGCAACAATGCTGAATGAGTTCGCATCCACAGTCCCATTGTTTGACACATTGAGATAGACAAGTGTCTTGGCACCCTGTGCGGGGGTTGTGGGGAAGTAAACACTCTGCACAATCAGTCTAGGGGAATCAACTGCTATGGAAGCAGTGAAGTTCTTGTAGGCTGAAACATTTGATGGGTTCTTCACTTCTAGAGACACTATGAGGCTGTTCAGTGTGTTGAACTTGACCATGAAGTAGGAAAGGTTCGTATTGCTGTTCATTAGCTCATAAGTGTTGTTTCCAGGTGCAACTGCGGTTCCATTTGCATACACAATCTTCCAGGAGTATGTAAGGTCAGACTGCGCATAGTACTTGTCAGTGGTCTTGTTTGCAGAGAACACCACAAGTTTACCTGCGACCGGCTGGGTTAGGGACGCTCCTGTGGAATTTGTCAGTGTAACCACTGGGCTCGAAGGTGTTGTGTCAAGAACCTTGAGGGATAGTGTAACATTCGATGTGCTGCCAACTGCTGTTGCAACATTAAGGTATCCTGTTACCAGGGAATTGCTTGCCACGTATGGTGTGTCGAATGTCTGTGTAACATTCATTGCAGCATTTGTGAATCCCGGGAAGTACCATTTGTAAAGCAGAGGAACATTGTAGGATGTTCCAGGTATAACAAGGCTTGACTGGTAAGCACTGAACTGGACAGTCTTGGACTGTGGCACAGATATTGACTGGGTGCCGGTGACCGACTGGGTGGCAAAGAGTGTTTCACCCTGTGATGTCACATTCAGTGATGCAGAAGGTGCCCCATTGTATGCGAACACTGTGAATGATGTTGTGTTTGTTTCGTTTGAAGAGCTGGTGTACTGGACTGTAACTGTGTAGTTTGCAAAGGCTCCGAAGTTAATTGTTGCATTGTAGCTGTTGTAGTCGTTTGTCTGAACAGCGTTGTCTAATTTCCAGGTGTAGTTGAGTGCCTTAGCATAGTTGTCTGTCTGATCCTGAA
>JBJKSX010000021.1:0-5522 GCA_046703545.1 Thermoplasmataceae archaeon | reverse complement strand
ATTGTATATTTCAGATGTGAGGTACCAGTACACAGTTATGCCAACCTGGTTCTGGTAGGTTGTGTAGTTCCAGTCCTTTAGCTGTGTGAACGCAGCAAGCTGTGTCTGGTTCATGTTCATTCCCTGCAGCGCGTTGACCAGCAGGGGCGTGAACTGTAATGCCCAGTAATCCGAAACGTTGGACTGGAGTGCCATCATGTTCTGGATGGTTGTGTTTGGATGGCTCTTGAGGTAGTGGTAAATTGTCTGGGCCCTGCCTCCCGAAGCCCAGAATCCCCCAACAAAGGGATGCACGTAATTTTCCCCAACTGTGGGCTGGTTGGGGGCAAACATGTAGCCCCTGGCCGGGTTTGATGCCTGGGGAAGCTGGTTGAACGGAACATTATTGACCGGTTCATATGCAGGGTTGGACCCATTGAGCAGTGACCTTGAGCCTATGACATCAATGGTCGTGTTGTTCACAATCTCCTTTATCATTGGATAATGCCCCGCGGTTATGTATCCGGCATGGTGGAGGCTGGCCATGGCAAAGTTCTGTGGAGGAGACCCCCAGTTCTGAAGGGCGCTCATCATCTGTGAGAAATTGGTGGACTGGTCCATCTTCAGCTCTGCGATCAGATCGAATGACGGCTGGCTGGCAACCCAGTTGAGGCTTATGCCGTAGTTCTGGTTCCTTGAAATCAGGGGGCCGTTGTTTGTATACCATATGCTGTAGCTTTTTCCATTAAGTGTGTAATTGTGCACGGTCATGTCGTGCCAAGATCCGTTGTACATGTACTGGTTGTTGTGCAGTGTTTCGAGATAGTCATTGGCTGAATTGCCTTCAGGGGTTGTGAGCCCCCAGGAAGTTTTGCTTGTGTGGCCAATGAGTATTCCAGGGACCCCTGCCAGATCCCAGCCAGTGGCATTGATGCCTGGGGCCTCCAGCTGCATGGGCAGCCACACTGAGGGTGCGTTGAGAGGGAGATGTGGATCATTTGCCATCATTGGGTAGGATGAGCTGGAATAGTTTCCTGCAACAACCCAGCTGTTGCTTCCCACATGGGATCCAAGCTCATGAGCCCCGGGCATTCCAAATGGGTCAGAAATGTTTGCCAGGGCTCCCCTGATGAGGGGAGAAAGGCTGTTGAGAAGAGAAGTGTTCACTCCGGTGAAGTTTTGGCTGTACCAGTTCTGGGACCAGAACTGCCCAGGGGTGACACCGAGCTGTGAAAGGTTCATGCCGTTCACTGTGCCATCACCGGGAATCATGGTTACATTCTGTGTGTCATATGGGTAATACGGCCACAGGAGGGTTGCATTCTGGTATCCAAGCGAATTATAGATGAGTGCAGACTGGAGAGGTTCGGCAGCTCCGGTTGTCAATGACCATGACATGTACTCCTGCCAGCACAGTGTGTAGAAAACTGACCAGTGGAATGGCTGTATACCAAGAAGCTTGAAGCCCAGATGGTTTGAAGCTGCACTTGTGTTGATGTACGCGTTCACTCCATTGGAATATGACTGAAGATACCCGTAGTATTGTGGATAATCCTTCTGGTATGCCTGTTCCAGTGTCCATGCATTGCTTGGGAGTCCGATGAGGCGCATGGCCTGGTCTGAAGCCACTCCCTGGGCACCTATGTATTTGCTCAGGTTGCCTGATGCCAGGAGCCCTTCAAGCTCCATCTGGAAAAGCCTCTGGCTTGCAGAATAATAACCCTGCGCAAACAGGAGGTCATTCATGTTTGAGGCGTTTATGTGGGCGACCCCAGATGCATCGAATGTCACGTTTACCGGGCTGCTGAGCCCCGGGATATTGACCGTACTGGAGGTTACGTTTCCCTGGCCTGCGGATTCCCACAGGCCCAGCTTTGGATTCAGTGTGGTGAAATTTGTGGACAGATATGACAGCAGAACAAGTACAACAACAAGAAGAACCAGCCATCTGACCTTCATATTGAAAGAAAATACACCCAATATTAGAATATTCGCTTTTTTAAATTTTAATCATTATTCCCAATGGCTCATTTTATGGCAAAAAATATACCTCAATAACATTAAGGCATCTTGCAAATGGACCCTGAAATGCTTGAGATGAGGCACGTAAAAGTCGATGAAATTCTAAATGGCATATCACAGAAAGATCCTGTCATGAAATCCCTTGTGGAAAGAATAGGGTACTTCACCCTCAATTCAGGGGGAGACCATTTTGAATCACTGGTGCAGGCAATAATCTACCAGCAGATCTCAGGAAAGGCAGCCGATTCCATATACAAGAGATTCGTGAATGCCCTCGGCGGCCCTGTTACCCCGGAAAATTTTGAAACGGCACACGATGATGTGCTGCGTTCCGCCGGAATATCCCCGCAAAAGCTCAGATACCTCAGGGACCTGGCCAGCAAGGTTATTGGCGGCGAACTTGACCTGGATGGCATTGAATCCCTGAGAAACTCCCAGGTCGTGGAGAGACTCACCATTGTAAAGGGAATAGGCATATGGTCAGCGCAGATGTTCCTCATCTTTACCCTCGGAAGGCTGAATGTGCTGCCCCTTAATGACATTGGCTTCCGCAATGCCCTGAAGAAGCACTATGAAATCAGGGGCCAACTCACCGACAAAAAAATAATGAGAATAGCGGCAAAGTGGTCCCCTTACATTTCCGCAGGAGTCTGGATACTCTGGGAATGTGAAAACACAAAGCTGCCTGCCTCAAAATCATGAATATGCTGCATCCATTCAATCACCTTTAAAGGCTTCATATTCCGGGGACTTCACCGGGCACTCTTCTGAAAAGTTGAACATCACCCACGTGGCTTGCCCCTCTGAGAAACCTTGTGAGCCTTTCAATTCCAAAGCCTCCCCCTGCTGATGGCACAAAGCCACTGCTTGCCTCTTCAAGGTATGATGCATAGATATCCATGGCAAGCTTGTCCCTGCCCATCCTCTCCCTGATCCTCCTGTAATCGTATTCCCTTTCTGCACCGGAGAGTGCTTCGCCAACACCGAACGGGTAGATAAGATCGTAATTGAGGTAATGCCCCGGGTTATCTCCATCTTCCCTGTCATAGAACTCCCTTTTGTGGCAGGTGGCCCAGAATGGCTGGTCGTGGTCAAGTGAAGCCATGTATTCCCAGTTCCCGCCATACCTGGACTCAAGTTCGTGTGTCGAGTATACCTTGAATGGGCCCTTGAATGCAAACGGCTCCCCGTCAACCTTCCTTATGGAATCACTTCCTATGTTCTCAGTGAGGCCTTCAAGCAGACCCTCCATTAGCCTGAAAACATCTTTCATCCTGCCATGGGGAATTTCAAAATCAGCCTGCGTGAACTCAAACAGGTGCCTTCCGCTTTCCCTCCTGTCGGCTTTCTCCAGCCTTATGTTTGGGGAAAGGATGAATATCTCGCCAACTTCCCTGACTGCCACCTGTTTATGGAGAATCATGGAATTCATTGTTCTCATTGTGGTTCCAAGGTAATCCACTTCTATTGTTTTCAGTATGGATGAATTTGGGTCAGGCCCGAGTGGATCAGTGCTTCTTCCAAGCATAACCGGGAGCATTTGTGTGAAACCCTTGTCCTGAAAGTAATTTGTAACATATCTCAGGATGCTGCTTGTGAGTTTCAGCGAACTTATGAGTTCAGAGTCCTGCGCTTCAATCATATTGTGTCAATCCAGAACAAGGGTTTGGGTAGATGAACTTTACTACGAAAAATATCGTATTTTCTTTAGAAGTTTACAGTACACTTAAATACTTACTTGTATTTTTTCCAACATGGATGAAACTGACCTGAAACTTCTTGAACTTGCGGACAAGGGTACAACTAAATACTCACAACTTGCCAAAAATCTTGGCATGCCCCTTTCCACAGTGCATTCAAGAATGAAGCGAATGGAACTTGACAAAGTCATTAAGGGTTACAGGGCAGACATAGACTGGAAGAAGGCTGGCCTCAACCTCACAGCCTTTGTGCTTATAAAGGCGGATGTAGGCAAACTCAGGGAAACGGGAAAAACTCAGGACACTCTCCTTGAGGAACTTGTTGAAACCGATTACGTTGACCAGGGATATGTCATAACGGGGGAGGCAGACATCCTCATAAGGATAACCGCCAGGGATTCAACCCATCTGAAGGACATTTTGCTCCGGGACATTGATTCAATGGACGGGATCACGGGAACAAGGACTATTATTGTTCTTGGGTAAATGTGAAAGGTATGCAGATCTGTTGGGTAAACGTTATATGGGCTTCTTTGCTGATGACCCGTGAACCTCGAAGTGAAGAATAAGCCCTTCAGGATCCTTGTCAGTGATCCTGTTGACAATCTGCTTATAGAGGGGCTTGAGGAGAGGGGACATGACGTGGAGTACAGGCCGGACATAACTGCCGGCCAGCTTGGCCAGATCCTCCACGACTACCATGCTGTGGTGGTCAGGAGCAGGACCAAGCTCACCTCTGATCTCCTGCAATCCGGAAGCGGCCTCAGGCTCATAGCAAGGGCCGGAATTGGAACTGACAATATTGATATGAATGCTGCTGAAGACAAGGGGATCAAGGTTGTAACTGCAGCTGGATCCTCCACTGATTCTGTTGCGGAGCTCAACCTTGGCCTTCTCATAGGGGTTGCCCGCAATATTGGGCCACTGAACAGGCAGTTGAGATCAGGGAAATTCAAGAAAGCAGTTGGCACTGAACTTGCAGGTAAAACAGCCGGAATCATAGGATTCGGGAGTATTGGCTTCCAGACCGCAACCCTCCTTAGGGCCATGGGCCTGGATATTGTTGCCCATGACATATTTGAAAATCCTCAGCTCATTGAAAAGGTGAAGGGAAATTACGCCTCCCTTGACACACTTCTTGAAAAATCACAGTTTGTTTTCATATCTGTGGCCCTGTCGGGGGAATCGGAGAAAATCCTAGGCAGGGAACAGTTTGAAAAAATGAGGGAGGGCGCCATACTGGTCAACACCAGCAGGGCTGAAGTAGTTGACCTCCCTTCCCTGGTTTCTGCATTGAAGGAGGGACCATTGGGAGGATACGGGGCAGATGTCCTCTGGAACGAACCACCTGATTCAGAACTTGAAAAAGAGCTCATATCCATGGATAAGGTCCTCATTACTCCGCATATTGGGGCACAGACACATGAAGCCCAGAAGAGGGTGGCCGAAATTACACTTGAAAATATACTCAATACACTGGAGGAGATTTCCTGATGCTCCTCATACCAGGGCCGGTGGATGTCCCGGAAGCTGTCCTTAAGGCGTCAGCATATGTGCAGAACCACAGGTCCCCTGAGTTCAAGCAGATCCTAAGGAATTCTGAGGGAATTCTCAACAGGATCTCAGGATCGAAGCACACTGTCATGACCACTGGTTCAGGAACTGAAGCAGTTGAGTCCATGATTTACTCCTTTGTGTCCCCCGGGGAAAGAGTTATTGCAGCCTCTTTTGGTGAATTCGGAAACAGGGCCGTTGAAAGCCTTCAAAGAAGAGGTGCCATGGCACATGTGATGAAGAAAGGGGAAAATGGCTTCATTCAGA
>JBJKSX010000020.1:0-22967 GCA_046703545.1 Thermoplasmataceae archaeon | reverse complement strand
AGGCCTATTGTGATCCTCTCAACGTTTGCCTTGACTAAATCATAATAGAAGCCCACGTTTCTCCGAAAAGCTTTGTTGTACTCAGAGGTGCCATCTGTCATTTCCACAATCAAACCTCCTCCAGTCCTTAACATTAGCGGTATGGCTTTTGTATTAGTTATAAGGTGAGTTCCAACGCCATAACGCAACATTGTAAATCCCTTGGTTAAATCGTGCTCCCACAATCTGTTCTCCCATTCCATGAAAGGATGGCCTCCAAAGATGTCGTTCACAAGAATATCCAGCCTACCTTTCTCTCCACTTATCTTTTTGATCAACTGCTCAACTGCAACAGTATCTGAATGGTCAACGATGACAGCTTCTCCATCTCCCCCTGCTGCATGAATCATGTCAACTGTTTCCTCAATAGTCTCAGGTCTTGCCATGTCTGAAGGCCCATAGATCCTGCTGCTTCTTCCCGTAGCATACACATAGGCACCCGCATGAGCTAAAGAAATAGCAATGGACGTTCCTGCCCCCCTTGTAGCCCCTGCTACGAGAGCACATTTTCCACCAAGTGCCTTGCTGATAACCATTATCATTCCCACCTTAGTAAAAATAAAATGAACCAGACTTAAAAACTATATGGCGGGGCTTAAAACATAATCAGTCCGGATTGTTCTTGTCTATTATATATGCAAGCCACTGGAGGGTTTCGATCCCCCGACCTGCTGATTACAAATCAGCTGCTCTGCCAGCTGAGCTACAGTGGCGCGTTTTCTGAAATAATCTGGTGGCAAATAAACCTTTCAGCAATCTCATTTCTTAACAGATTCAATACGATTGTGCTGAATTGTTATTATACTTAAGTTTGAGTGTACAACTTTAATATATCATAATGCTACTCACTGACACAACAGATGGAATGCGTAGAGATCGTGAAGGGAATGCCTAATTCGGCAAAACTTCTGCTGAGGGTACTCAAGGAGAACAAAATTTCCACATTTGATGATCTTATGGAAGAAACAATGCTGTCCAGAAGGACCCTGCTATACGCCATCAAGACCCTGAGGGAACTGGAGCTTATTGAAACGCAGGTGTGCATGACCGATGCCAGAAGAAGGTTTTACTGCATAAAACTCCGCTGAACATATCCCTTGATGATGAGCTTCTGGCCTTATCTTTAAAATTTACACAAAGCTGCATTTAAACAGCAACGCAGCCCACGGAGTTGCCCCACCTGTATACCATGAATGATGATTCAGCAGAAATGACAAGGACATGGGCGGATTCTGTCAATGCAGGGGGAACAAACATCAGGCTTCCTGAATTTCCACGGAAAGTGAACTGGTGTATCCATATCAGGGCCCCATTTGAGGGATTCACTTCTTCAAAGTACTGTGTTGTTATGTTTGAAGAACCACTGGGCCAAGACACTGAGCTGAGGATCCAATTGCCACTGGCAAGCACTCCAGCAGGATAGCCGGGTGGCACATTAACCGAACCTGCCGAGGGAGCGTAGCTTATCTCACTGTTATTCCACAATACCTTGCCTGAAAGACTTGTAACATCATAACCCCCCTCGAGATTCGTGAAGACCATCAATTCGGAACCCAATTCAGTTACTGACAATGGGAATAGGCCTATGGGGGATCGTGAAATGGTGATATTGACATTGTTACTGAGAGTGGACAAGTTCCTGCCAACAAGGTTGAAATTGAACCCTCCTGAAGGAACCCTGAATTCTGAAACGTAGTAAAGGGTAGAACCCACCAGGGCACCGTTGACAATATTGTCCGATACCGTATTGAACGCCCCATATGGGGAGGAAAAGAGCATTTTGCCGGTGGAAGGGTCGAGCCCGACAAGTGTCTGGAGTGGGATAATGAGCCACTGGCTGTCTGCCATAATCAACGGAATGCCTGAGTTGTTGCCGGCCTGAACCGACAGGGTCGTTTCCCACAGAGGAGAACTGGAGTGATTCTTGGTGAAGACGGAATATGCTGAAACATTTGCATGATTTTCACCGCTATAAGAAATCCAGGCCAGATAGATCTGCTTGCCGAGAACTGCAAATGTCCCTGTGGTGGCAAAGGAAGAAGTCACCCTCAAGGGTTCAACATTCTCCGGCTGGCCCGTGGTCCCGTTGAAAGAGGCCACAAAAACCGTGTAAGGTGAACCGGGCACAGGCACCTGGGTTCCGTTGACGTAGAGCCCATAACCCCCTCCAATGAAGTAGAGGGTGCCATTCCTTACGTAGAGGTCAGGCTGAACGTTGCTGTAATCGGAAATGGTCAGGTTCTGGCTCCACATCATTTTGCCGCTTTTCAGCTCCACTGCATATACCTGCCATGTCAGATTGCCGTTGACCCAGGTGCTGTTGCTGTCTATAATAAAATATGCAATTCCATTTTCGGATGATACAATGCTGCTCGGGGTGCCTGTAAAATTCTTCTGCCAGATTGAAGGGAAAGGTTCCACAGCAAATGATCCGTTACTCTGCTGAGCCTGATGATTCAGAATCCCATAAATTGCAATGCCTGAGATGATCATGGCTGCGGCAGCTGCGACTGCAAATGCAACCTTTAATTTAGCCTTTCTGCCGGCATCAGGCCCTGACGACTCTGACATTGTATATAAATAATTGGATAAACATTATAAACTTAATCCCCCGACTAATTTTTCTTCTTTGAATGGCATGGGCGCAAGTCTCCATCGACCCAGATATCCACACCACTTACAAGGATCCAGAATGCGAATTCATTCACTAATAATTAATACCGCCCAACCATGGCATTTTATGGATCATGTCCGGGAACTTTCCAGGATTCTTGGTAACAACATCATCACTGAGAAGGAACAGAAGATTCCGTACAAGACGGATGCTTCATATTATGAAGGCGCCCTTCCAATGGCCGTTGCCATTCCTGATTCAGTGGAACAGGTAACGGAGCTCGTGAAATACTGCCAGGCACACAGAATTCCAATTGTGCCAAGGGGCGGAGGCACCGCACTCACAGGTTCCTCAATACCGATCAATGAAATGATTGTACTGAGCATGGCCCGGTTTGACAGGATTCTTGAAGTGCATCCGGAAGACAGGTATGCAGTGGTTGAGCCTGGCGTCAGGCTGGATGAATTCAACCAGCACCTGTCCAAGTATGGTTTCTTTTACCCTCCTGACCCAGCAAGTTCAATTGCCGCCACGGTGGGAGGCTCCATATCAACAAATGCAGGAGGGCTCAGGGCCTCAATGTATGGGACAACAAAGAACTGGATACTTGGCCTCGAGGCAGTCCTCCCCAACGGAAAACTCCTGAAAACCGGAGGCAAGGTACTGAAGAGAACTGCCGGTTACGATCTCACATCCATGATGGTTGGTGCTGAAGGCACTCTGGGCGTGATCACCAGGGCCATAGTGAAGATATGGCCGCTCCCTGAGGCCAGGGGGAGAATTCTTGCATACTATGACTCAATAGACAGGGTTGGACAGGCCATCTCAGAGTTGAAGGGCAAAGGGATAACCCCACTGATTGCCGAGTTCCTTGACCGTATAACCATGAATTCTCTTTCCACGACACGGGGATTGGAATTCCCCAATGATGCCAGCTACATGCTCATTGTGGACATTGCCTCAACCAGGGAAAGCATAGACAGGGAATTGTCTGATGCTGAGGCGATCCTGAAGGCTTTTGATCCGGTGAGCACATCGATCACCACTGACCAGGCGGAAATGGAAAGGATCTACGAAGCAAGAAAAGGCGCATATTCTTCCCTTCTCAGCGAAAGAAAGAGCAACAGTGAAAGAGTGGTCATAGGAGACATTGTTGTTCCCGCATCAGAACTTCCAGGCGCCTTGAAAGAGAGCGTGGAAAGGATCAACCATTATGGGATCACCGTGGCGCTTTTCGGCCATATTTCTGACGGGAACATTCACGCCAACATCTATGCCGATATCAGCGACCCGGAACACATGGAGAAAATCGAGAGTTTTCAGCATGATTTCGCAATGATTGCCATAAAGCATGGGGGCTCGGTGTCAGCTGAACATGGCATTGGGCTGGAAAAGAAGGATCTACTCCTGCTGGAGATGAGGGAAACCGGTTCTGAGGAGGCCCTGAATCTCATGAAGACAATCCGGCAGACCTTTGATCCAAACGGAATAATGAACCGGGGTAAGATGTTTGACTGAAGACCTGATCAATGCGCTGGAAGAGGAAGTGGGGAAATGCATCAGCTGCGGTTTCTGCGAAAGTGTTTGTCCCACCCTTCCTGCAGCCGGGTATGACCTCTGGAAGGGGGCCCGGGGACGTGTCATTATGGGCAACGAAGTGCTCAAAGCGGTCAAGAAGGGTGAAAAGCAGAGCCTGGAAATATCAGACAGCTTCTACTCATGCCTGGACTGCATGGCCTGCCTTTACGTTTGCCCGGCTGGAGTCAATGCTGGAAACGTGAGCCACATTTCACGCGAGATCATCACAGAAAATTTGCTCGAGGGAAATGAAAATTCCCTTGCAGGAATGATCGCGAGCGTCACCATGAGATACATGAATCCACTGGCAGTGAGGGAGAGGTGTGCTTCATGGTTCGACGGAATGGAGGCGGACAGCGGATCAAGCGATCTCCTGTATACCGGCAACATGTACCAGCTAATGGCTTACACAGGCGGCATGGCCAATCTCAGGAAGAGGCTGGGAAACTCGGCCACAAGGATCATGTCTGGGATGGTCAGCAGGTTTCCATGGCTTATCAGGGCATCGCCAAGAAAGAAGGACCCACAGATGGAGGAGCGCATGAACCGTTCACTGGCAAGTATCGCAGAACTTCTGGGCAAAGCCGGGATCAGCTTCAACTACCTGGGAAAGGACGAACCATATCCTGGCACGTTCATATATGATCTGGGATACAGGAAAATGTTCAAGGAATACGCAGAAAAGGTCTCAGAGACTTTCAGGAAATCCGGGGCCAGAAGGATCATAACCGTTGACCCGCATACCTATGACCTGCTCAGGAATGTCTACCCGAAGTTCGTGAACGGCTTCGACTTTGAGGTGGTGCATTACCTTGACCTGATCGAAGACATCAATTACAGGGAAACCGGCGAAAGCATAACATATCACGAGCCCTGCCACTTCTCCCTCAGGGAGGACAGCTACAATAAGCCGCTCTTCACCCTTGAAAAAATATCCGAAGTTCAGCTCCCTCAAAGAAGCGGCAGAAAGACAAGATGTTGTGGCGGCCCGGATGAGCTGCTTTTTCCGGAAATAGCAGAAAAAGCTTCTTCTAAGAGATATGACGAACTGAAGGGCGTGGGGGCCGAGAAGATCGTTACGGCATGCCCCATCTGTTTTGCCAACCTGAACAAGGGGCCAAATGTTGTGGAGATAAGCGACTATCTCAGGAATGCTTCCTCGTGAAGAGCACTGTTGTATTTTTCTAGACCATTTGTTGCGCAACCATGGGATTTGAGCCATTCTTCTGGCTGTGCCAGTAGTTTATCATTCATCCCAAAGCATAAATCGCACTTCGGGCATGTTTGACTGATCCATATGACAGAATCTAATCAGACAGCACAGAAAAAGAGCAGCACCAACGAGATAAAGGAGCAGGTGATTGACAAGTTGGCCGCACTCATAACTTCAGCGTTTGGGCTGGTTGCGGCACTTGCCTGGAATTCAGCCATACAGAAAGTGTTTCAGACAGTGTTTGGGACATCAAGTGAGCTCTACGCACTGATCTTTTATGCTGTGGTTGTAACCGTGATTGCGGTGATTGCAACAGTGTATATAGGGAGAATTGCCGGCAGGATGAAATGACACCGTAAGGATTCACCACTCAAATGGTCTTGGTCATGAAAACTGAAAAAGTTCTCATGACTTTCTATTTTTCCTGTTAAATCGCTGGTTTCCAGGTCAAAAAAGGCGTGGTACAGTATTCTTCGCACATCAGGTTGCAGCTCTGATCGTTCCAGAAATGCTTCTTTATTAAGAGAAGTAAACTAAGGTAACTCTGGCAAAACTGCCACAGGAAGCTTTGACCATGGTTGCCAAGATATTCCAGAAACAGTTCATAGGTGCTCTTGGACAGGGATCTATTTCCAACTCAGCATTCAATGTTGCAACAGTGTGCCTCACCTGGTACGTTTTCACCTACACAGGATCTGCAACCTATGTCGGGCTGGTGGCCATTGTGGAGACCCTCGCAACACTTCTTGTCTCCCTGCCGGTTGGGACACTGGTGGACAGGCACAACAAGGCAGTTTTGCTCATGGCGTCTGGATTGATGGGCTTCCTTGCCTTCCTCTTTATCACCGTTTTCAGCCTCCTTTTCAGGTTCGACCTGCTTGTCATACTATCTCTGGTGGGCCTGTGGGGGGCAGGGAGAGAGGTATCAAGGTCCACTGCCTTTTCAATAATCCCAGATCTGGTGGAACCGTGGATGCTTTCCCGTGCAAATGGGATGTTCAGAGCCCTTAGCAGCAGCATTGGGTCTATTTCCAATGCTGCGGCCGGGTTCATAATCCTGATTCTGGGCGTTTCGGCGGGTTTTGCTTTCAGCTCTGGCGCTTACCTGGCTTCAAGCGTTGTCGCCGCCCTGCTCATACTTCCTTACATTGGGAAGAAAGGATGGAAATCCATCTCAGGGTCAAAAGAGAGGAGGAGCATGCTGTCTGAACTCTCGGAGGGGTTCACGTGGCTTGTCAAGAGGAGAGGTTTCTTCCTGCTCACTATCTGCGCCACCTTCTTCAACTTCTTCATGGACATGACTTATGCCTTCCTTGTGGTCTATGTGGTGGACGGTGTCCATGCAGCATCCATAGTGTTCGGCTTCGCCCTGGCGGCACTGGCGGCTGGAGATGTCATCGGGTCTCTCATACCGGGGCGTGTAGACCTCCTGAAGCACACCGGGAAAATGAACGTCCTTTTCTTCGGTGTTATGACCGGCTTTGCGATCCTCATTGCGGGCCTGTTTCCGAGCCCGTATGTTGCCGTTATTTCACCATTCATCCTGGGGATTTCCGTTGGTATAGGGGTTAATTTGTGGCTCACTTCAGCACACAATCTTGTCCCCGGCGAAATGCGCGGCAGGTATTTTGCACTGGACGGCGTCCTCAGCTCCATAACGCCTGTGGGAATCGCAGCAGGGGCGCTGGTGATTTCTCTGGTGGGCATAATTGACGATTTCATCATTTCTGGGATCCTGCTGCTGATCACCGGGCTGATATTCTCCCTGATGAAGAGCCTGTGGAACCTGGACGGCAGGGTTCCGCCCAAAGTCACCGAACTGGTTTGAGAAGTGGGAAGCCGATTCAGGGCCAATGCGAAGAAGATACTGCTAATAGTGCCAGGCGGGAAACTGTTATAATGTGGATGCAATGGAACAAGCGCCCATGTCAGATTATTCCGTAAGGCCTGCCCAGTTCGATGATATTGATTCCATAGCACACGTGGCGTGGGAATCCTGGAAGTGTACGTACGGGAACATTTATCCTGAAGACTCAATCAGCAAATTCGTTTCCAGTGCTTATTCTAAAGATAACCTGCGCGCTTCCATAAGCGAGGATTCCAAAGGCAGGGTGAGGCTCTTCCACGTGGCACTAAACCATGACGGGAAGATCGTGGGGTTCTCCCACTCATGCCCGGAAAATGCCAGTTACGGCAGCCTTGAGATACTGAGGATTTACTCTCTTCCCGAAACAATGGGCACTGGAGTCGGCAATGCCCTTCTCAACCATCTTTTCGAAGTGTGTCCGGATGTGGAGGAAATCAGCGCATGGGTGGAGAAAAGGAACAGGCTGGGCAGGGCCTTTTACGAACGCCAAGGTTTCATCGTATCAGAGGAGGAGAGGGAAGACTTCTTTGGCATAAACACCACTCTGCTGAAATACACACTTACAAGGTAGATTGGCGGAAGAGTATGAGTTGGAAAACAACTCCAAAACAGAATGCTGAACCACTTAAAATGAAAATGGAGGGAGGGGTTATCTCCCCTTGTATTCTGGCTTCCTTTTTCCGAGGAACGCTGAAATGCCTTCCTTGAGGTCCTCAGTTCCGTAAAGCAAGCCCATTGCCATGGACTCCATATGCAGCCCATTGTCTGCAGGCACGTCACTGCCCTTGTTGATCAGGCCCTTTGCAATGGCTGCAGAAATTGGCGCGATCCTGTCTGCCAGGTCCGCTGCAAATCTGTCAGTCTCCTCCTCCACGGATTCTGCCGAAAACAGTTTTGAGACCAGGCCTATCTCATGGGCGTACTTCCCTTCATACCTCTCTCCTGTGAGTATGAGGTACGTGGCCCTTGACATTCCGAGGAGCTTTGCAAGCCTCTGGCTGCCGCCCCATCCTGGAACAAGGCCAAGAGTTACCTCAGGAAGCCCCATCTTTGCATCGGGAGTTGCAACCCGGATATCGCACCAGGCCGCCAGTTCAAATCCTCCGCCAAAAACATTGCCCTTCATCTCTGCAATTGTTATCTTTGGAATCTCAGAAAGCAGCCTGAAGGTCCTCTCACCAAGCCTGGAATTCTCGGCGAAATCCATTGGGCTGCTGAAGAACTGGGTAAGTTGGGCGCCAGCAGAGAGGTTCTTCCCCGAGCCCCTTACAACTACAACATTGATCTCCTTGTCATTCCAGAGTTCCTTGAGATGTTTTTCCAGCCCCGCAAGAACATCGACATTTATCAGGTTGTTCCTGGTGTTTGTTATTGTGAGTGTGGCAACCCTCCTTTCAGCATCCCTGGCAAGGGCAACGGGTTCGCCCTCAGATGTTGGAGCCTGCTGTGGGGAACCGCCGGGAGTCTCTTTCTTAGGCTCCTGCTTCGCCACCTTGGGCTTCCCAGAAAGGATCTCCCTGAGCCTCCCCTCATCTATTGACTTTGCAGGGTAGAAGATCTTCGTGCCAAATTTCTCACTCAGTTTCTGGAGCTTTCTCTTTATCTCGGCATTGGTGAGCCCCTCGGCTACGGATATTGGGCCGAATGGCCTGTTCATGCCAAGTTTCACGCCTGTTTCAATATCGGCTGGCTCAGCAATTCCCTCCTCGACGATCTTCACGGCTTCGTTGATCTCAACACAGAGAACATCCATGAGGTCAAGTGCGGTTGACGGCTTTGCCTCTGGAATCTGTGCTTTTCCGTTTTCCCAGACATAGAAGCCTTTTCCGGTCTTCAAGCCAAGGTCCTTGCTGTCCATGAACTTCTCGAAGTACTTGCAGCTTCCATATTCCGGGTCAAGGGCTTCGGCATAATATCTCAATGAATGCACCACTGTGTCTATGCCCACGTAATCCATGAGCTCGTATGGGCCCATTGGAAGCCCCTGGGCACGGCCAAAAGCATCTACCTCTTCCGGCTTTGCAAGCCCCTTGTCAAGAATATGGCAGAAGAGAAGGCTCTCAGGCGCATTGATCCTGTTGACAACAAATCCGGGAGTATCCCTGAGCACTCGAATCGGGGTCTTTCCAACCTTCCTGGCAAACTGGAATGCTGCCTCGAAAGCCTCATCGGATGTTTTCTCGGACTTGATCACCTCAACCAGCTTCATGAGAACAGGCGGATTGAAGAAATGAAGGCCCAGAACCCTTTCCGGGTTCGAAACATTCTGTGATATTGTCGAGATCTTTATGTTGGATGTGTTTGAAGCGATTATTGCATCCTTCCTGCAGGAATCTGAGACCTCCTTGAGCAGCTTGATCTTCAGGTCAGGGATCTCCGGGACAGCCTCAATGATCATGTCCGAGTCCTTCACGCTCTTTCCCAGGTCGGAAAGAAAGGTGATCCTTCCGAAGACCTCATCAGCTTCACTCTGGGAAAGTTTGCCAGACTTGACAAGCCTCGCAAGGCTTTTCTGAATGCCGGCCTTGCCTTTCTCAAGGGCCTCGGGAAACGCATCATCAAGATCAACCTTGATTCCCGAGAGCGCAGCTACCTCGGCAATGCCATGCCCCATCAGGCCGGCGCCGATCACCGTAATCTTGTTTATGTCCAGGGCGTTCACCTGACTTTTGACACGATGCTTGTTAGTTTCTGTGCACTGAAAATATCTCCCGAAACCTTGAGCTGGCCGCCCATGAACGCTTTCACGGCATCCGTCTTTCCGGTGAAGATCTCAACCAGCATCTGGTCGGTTGCCATCACTGTTGCACTGGGACTGTCAGTTTCTCCCTGGTTGAGGTTTATTGCACCATCCTGAATCTCTACGTAAAATGGAGAAGCGTCTGAAGGCTTTATCTGGAATTTCTTGTTGAAGCCAGCTAATTCCTTTCCAACGTTCTCAGATGACTTGGCCTTTTCCACTAGTTCACTTATGATATCAAAAGAACCCATGTTATGTTAAATGAATAGGGGTTAAAAGCCTTTTATCCTATCATATTTTAAAAAAGATGGGCGAAGAGAGCGCCCCAAAGAAAAATGGTGCCTGATCAGGCGTTCTTGTAAGCTTCCAGGACATATTCCGCGAACTGGTCGTCCGGGTATGCCCCAACGAACTCCACTTCTCCGTTTATGACGATGTGAGGGACGGATGAAACGCCGGCCTCTTCCGCTTCCTTGTCGAACTCGAGGGACTCCATCATCTCTCCAGTTATGTTCGGGTTCTGTATTGCGAACTTGTGTGCCGTGCCGACAGCCTTTGGGCAGTATGGGCATGTTGGGGTGACATACACCCTTATGGTGACAGGCTTGTCGATCTTGTTGATGATTTCCAGAGCTTTGGAAGAAATGTCAACTTCCCACTTGGAGACATTCTTTATGTCGTCAACGAGGGACCCAAACTCATATCCGGAAGGAAGTCCGTAGTACCTTATCCTGCCGTCTTTCTCCCCTTTCCTGGAGACAACCGTGGCAGGGTACTTTGTGATACCGTAATCCTTGGCCGCTTCCTGATCCTTGTCGAAGTTGTAGACTGTGAGGGAAATCTTGTCACTTGTCTGCGACACTTCATCAGCAAGCTGGACTGATTCCTTGCAGTACTTGCAGTCCGCATCATCTGATGTGAAAACAATCAATTCAACGTCATTCTTCAGGTGTTTTTCGAACTCCTGCTGTAAATAGGTCTTGTCCTCATCCTTGATCAAAGGCATGTATCTACATTTTTGTTGATTATTTAACGTTTCTTTGCGACAGGTTCATGGAGACCACAAAGGCCTGATTTCAGTACAACCTTAATATACGGCAGGCTATGGGCATGCGTGACAGAGAAGCTCTTTTTGACAGATATGTACCTGAAGGAATTTGATGCGGTTGTTACGCGGGCTGAAGGTAACCAACTGGTGCTGGACAGGACTGCATTCTATGCCACAGGGGGCGGCCAGCCCAACGATACCGGCGTTCTTGAAACCCCCAACGGGGAACTCAGGGTTGTTGACGTGAGGAAGGATGGGGATGAGATTGTCCATACCCTGGAAGAGGGAAAGACATTGGCCCCGGGAACAAAGGTTCACGGAAAAATAGACTGGGACAGGCGCTATTCCCATATGAGGTTCCACTCGGCCATTCACGTCATGGATGGAATAGTGACAAGGAAGCATGGAGACAAGGGCTTGCTGACCGGTGGGCAGATCTACCAGGACAGGGCCAGGATCGACATGAACATGGATGATTTCAGCAGGGAGCTTGTTGAACAGATCCTTGAGGAATGCAATGCCTTCATATCTGAAGGTCACGGGATACACCAGAAAGAAATTTCCAGGGAAGAGGCACTTCAGATGGAGAACCTTGCAAGGACGGAACCCGGCAGGAAGCTCATAGAGTCCCTTGACAGGGTGAGGCTGATAGTCATAGACGACCTTGATGAGCAGGCGGATGGCGGAACACATGTCCGTGACTCAAGGGAGATCGGGAAACTGGTACTCAATAAGGTTGAGAGCAAGGGAAAAAGGAACAAGAGGATAGGCTTCACGCTGGAATGAACATGACGGTTGCACCGGAACCAGAAATTTCAAGGGTGGTTGCAGGCCCTTTCCAGACAAACACCTATCTGCTCCAATCTGGCCAAGAGGCAATCATCATTGATCCTGGATTTGATTCCTCCACATACCTTGAAGGATTCACCCTGGATGGCCTTGAGATCAAGGCGGTCATTGCCACCCACGGCCATCTTGACCACCTCTTTGACATAGAAGGCCTGAAGTCCGCGCTTCAGTGCAGCTTCTTCATGGGAGATGGTGAAGGCGATGTGCTGGAATGGTCCTACGCCGTATCTGAGAAATACATGGGAAAGCCGCTCCGGAAGGTGGAAACAGACAGGTTCCTCAAGGAAGGTGACAGATTGGCTGTGGGGGAATGCACCTTGGAGGTGCTGGAGCTTCCTGGCCACACTCCAGGCAGCATCGGGATTATCTCCGGCTCTTTATTCTTCACGGGAGACACCTTGTTCAGGGGAACAATTGGGAGGACTGACCTCGGAGGGTCAATGGATCAGATGAAAATTACACTCGAAAGGATAAAAGGCATGAGCCCCGGCCTGAGGATCCTGCCAGGGCATGGCCCGGAAACCACCCTCTCTGAAGAACTGGAAAACAACCCATTCCTGGCGTGAATTGCATTCGTCAGGCGACAGAAAGCCCTTGAAAACTGGGGGCTTATGGCTTTTCCTCTATGAGCTTCTTGTAAAGGAAATCCATCTTGGCCTTCAGTTCTTCCATGCCCTTGGATATCTTGGGTATGGTCTCGTTGTACATCTTCTCAAGCTGATCAACCTTGTCCATCAGGTGGTCAACCCTCTCCTGAACACCGTCCTGGTATGGGGAGCTTTTGCCTGGGGTGCCTTCGGATTCCCTGGATTCAGTTTCAGCAGAAGCGGATCTTCTTGAATAGGTTCCCACCAGCGCATCGCCTTCAATGTTGAAGTCCACTGCGGATGGGTATTTGCTGAATATGTAGGATGAAAGCCTCATGTCGCTCTTCATTGCTGAAGCGCACTCATCAGAACCAAGTTCCATTGCAAGGCCATTGGAAAAAAGTATGGTTATCCTGGTCTTCTCGCACACAGGATAGTCAAAGCCCCTTATCTTCTCGTCAATGCGATTTTCCAGATCGGCATATACGCTAAAGGGGATGCTTCCCCTGGAGCTCTGAACCTCACGCCTGAGATCAATGAGCCTCCTGTACCTGCTGGTGGCAGTCAACTTTTCCTTCAACTGATTGTGATCTGCCATTCTCAATTATATATGAACATTGATGAAATACCTTTGCCACATATTGACATGTGGAGAAAGTCATTTTGTCAGCCGAAGCGACGTGGACAGTGTGTGCGGTATCTTCAAAGTTCCATGCTCGTTCTCTATGACCAGGTCGTCTCCCCTGTACACCTTGACCGGAGTGTCTGGAAGGGCATTGATTGAAGCAAGCTTGCTGAGAAGCCCCTGGTCCTCGAAAACAACCCTCCTGATAATGTAGTCGCCTTCCTCTGCAAGCATCAGGGGGACTTCCCTGAATTTGACATCCGGATCAGTTGGGTTGCCATGGGGGCAGGTTTCCGGGTTGCCAAGCTTCCTGTAAAGCGCCTCACCCCGTTTTCCACTTATAACATGCTCAAGTTCCATGACCGAGGCGTGTGTCTCCTCCCAAGGAACCTCCAGGAAACTGTAGGCAAAAACTTCAGAGATCCTGTGCATCCTTACAAGTTCCCGAGCTGCTCTCTTCCCGTTAAGTGTGAATGATATGTCCTTGCCGTCCTTGTTGATAAAACCCTCTTCCGCAAGTTTGGTGAGATATTCATAGGCCGTGGGAGGGCTGATTCTGAGCCGGTTGGCTATCTGCTTCTCGGTAATCTTGTCGAAAGATTCCATGTACTCCCAGATAACAAGGAGGTAGTCTTCCCTGTTCAGCCTCACAATTGTCTCAGTTAGGCATGCTTAATTAATTTTATCAAGAGATGGGAAAAGCGCCCATTTGCAAGAACTTTAATTCCAAAGAGCATATCATATTGCAATGTACACCAGGAAAGGCGACAAGGGAACCACCGACGCAGGCACAGGAGGCAGGGTAGGAAAGAGCAGCAGTGTTGTGGAGCTGGAGGGGACGCTTGACGAATTCAACTCATTCCTGGGCCTCGCCAGTGCCAGGATCGGCTGGGATGACATGAAGGCCGATCTCTCAAGAATACAGTTTGAGATATTCACACTTGGGGAACACATCTACATGCATGGTGAAGGCAGGACATTGTCCCCGGACAACACCAAATGGCTAGAGGAGAGGGTCGACCATTATCAGAAAGAGGTTGGGCCCATCAGGCTCTTTGTAATTCCCGGAGGAACGGAGGATTCTGCCGCGCTGCATGTGGCAAGGACCGTCTGCAGGCGCCTGGAAAGGGTGATTGTCGCCTGTGCAGAGGAGATGAAAGTGAGCGATGCAGTGCTCTCATACATCAACAGGCTTTCCTCGGTTCTTTTCATGATGGCACTGGCCGCAAACCGAAGGCATTCCGTCGGGGAAAAAATCTGGGAACTGAAGCCAAGATCAGTGAAAGACCGAGAGTGAACTGAGAAAGCTTCCGGCATCCATCTCCTGGAACGGGCCGTACCTGGAGGAAAATGCCTTTATGAACTCGTTCTTGACGCTTCTTGCCGTGACGCTGGCATAATGCATCACAGAAGGGTCCAGCCCGCACGGGTTTATCTTGAGAAATCCCTGCACTGCTTCCTTTGTAAGATTTATGGAGACACCATGGTAGCTTATTCCATGGTCGATTGCCATTCCCATGGAAGCGACCTTCCTGTCCCCATTGGAAGTCCCGATCCATATTCCGGGCTCATCACCCACGAACGCCTTGTACCCAGCCTTTTCAAGGATGTCAATGACTATCTTTTCAACAAAATGGACGTATTCCCTGACATCTATCCGTTCCTGGCCTGAAATCTGGAAAATGGGATAAACAACCATCTGGCCGGGCCCATGGTATGTCACGTCCCCTCCCCTTTCGGTGACAACAACGTCCACACCCGAATAATTTTCTGGGATGGGTTTCCTCCCCACTGTATAAACCGGATCATGTTCAAGAAAAAGGAGGAAGCCGTTCTGGCAGTCCTGCTTGATGAGTTCCACCAGCTGCTTCTGTATTTCGTATGCCCGCCCGTAGCTGATCCTGCCAAGATCAACTGCGAGGTTTGAAGTGTAGCGGCAGCCCATATGCACCTTCTGCGGCCTCTTTTAGCCCTTCGGATATGGTCGGGTGCGGGTGTATTGTGAGCCCAATATCCATGGCCATGAGGCCCGACTCAATGGCTAGTGAGACCTCGCTTATAAGCTCGGAGGAGTGTGGCGCCACGATTCCGGCACCCTTGACAAATCCCTTCTCATCATAATAGAGCCTGTATGTTCCAAGCCTGTTGTTCATCCCAAGGGACCTTCCATTTGCTCCCACCGGGAAGGTGGACACATTCCCTTCCAGCTCCCCTGTGTATGAAATCTCAGGGTCTGAGTAGATCACGTAGGGCATGGCCCTGTATTCCACTTCCGCGTTGCCGCCCGCAATGTTCTCCGCAGCAACTTCAGCATCGTAGAATGCCTTGTGCGCAAGCATTGGCTGGCCGGAAACATCTCCTATTGCATAAACCCCTTCCACACTGCTCATTTTCCTGAGGTCGGTCTTGATGAAGCCATTGTCCATTTCTAGGCCAAGGTTTTCCAGTCCGAACCCTCTGGTGTTTGGTCTTCTTCCGACTGTGAGAAGCACGGATGAAGCAATGAGGACATCTCCTGTGGAGAGCCTTATGCTGTAATCCCCGCTCTTTTCAACAGACTCGACCTTTGTGGAAACCATCACCCTGACATTGAGGTCCCTGAGCTTTCTCTCCACATGCCTTGCGAGGTCCCTTTCCACACCCGGAAGTATGGCATCCATCATCTCTATTATTGTAACGTCACTTCCCAGCTTGGCAAAAGCTGTCCCGAGCTCAACGCCGATGTATCCCCCGCCAATGATCACGAGGGATTGGGGTATTTCCTTTACATCAAGTATCTCCCGGTTGAAGAGGACATCCTTCATGGAATCAAAACGGACGGGGGATGAACCCGTTGCAATGAGCAGGTTTTCACCTGAGAATTCCCTGTCACCCACCTTAACGTGGTTCCTGTCAACTATTTGTGCCTCGCCCATCTCGATCTGGACGCCATAATTCTTGCAGAGTGTCTCAACTCCACCTGTGAGGCGGCCGATCATGTTCCATTTCCATTCCTGCCACTCGTCCATATTCAGGTTGAGTGTCATGTCAACACCGGGCATCCCGTTAAGGTGGTCCACGGAGTGTGACAGCTCAATGAGCGCCTTTGAGGGGATGCACCCATAGTTGAGGCATTCGCCGCCAATGCGGTCCTTCTCAACTAGCAGAACTTTCTTTTCCTTCTGGCCAAGCCTTATGGCAGCAGAATAGCCACCTGGCCCGGCACCTATGATTATTACGTCGAAATCCATGTTCTCAGCCTACCAGAAGATATTCGGGGTCCTCCAGGAACTCCTTGATCCTCACGAGGAACCTTGTGGCCATTGCGCCGTCAATAAGCCTGTGGTCGCAGGAAAGTGACAGGTTGGTCTTCAGCGTCTCTTTTCCCCTGTACCTGTTCTTCATGATCCTGTGAACTCCCAGGATTGCAACCTCAGGGTAGTTGATGATTGGAGTTGATATGATGCCGCCGATGGTTCCCACATTTGACACCGTGAAAGTGGAATTCTGGACTTCATTGAGCTTCAGCTTGTTCTCTCTGGCCCTTCCAGCGAGATCCCTCAATTCCGTGCCAATTTCAAAGAGGCCCTTCCTGTCAACATCCATTATGACCGGAACGGTGAGGCCGTCCGGGGTGTCAACTGCAACCCCTATGTTGTATTGTTTCCTCAGTGTGTAGTTCCTGGCATCCTCATTGTACAGTGCATTGAGGTATGGGTACTCCTTCAGGGCAAGCGCACTTGCCTTGAGGAAGAATGATGTGAAGGTGACCCTCTTGCCCATCTTGGCAAAGGCATCCAGTGTCTGGCCCAGCCTGGTTAGGTCAACCTCTTCCACCACAGTGAAATGTGGTATGATCTGCTTTGACTTCGTCATTTTCTCAAAGATTAGCCTGCGGAGTCCCCTCGGCTCAAGGATTTCGTCCTCTCCTGAAACTGCGGGGGCTGCCTTTGTTTCAACCGCTGGGGGCTCTTCTTGAGCTTCAGCAGCTGGTTCCGGCTTTTCCTCGGGCGGTTCTTCAGGCCTGAAGCTCTCAAGGTCATCAAGGGTCACCCTTCCATGGTCCCCGGTTCCCCTGACATTGCTTATGTCTATTCCCTTCTCCCTTGCGATTCTTCTCACAGCGGGTGAAGCAAGTACAAGTCCGGTGCCAGGCTCAACAGCCTCTTCCGCCGAGGGCTCTTCCTGTTTCTCTTCCTCAGCCACTCTGGCAGGTTCCGTTGGCTCTTCAACCTCAGGCGCCTCTCCGGAAGTCTCGATTTCGATTATCACGTTTCCGACTTCCACCACCTGCCCCTCCTCAAAGAGGATGGACGAAACAGTTCCCTCCACTGGTGAGGGGATCTGCACGGTAACCTTGTCGGTCATTACCTCCACCATGTCCTGGTCAGGGGCAATGCTGTCCCCGGCCTTTACATGCCATTTCACAATTTCTCCTTCTGTGACTCCTTCTCCAATGTCCGGTAATTTGAACTTAAACATGTTGCTCACCTGAAATTCAGCAGCTTCTGAGCCGCTTTCATGATTCTCTTCTCGTTGGGGAGGTAATGCTCTTCCATCCTGTATGGGATTGGCGTGTCCGGCCCGGTTACGCGTAGTATTGGCCCGTACAGGTATTCAATCATGCGCTCTGATATGAGTGCAGAGATCTCCGCACCCATTCCAAGTGTCCTGGGCGCCTCATGGACAATCATCACCCTTCCGGTTTTGCTGACTGTACTCTCTATGGCCTCTATGTCAAGTGGCAGCAGAGACCTGAGGTCAAGCACATCCGCGTCCAAGTTGTTCTTCTCCACGGTGCTCTTGACCACTGGAACCATTGAACCATATGTAATTATGGAGATCTTTTCACCCTCGGAAACCAGGTTCGCCTTTCCTATCTCAATCTTGTAATCATCTTCGGGAACCTCCATTTTTCCTGCCCTGTAAAGCCTTTTTGGCTCAAGGAACATGACCGGGTCGTTGAGGTCCATCGCGGAAGAAAGCAGGCCCTTTGCGTCGTATGGGTTTGACGGCGTCAGCACCGTCAGGCCCGTGGTGTGAACGAAGTAGGACTCACCGCTCTGTGAGTGGTACAGGCCTCCCCTTACACCGCCTCCGTATGGGGTTCTGAGAACAAGGGGGACGTTTAGCCTGCCCGCCGTCCTGTAACGCATCTTTGCCATCTGGTTGACTATCTGGTCGAATGCGGTGAAAATGAAGTCCTGGAACTGGATCTCCGGCACTGGCCTTAGGCCGTTCAGGGCCATGCCTATTGCGGTTCCAACAATTCCAAGCTCGACAAGGGGGGTGTCAATGACCCTCTTCTCACCATATTTGGAATGCAGGCCCTCAGTAACCCTGAATACTCCGCCATCAACGCCGATGTCTTCTCCAAGTAGCACGATCCGGTCGTCCATGCCCATTCTCTGGTCAAGAGTATGGTTCAATGCCTGGACCATGTTCATAGTGCTCATAGTATGTCCTCCATCTCTTCTTTGATGTGCCACGGCATCTTTTCATAAACATCCTCAAACATCGTCTCAGGGGCAGGGGGTTCAATTTTCTCGCACTCGTCAAACTTCTCGGTCACGTACCTGGCCGATTCCGCCTTTATCCTCTCTATCTGCTCATCAGTGAGGAAACCCTTCTCTTTGAGGAGCTTCTCGTTTATCACAACAGGGTCCCTTTCATCCCCTTCTTTCACAATATCCGACTGGTACTTGGTGGGGTCATCGGATGTTGAATGCGGGCCCATCCTGAAGAAATTCACTTCCAGCAGAACCGGCCCTTTTCCTGCCCTTATGTGGTCCACCGCTTCCTTCGCAGCCTTGTATGAATCTTCTATGCTGTTTCCATCAGCGCGCAGGCCCTTAATGCCGTATGCATCAGCCTTCCTGTAAACCTCAACCTTCGATTGTTTCTCGAAGGGGAGAGATATGGCCCAGCCATTGTTCTCGCAGAAGAAAAGAACCGGTAGATCGAACACCGCAGCCATGTTCAATGCAGCATGGAAATCCGGTGTGGAAGACGATCCTTCCCCAAAGCTTGCGACAACTATCCTCTCCTCGTTCCTGTACTTGACCCCATATGCAGCGCCCACAGCCAGTGGCAGATTTGTTGCCACAGGGCTCTGGACAGACATGAAGTTGTCCTGGTCTGAAAGGAAATGGCTCGGCATCTGCTTTCCCTTGGCAAGGTCGGCAGAGTTTCCCATTACCTGGTTGATTATGTTCTCGATAGAAACTCCCCTGTGTATCATCAGTGGTACATCCCTGTAGTACTGGAACATCAAATCATCCTTGCCCAGTGCCATGGAAAGCCCTATCTGGCCAGCCTCCTGGCCCATGGTCGGCGTGTAGAATCCCACCCGGCCCTGTCTTTGCGCGGTTGTTATTTTTCTATCAAGTGTCCTGGAGAGCACCATGGCTCCGAAAGCCCTTACGTACCTCTCCCTGTCGTTCTGATCATTTACGGTCTCAGTCATTTTTAACTCTCCTTTTTGCCCATGCTTCAGCGGCCCTGTATGAAGTCCTGACCAGCGGGCCTGATGCTACGAAGGAAAAACCAAGCGAGTATCCCAAACTCTCAAGATTCTTAAACCTATCCATTTGGGTATATTCAACCACAGGCAACTGCATCTTGGAAGGCCTCAGGTACTGCCCGATAGTGAGAATGTCGACGCCGCTCTTCCTGAGGTCAGCCATTGCCTGTTCAACTTCATCGTCAGTCTCCCCAAGGCCAAGCATGATCGACGACTTGGTGAGCTGGTCCGGGTTCTCTTCCTTTATGTGTTTCAGCACCCCAAGGGACTGTTCATATCCGGCCCTTGGGTCCCTGACTTTTGGAGTGAGGCTCTTCACCGTTTCCAGATTGTGCGCCAGCACTGCAGGCTTCTGGTCTATAACCATGTTCACCAGTTCTTCATTGCCTTGGAAGTCGGGGATGAGCGATTCTACCAGAATTCCCTCGTTCTTCAGCTCCCTGATCACCCTGGCGAAGTGTGAGGCGCCCTGATCGGGAAGGTCGTCCCTGTCCACTGATGTGACAACCACATAGGACAGGCCCATGAGCTTTGCTGACTGCACAACTTTGTGGGGCTCGTCCGGGTCAAGCGGAAGCATATGCCCATGCGTTACTGCACAGAACCTGCAGCCGCGTGAGCAGTTGCTTCCCATTATCATGAATGTCGCGGTTCCGCTGTCCCAGCATTCCGCAACATTGGGGCACCTTGCTTCCTCGCAGACTGTATAGAGGGTCCTGTCACGAAGTGTCTGCTTGATTCTTACGTAGGATTCCCCCGAAGGAATCTTCACCTTGACATAATCGGGCCTCACCTTCCCACATTATGAAAATATATTACAATATATCGGCTTGAGCCACTAAACCACTGGTCACCACTCATGCCTGGGTAATTAACACTGCGAGGGACTATTATGGCATCCGAAACCAACAGAAGCATGAAATGGATTTTGAAGATCAATTTCACTTGGAGTCTGCTTTTCGCTCCACAGACGTGCAGAAATCCTCGTAGAACACGCAAATGTAAGTGAGGAGGTCAGAGTGTTTCTCCATCCCCCAGCCCGAGAGAATCTTGGCAAGAATTTTTGAGTCCCTCTTGGAAAGAGAATTTGTTGCTATGCTGGCAATCTTTCTTCCAAGATCAGTAAGTTCCAGCTTGATCCGCAGGTCAGGATCAATTCTGGCACCCGAAGGCTTCTTCCCGTAGGTTCGGGATTTCACCAGTTCACCGTTGCGTGAAATGAACTCGCTTATGTATCGGGATTTGGGACCGTAGGGGGTATTCGAAAACATGATGTCGGACTCTATTTCGCCGTCTCCCTCAATTAGGAAGGCAAGAAGGTTGACCTTTGCAAGGTCAGGCTTCTGTCCAAAATTCTCACTGTACGCCATTATCACTGAGAGTATGAGTTCCCCTCCACTCAGGGAGACATCTCCGAAATGAAGCAGTGACCCGGCATCAGTTCTCTCCATGTTTATACCTTCCAGTAGACAAATTGTTTTTACTCAGAGATGGTATTTTAAGATTTTCAATAGACATATTAGCGATAGAATCGCTTAAACCAATGCTCACACAACGACATACACTACTATGGGTATTTACAGCTAGTATTGGGTATATGAAGAAAAACTATAGAAAATATATAGGATACATACACTATATAATCTATATTCATAATAAAGGTCGCATTTAGTAAATATGGCTGAGGAACACGGACCAGTGTCAGTAAATGAACCTGACCTCCTGAGCTCAGTAAACAACGCGAAACTAAGCAAATTTCACTACAAGACCTGGCTTGTCGCCGGGCTCGGCTTCTTCACAGACGCATACGACCTTTTCATAATTGGCGTCGTTTCAAGTCTTCTGGTACTTTCTGGATGGCATAACCTCACATTACTCGACAAATCACTCCTGGACTCAACTGCACTGCTTTCTGCTGTCATTGGGGCGCTTGTCTTTGGAAGACTCCTTGACAAACTTGGCCGCAAGGCTATATATGGTATAGAGCTCATTATATTGGTCATAGGCGCATTGGGAAGTGCGTTCCTTACGCCTGTCAACGGTGTTTTCATACTCATTATATGGAGGTTCCTGCTTGGCGTGGGAATCGGCGGAGATTACGCCACCAGCTCAACAATAATGGCGGAATATTCAAACACGCAGAGCAGGGGAAAACTCATCGGCATGGTATTTTCCATGCAGTCCCTTGGCCTGCTCGCGGGCCCCCTGGTTACACTTGGACTGATACACACTGGAATTCCACTCGCAATAATCTGGAAACTGCTTCTTGCATTCGGAGCAATACCTGCCCTTGTGGTGGTATACTTCAGGCGCAGGCTGCCTGAAACCCCAAGGTTCTCCCTCAGGGTGAAGGGCGATGCCCAGAGTGCATCCAAGAACTGGCAGAAGCTCACAGGCCTCTCAGCCAACGCAAGTGCAAGCAGCGAGGTGGTTTCCCAGTCATGGATAGACATACTCAAGAACAGGAAATTCGCCCTCACACTGCTTGGAACAGCAGGTTCCTGGTTCCTCATGGATTGGGCACTCTACGGAAACTCAATCATGTCCCACACAATGCTTGGAGCCTTGGTGCCATCTACTGTTTCAGGACTGCACGCGCTCATACAGACAACCACATACTCTGCAATGATATTTGGCTTCGCGGCATTCCCGGGCTACTGGATTGCAACCTTCACTATCGACAGGATTGGAAGGAAGACAATACAGGCAATCGGTTTCACTGCAATGGCCGTGACATTTGGCATACTGGGAATGTTCCACCAGCTACTCTCTCCCGCATATCTAGCGGAATTTCTTGGTCTATACGGCCTGAGCTACTTCTTCATAGAGTTCGGCCCCAATGTGACCACTTTCATATACCCGCCCGAAGTGTTCCCCACCAAAGTGAGGGGCTTCGGAAGCGGTGCTTCAGCTGCAGGCGGCAAGATAGGGGCCTTCGTTGGGACCTTCCTCAACATAATCATCATAAACATGATTACGGAATCTGGACTCTTCCTGATTCTATCCGCCCTTTCCGTGCTCGGCCTTGTATTCACATTAGTTCTCCTGCCTGAGCCGAAGAGGCTTGACCTTGAGGAGAGCTCTGGCGAAAACTTGCTCCTCGCTGCCCCTGCAGGCACTGCCGCACGCAGATAGGCCTCACCGACGCATCTCCAATAATTTATTTGAAGAGGTTTTTTCAAAACCACTTTCCTTATTCAAAAATAGACATTTCTTCTGAAAACCAAGGCAAAAAAGCTGCATGTATTCATTCCTTTTAACCATACATAAGTTCATTCCAAGGCAATCTGGCTGCTCTCTTGATG
>JBJKSX010000019.1:0-10821 GCA_046703545.1 Thermoplasmataceae archaeon | reverse complement strand
CAACTGTCCCCTACAGCGTTGGCCTGAGCACAAACAACCCGCAGCTCCTGAAGTTCGGGCCAACAATAGCGGTCGTTGTATCCTTCATAGTGCTGTTCTCCATCATTCTCCAGACAATATACATACCTTTCCTGTCCAGAAAGCTTCTGGGTGCGGGCGTGCCGGAAAACAATGAAGCTGAAAAGACTCAGTAGTGTTCCACTATGTCCATGGCCCTGCTCTCGTCAAGCTTGTAAAGGGAGAGAAGCCTGTGCACAGTGTCAAAGTCTGTGATGTCAACTTCCTCCATCCGTTCCAGGAAACGCTTTCTCCTCTGCATCTGTTCGTGCAGCTCATTGACGGAAACGCCATCCCTTGTTGATATGAGCCTGAAAACGTAACTCTCAAAAGATGCCGGTATAGGCTTTCCCAGTGAACTGTCCGGGAGCTTGTTTACCACCAGGTCTCCAGTTCCAGGGTCTACCTCCACTATCTCAGAAATCTCCTTCACTCCACGCTTCAATATTCCACCTACATAGGTTGTGTCAAGGAGTACCACAGTGTTGAGTGACGTTATGAGGCTCCGTGGTATGGATATGGGCCTGGCCTCAAGCCTGTGGACGAAAGTTTCCATGTCATCTGCGTGAAACGTTCCCATCCCGAATCTGCCTGCCAGCATGGCCTGGAATACGGTGAATGTCTCTGCTCCCCTCACTTCGCCGACCACGATGTAATTGGGCCGGTGCCGCAGCGCTGATTCAAGCAGGTCAAACATGTCAATGTCGTTGCTGTCTTCCTCATCCTCCGAGTCATTTGAAACAGACCTGGTGAGTGTGGATATCCAGTTTTCATGCTTCAGGTTGAGTTCCTTGGTGTCTTCTATTGTGACAATCTTCTTGTCCTGAGACACGAAACTGAGGATGGCGTTCAGGAAGGTGGTCTTGCCCGTGGCGGTGCCTCCCACTACCATTATGTTGGCCCCATACTCTATGATGGTCCAGAGGTAGGCAAGCTGTGTGAAATCTGTGGAATCGAGCCGTATGAGGTCAACAGGGCTGATGGGGATGTCCCTGAATTTCCTTATGGAGAAGCTCGGTCCCCTGGTGGTGACATATCTGCCAAGTGAAGCTGACACTCTTGACCCGTCCCTGAGGGCAACTTCAACAACTGGAACCGATACAGAAATCTGCTTTCCCCCCTCCTGGGCGATCTTCCGGATGAAGAAATTGAGGCTGTCTTCTGAATTGAATACGATATTTGTGGGAATGAAGCCATATTCCTTGATAAAAACAAAGATGGGTATTCCCACCCCATCGCAGGTTATGTCCTCTATTCTCTGGTCAGACATCAATGGGTGTATTATCCCGTATCCTGTGTAGTAACGCTCAAGGAAATATATGCCCCTGCTGTCAAGCTTCCTGAAAATCTCACTCCTGCTTGAATAATTGTCAAAATCATTTGGGAAGCTCTTCAGGTTGTCCTTCCTGTACTGGGATACAATGGAATCTATGAGGCCCCTCTCCTCATCTGACGGCCTCTCCTCGTCCACAACATACCTGATGGTGCCATTTCCGGCTTCAATGTTCACGTGCACCAGTCCCTCCAAGAGGTCGTATGTTTCCATCAAGGTCATTTTGTCTTCAGCCATCCTAAAGTGCACCTGCCAGAAAGAGGATCAGGGAACTGGTGAGGAGCATCGCCCCGGTTTCCATGAATCCGCTTGCTATGTTGCGGTCCCTGATCAGGCCGATCATCAGGCCTATCCCAATAGCTTCGATATAAATCCCGCTGTCAAAAATCTTCTTGAGCAGAGGGGCTCCTGCGGATTGAAAAAGAAATCCGCTCGCAGACTGGACCTTGATTGCATCAAAGAATCTCACGTCTATTATGGCCATTACAAGAAGGAAAACAGCGAAGGCCACCATCAGGATCAGGTTGTAGTTCTTCATTTCCGCAGCCCGGTCGTCTGACAGGAGCTGCATCTGGGCACTGAACCTGGACACGAGGGACATCACGTCAGATGTGTTGCTCCCGGATTCACCTGATTTCTGGAGGATGATCCCAAATCTCTCAATCTGTGGATCCTTCAGGGAAGAGCCGAAGTTTCTCAGGGCTTCCTCAACCGGAATCCCTATGGAAATGCTCGATACCAGTTCCCTCACATCATTGTTCAGGTAACCGTAATCATTTGAGGAAACCAGCTTGACAGCTTCTGAAATTGGGGTGCCATACATGGTGTATTCGGAAAGGTCCCTTATGAAGTCCGAGATCCTTCTTCTTGCATCCAGTATCCTGGATATCCTGAGCCTTCTGAGGAAACCCACGGGTATCAGTATGATTGCCAAACTGAATGGAACATAAAACAGAGGGTCCCTGGCAGACGGAGCAATACTCCCAATAAGAAATACGCTCAGCAATGCAAAAAGAACGGCTGAGACAAGGGCGACCGGAGTGATGAGTTTGCTTCCATTCATAGCTCGATTTCCCCCATTGTGCTTGAAAAGAAGTATGCGAATATGGCGAGTATTCCAGGTATTATTACAGCAACTGTTACGATGAGGAATGTGATAAGGCCTCTTGGCGAGGTCGGTGACAGGAATGCAACGATTCCAACCACTATAAGGAGAATGAGCGGGAACGCAACACCCACGGTGACAAAGCTCTCAGCCAGAACACTCATTGAATTTGAATTCTGCTTGATAAGCGTGCTCAGTTCACCCTGGAACTGGTTGGCCTTTTCCAGAAAATACTGCTTCAGGTCTCCTCCGGAATTCACGCTTGTCACAATCCCCTGCAGAAATTCAGAAAAGCGCAGTGACGGGGAGTTCTTGATGCTCTCCTTTATGGATGAGATGATGTCGAGCCCGAAAAGCTCAGTCCTGATCCATATGCTCCTGCACTCATTGGAGATCTCACCATACTGCCTGCTGTCGCCCAAATCCCTGAAGATAATGTCAATTGGAACCTCCGCAGATGCCATCGTAGCGAAGAAGCCGGATGCAATTGTTATTACCGAGTCTATCTTTCTTCTCCTCCTTCTTGCGAGGGAGGTCGGCGTCTCCAGAACAATTGCCAGTACCGATACGGCAATCAGAAATGATAATGCGATTGTCAGGAAAGCGAGGTGGTGGTAGAAGTAAATGATCACAGCGTCCACCGCAGCCAGGATTACAACCGATATGAGAAGCACCATCATAGCCGTGGAATAGAATTCCACCCTGCCCATCCTCATCTTGGATTTCTTAAGGCTTTCATCCACGTTTCCAGACTTGAAGGTCCTGTTCACGAACTTGCCGAAGAGCTTCAATGACAGCATGTTGAATCTTGGCACCTTGAAGAGTTCCTTCTTTGTGTCATTCTCATTGGGTTTTGAAAACAACAGGCTCACTCACCCCTTATCCAGTTCCACTGCTTCACCCTTATCTTTCGGGCTATTTCATCGTTGTCTGTCTCACCTGCTTCTGCAAGCTCTCTCAGCATTTTGGATCTGGCGTCTATCTCCTTCCTGAATTCCACCTGGTTGAAACTTCGCTGCTCCATTATCCTATCATAAAGCCTGCTTGAGCCTGCGTATATAAACCTGTCATTTTCCGGGTCATACCTGAATACCCTGTTGTACAGGATTTCATTTGTCCTGCCGTCGATCCCCACTATCTCGTCAACCTCGGTGATTCTTCTGACCATCTTTCCCTCAAGCCTGACGAAATTAATGAATATGACAATGTTCAGGTAGGAAACAAGCACACGGGGTATGTTCATGGGCTCATTTTCAAGCCTGTTAAGAAGCGACTCCATTGAATCAGCATGTATCGTGGCATACGTGGTATGCCCTGTGGCCATTGCCTGGAACAGTGCATAGGTTTCCCTTCCTCTCACTTCTCCTACCACTATGTAGGTTGGCCTCTGCCTCATGGCCATTGTCACCAGGTCAAATGTGCCCAGCTTCTCCACACCTTTCTGGCTGCTTACCGCGTTTTTCCTCCTGGTCTCGGCAGCAATCCAGTTCTCGTGGGGTATGTTCAATTCCCTGGTCTCCTCAATGCTGAAGATTTTGGTGTTTCCTGGGGCAAAAAGAAGTGTAGAGTTCAAAGTTGAGGTCTTTCCTGCCCCCGGTGCACCAACAATCATTGCAGAGTTGAGCCCCTCGGTCATGAACCACAGGTATGCCATGAGTTCAGGGCTGGCAGTGCGGCTTCTAATGAGGTCTACAGGAGTGAAAGGCCTCTCCCTGAACAGCCTCAGGGTGAACACAGGCCCCCTGCTTGAAACTTCACTGCCGTAAACGGCCTGCACCCTGTGGCCGTCCTTGGTGATAGAATCCAGTATTGGGGAATTGATGGACACCGATTTGCCGCTCATCTGCGCAAGCCTTATGATGAAAGAGTCAAGGGCCTCGTTTGTGGAGAATCTGGCCGTTGTCTTGATGGACCCGAATTCCTTGTGATAGACAAAAATTGGCATTTCCGGCCCGTCACAGGAAACATCCTCTATGTTCTGGTCCCTCACAAGGGGGTCAACCAGCCCGTAGCCCCTGAAATCACGGGTCAGGTAGTACAGGAGCTTCTCATAGCGTTCTCCTTTGAGCCATGGCCTTCGCTGGTGGACGAAGGCCCCGATAATGAATTCCAGGTCATTATTGCCCCCGGGCATCCTCCCGAGTATGTCGGGAAGGAGATCGTTAATTTCTGATTTGAGATCAAAGAATTCCTGGGTTTCCTTGCTTGTCAATGGGGGTTCAACAACACGGTAAATGATTTCTGAGTTCTCCGCGGCCCGTATTATTTCAGCCTTTGCAAAATCAAGGTTCAGAGAGTACTCCCGAAGCAATTCGTCTTTGCCGCTTGATTCTGAAGGACCGAGGGTGTCGTTGGAAATCATTACCTTTGGGAATATAGAGATAAGTCCCTATAAAAATTTACAGTGTTGTTCGCCGTTTGACATGCAAAACACTTGGAATTCAGGCAACATCTGAACATATCTTTTTAAACGTCATAAAAATCATTCACAATGGAGCAAAGGATCACGTTTGGAAAAACCGGGGCCAGGGTATCGCCAATGGGAATAGGGACCTACTATGATCCCGGTTGGATTGCTTCGGCAAAGCTCCTTAAGAGGCAGAGCAACTCAGAAAACAAGATAAAGGCAATCAGGGCCGGAGTCGAGGCCGGTGTCAACCTCATTGACACTGCGGAGCTTTACGAATCAGAAAATCTGGTGCGGGAAGCGGTAAGGGAAATGCCCAGGGAAGACCTGTTCATTGCGTCCAAGGTCTGGCCATCACATTTCAGCTACGACAAGGTCATCAAATCGTGCAACCGCAGCCTGAAAAAGCTTGGCATGGATTATATGGATCTTTACCAGCTTCATTTTCCAAGCAAGAGAAAAGACATAGGGGAAACCATGAAGGCCATGGAATATCTTGTGGATCAGGGAAAGATCAGGCATATCGGCATCAGCAACTTCACACTTGAACAGACGCAGGCAGCAGTTGAAGCACTGAAGAAATATGAGATCTCCTCAACCCAGATGAATTTCAATATCGCCCACAGAAACATAGAGGCTGACCTTCTGCCTTACTGCAGGGAAAATGGCATTGCAATTCTTGCCTACTTCCCACTGGGCCATGGGAAACTGGTTTCTCCGGATCCATCTACCAAGGCAATAGTTGAGGAAATTGGAAAAAACCACGGCGGAAAGACGCCACCGCAGATAGCCCTTAACTGGTTTTACAGCAAGTTTGACTTTGTGTTTCCAATTCCAAGGGCTTCAAACGCTGACCATGTCACCGAGAATGCAGGTTCAATGGGATGGAAAATGACGGACGAGGAAATCAGAAAACTTGAATCGGCTCTTGGCAACGCAAGCTGATCAACCTAGATAATATTTATACCCTAACCTATCATACAGGGCTTGCTTAATTGGCACTCCCACAAAGGGCCGGTAGATCAGAGGTAGATCGCTTCCTTGGCATGGAAGAGGTCTGGGGTTCAAATCCCCATCGGTCCATTTTTTTTCTGAATGTTTAAAATCAGAAGAAGCCATAATATGCACTCAGCTAATTTTTCGTTAAAAATATAAAGTTAGTTTGTATTAAAGCGTTCAGAGGTCTGTAAATTGAATTATGCCTTTTCCCTGCCCATATTTTTTGCAATTTCCCTTCCCATTCTGTTCATCCTGCTGCATCCTTTTGTCAGGCAGCTCAAGGCAAAGGACCTTCGCGTCATATTGAAAAATGCAGTTGCTTTGAGCCTTGTCATCAGCATCATATTGTTTGCCGTGTCACTTCTGAGTGACATTCCGCTCGTTTTTGGCATCTATGCCATAGTCGGGGTCTCACTTTTCCTTGGGATCGCCGCCAATGTATTCAGGGATAGAAGGGGCATAGGGACCAGCCGTCGAGCCATGGCGGGGAAGGCACTTGCATTGGTTGCTTTCATAATCCTGATGGGAGTATGGGTTGGCGGTTACGGCGCGCTGGCAAATGCCAACTACTACAATGGCAACATCACATTTGAGCGTGGGACCTCTCTTTTTGCCAACGACACTCTCCCTTACAACGAAATTCCTGTGGTCAGCGTATCCTATGCAAGTTATATTGCCACCTCTCATCTTGGTGATTTCGGGGGAAACACCAAAATCTATGACAATGAGTTCATGGTGGAAAACAGCACACCTTACTGGATATTCTCCGTTGGCTCAACTAACACCATCGGCACAAACCACCTGATTGGGTTTGAGTTGGTCAACGCCGTGAATGCATCTTTGAGGGAAATTTTCCAGAACACAACCATCGGTGCCGGCCTGTTCTTTACACACAACATCAATTATGCAACATATGTTGGAAACACTCAGGACATAATTGGCAACCATTACCCACAGCTCAGGGCCAATGGTGAGGTTGACTATGTGGTAACCCTGGATTCCCTGGGCCCCAATGGACTTCAGCAATTTGCTGGCGGGGAGGCATTCAACCCGCAGGGAAATATAATAGCCAAATGGACGAGCCCCGGAAATGCGCCTTCCTGGGTAAACCAGCCATGGGACAAGAATCTCTTTCAGGTTCTAATACACGACTGGGCAGGCAACAGAATTGGAAACGGATCATTCGGTTTCTTCGCAGGGGGATTCCTGAACAAAGCAGCCTCATCCTACATGATGAACGTGGACAATAACAGCGAGTTGATCCCGTATCACAATCAGACTGCTTACATGCAGTTCCTTTCTCCTGCAAATGCTCCAAATGCACTCAGTGGAGTCATGCTCGCCACAGGTTCACATGTATTCTTCTACAATCTTGAAAATCTTGGACTGATCAGTGCAGCAGCTGCAAAGGCAACCATACAGGCGAAGCTGCCTGCACTGAGCGGCGCCACATACTTCACGAGCAACCCCATCCTGTACCCACTGGGCGGATATTTCGCCTGGATCGTTCCGTATTATTCACAGGAGGCAAGCACTTCGATTGTGCAGCTTCAGGGCCTGGGAATAGTTGACGCGGAGAATTCTGCCCATTATGTCAGCATTCAAAGCCAGTTTTCCAGCATCAGCAGCTCCGGAGTGACAAAGCTGATTGGAAACGCAGTGACGCAGTTTCTATCAGGGAATTTCCAGCAGCAGCCAGGTACCGTTGTAAATGGAACAATCGTGAACATCACGCAATTTGACCAGAATGGCAGCACCGTGGTTGCGCTTGAGCTCAATAACACCCAGTATTATTTTGCCAGTGCAGCCCTTCTCAACGACAGCCAGATAATCCAGATCCTCCAACTTCAGGTGGGAGACAACGTATCACTGATGGTACAGGGGCATAACATCCTCCAGGCAACAAAAATCTGATGCCAGGTTTTTGGTTGGTTGCATACAGGAGGCCTACAAACCAGGGCTCCCCATCTGCAGAATGCCGTATTCATACCCAAAACGGTCTGTAAAGGATCAAGTTATGGATTTCCCCTTTGGTTGTATAATTTTGTTCAAATAGAGTTTGTTGAAGAAGCGCTTTTATACTTAATAAAGGTTATATATTTGTAATCGCATTCAATTTATATTGGATATCAACAGTAGATGTTTGTGAGATTCCAGAGGCCATTCATGATAATTAATGCAGAAATCGAGGCCCTCAAGCTGGAGAAGATTCGCCAGGCTGAGGATTTCTTTAATTATTTGGGGAAAGATGACCTCAGATTTTTCGGTGTGGCAGGATCAGTTTCCTACGCGCCCAATTTGGCTGATGATGTTGACATCTTCATCATTACAGAGCGGTGCAAACTCTGGAAGATTCTGCTGAAAGCATTCCTTGCCAGAAGACGAATTGGAAACCAATCCCTCTGTATTTCGCTGACCATGGATGAAGAGTTTGCTGAGGAATTGTTCAGCAGAGATGCAGAATATGTTGTTGCATCCGACGCAGTCCACGTGATAAGGATATTTGGGTCTGCATATTACGAATCTCTCCTGTCAAAAAGCCCCTTCGTGGAAAGGTATTTTCCAAACCGAATAAAGGGTGAAGGAATCTCCCCTGAGTGTTCCCACAGTGGAATAGCCCCATTCCTGAACTTTTTTATTTTTCTCTCACTGGCGCCTTATCTCATATTCAGGTCACTTAGAAACAGCAAAAAGCTCTCAAAAATAAATGTAGAACGAAGATTCATGGCCAGAACTGGAATTCACCATTTCTACTTGGATTCAGAGAAGTACAGAAACCTGAAGCTGAAGAAGGAGGAGTTGCTCTGACACTCACCGCTGGAATATTTTTCTCCTACTCCTCACAGGTTGATGCAGATTACATTTCAGAAAGAGTCTCGATTCTTGACCTTGATAAAATAATTCTCGCAGTAGGAGGCAATATTGCCATGCGAAAGATGGAGAGACTCCTGCAATTGGAGAAGGTGGACCTCAGATTCGAAGAAGAAAGGCTTGGAAAAGTTGAGTCATTCAACAGGGCACTGAAAGGGCTGGATTCGGACATAACTTTCCTTGTTTCTGGCGATGTCAGGTTTGACCCCACCATATTCAAGCGACTTGCCGGATATTTCGACAAAGATGTGGGGATGGTGATCCCAAGAGTTGTACCGTACCCGCCAAGAACCTTGGCCGAAAGCGTTGGCAATGTAATATGGCAGATTCACGACATAACTCTAGAAAATGCATGCAGGGAGTCCAGATATTTCTGCGGTGGAGAAATGCAGGCAGTACAGCATCCAATGCCTTTATTGTCCCCTGAGATAGTGAATGATGATGAGTTCCTGTGCCATCAGGTATATTCATCTGGCCGCAGGATTGTTTATGCGAGGGACGTGGAGATTGTCAACTTCATGCCAACTAAATTCATGGAGCTTCTGCAGCAGAGATTGCGAATAAATTTCGGCCACCTGCAGTCCAAGAGAACCAATGGCTGGCATTCTTCAATAAGTATAGGCGGGTTCAGTGAAGTCAGGGTGACCATTGGAATCCTTGCGACCTTTCTCCGCCGACACAGGAACCTGATATTCCCGCTGTTTCTGTCCTTTGTTATAGAGATGTTCTCGATTTTAATGGCCAGAATTCAGATCCTGAGGAAACGAAGTTACAGATTCTGGCATTTAAAAGCAGAAGAAAGACAGGATGAGTATGGAAAGTTTTGATACGGGCTATTCTGAAAAGAATGAAGTGGAGGAATACTACGGGCGGCTGGATCAGGTTTTCTCCGCTGCATCCAGAATATATGACAGCAAAATACTTTCAAATTTTGTAAACGTGAACATAAGGGACATGGAGATGAAGATCCTGCGCGGTTACTCCAAAGGCTCAGAAAGCATCCTGGAAATAGGCTGTGGGACTGGGGAAGAATCAAGAAGATTTATTCTGGAAACAGGGAAAAACTTGCAATGCATCGACATTGCATCTGGAATGGTTGACTTTTCCCAGGAAAAAATGAAGTTGGCGGGACTTTCGGAAAAATTCAGCGCAAGAAAACTCAGGGGAAGCAATCTGAAAATACTGGGAAAGAAATTTGATCTGGTTTACTCGTTCAATGGGGCTTTCAATACAGAGCCGGACACAACAGCCCTTGTGGAATCATTGAGCCTCTCGATGCCAAAAGGTTCCATTCTGATCTTTTCCCTTAGAAACAAGAAATGTCTTGGAGAATCAATACTGTACAGGGTGAAAGGGCATTCCCAGGAAATAAAAAGGAGGAAGTCTGGGTTGGTGGATGTGGAAGTCATAGGTGAAAAGATTCCTTCCAGATACTATTCTAAAAATGAAGTCATTGGAATGTTTCACAAGCAATACAAATTGCTTGCCATTCACGGGCTGGGCATTGTAATTCCACCATATCTGGCGGAAAAGGTGAAATCAGGTGTGCTGAAAGGCTTCATTGTGAGACTTGACCGCATCCTTTCGCGCCTTCCAGTTTTCAGGACTCTCGGGGATGAAACTGCCTATGTCATGGAAAGAAAGTGATCACACACTGGCAATAACCACTGCATACCCGTTTCTCAGGAAAGTGGAAGTAAACTTTGTGAAAGAAAATGAGAAATTGCACATAATTGCCACCGGAGCCTGGCGAAGAGACCTGGAACTGGTACCTATGGCATATGTGGGCGATATGAGTTTCACAGTTGAGAAAGCAGACAGCAAACACGTTTTGGGCCTCATGGTGAAAAAATATGGGCAAGCTCATGTGGATGAATATTTCAAACATCCGGTGAATTCCATTAGCCTGCTCCCAGGAAGAATAAATTATGAGGTGGAAGCAGTGATTGCAGACACCTTCGATGCCGTATCTGAATCCTATGAACAGGCGATGACAAGGGATGCAACGCAACGTTACATGAGAGAGGGATCCGCAGAGATGCTGAGCAG
>JBJKSX010000018.1:0-14726 GCA_046703545.1 Thermoplasmataceae archaeon | reverse complement strand
GAGGTTGCGAACCTGAAGGAGCATGATCTGTCAAGGCCGGAACAGTGTGAATTGGCCTCTGCTGGAACCATTGCAGACATGGCACTGCCCAAGTCGGTGATGGGGCATGTGAGTGTGCCGGAGAGCCTTGAAACCATCAGGGGAAAGGCCCTGGGCGAAGTGACGCCGCACCATCTTCTCCTCAACTGCGACATGGACCTTGGGCCCTGGGGTAAAGCCAACCCTCCGCTCAGGGAGAAATCGACACAGGAAAGGAACCTTCAGGCGTTCCTTGATGGCAGGTTCCACCTGCTGTCATCAGACCATGCGCCCCACACAGAGCATGACAAGGAGGAGTTTCCGCAGGCGCCGTCAGGCATAATAGGAGTTGAAACCAGAATCCCCCTCATGCTCGCCCTGGTCCAGAAGAAAATACTCAGCCTGAATGTGCTTTACGAAACTGCCATAAAGAACCCCGCTGAGCTTATGGGCATAAAGAAGGGGAAAGTTGAGGTGGGCTATCTTGCGGATTTCTTCAGTTTCAGGCCCAGCAGCATTTCCCGGCTCAACCAGGAAAGGCTCCATTCCAAGACGCCAATAACACCTTTCAATGAATCCTATGTTGTATTTCCGGACTACGTGACAATGAGGGGTGAAATGCTCATAGATGACGGGGAACTTGTCGAGGGCAGAACCGGAAAGTATCTGGGAGACCTAAGGGTTCCTGAGGCTTGACAGAAGTTCGGCCACCCCATCCCCATTATCGCTCATTGCGACAAAGTCCGCAATCTCTTTCAGTTCATTCTGGGCGTTAGCTGGAACTGCCTTGTACACATCATGCCTGAACATGGAAAGGTCATTGAATGAATCGCCCATAACTGCTATCTCTGAATATTCAAGACTGTACAGTTTCTTCAGGTGGTCCAGAGCATATCCCTTGTTCTGTCCCCTGTTGAGCAGATGCCATGAATAACCGCTGTCAACGGTTTCCAGGCCCTCAGATTCTGCTACCGCCCTGATGTATCCCTCGTTACCGCTGGTTGGGACATAGCCGCAGGATGTTTCTCTCCATCTGTTGGAGAGTATCCCCTCCAATTTCCCCTCGTCATGAAGCCTGTTGAAAACTTCAAGTGGCTTTTCCATTGAAAAGAAAGCCTCTGTCGTCTCCTGAAACTTCACCCCGCCGTTCTCCCCAAAAACGGGGCCATTTATGCCGAGGAGGATTTTGAGCCCGTACATCACCGGAATGACATTCCCGCTTGCCAGGCTGACCGTCATGCCATCATTCTGAATTTTTCTTATGGCCTCTATTGCCCTTGTGGAAATCAGCCTTTCCCGATCTGTGAGCGTACCATCCACGTCCAGAAGGACAAGCTTTATCATAAATCTGTAATTTCAAATGCATTAATAATGGTACACAGAAGGAAGATAGTCCCTCCGAAAAAGATCGCGTATGAAAGGATGCACATTCTATTCGAACAGGCAATGGGCAAACGGGACACGAACCCGGACCTCTCATCAAGATACATGAGGCAGGTGGAGAGGATCGGCAAGAGGATGGACGTCTCAGTTCCCAGGGAAATAAAGAGATTCTACTGCAAGAATTGCGGAATACCCTATGGAGATGATACCAGAATCAGAATCAGGAAAGGCTTATGCTTTGTCACCTGCGGGCAATGCGGTGACATCCGCAGAATACCCTACAGGAACTAGAAGAAAAATGGAATCGGCTTGAATTCCCTTATAATTGTATGAATAAATTGACTTTGCAGAACCAACGAACTGTGTTTCGAAATGCCTTCTGTATCAGATCAGTCGTTCAGTGTTTCGATCTGGAACATAACCCTGAACCCTTCAAGAGTTGCCTGAATCTTATCAGCGAACCAAATAGAGTCTTCTGTGGTAGCGCTGTCACCCCATTCATAGATAAGATCCTGTTCTCCGATCACTGGTTTGAATCCGAGAGACCTCAACCTATTTATTACCTCACTGGGTTTCCCCCCTTCACTGGAAAAAGTTACTTTTAGATAGGTTTTCATTGGCTTCGAAAGTAGATAGGTGATTGATATAAAATCCTTTCTTAGGTTTTAAACAGATAAAAATTCAACAGATTTGCTAAAATTGGGGATTTGCCAATAATTGCTATCTTCTAGAATTCAATGAAAAAGAAGTGGAGATTTACTCCTCATCCTTCTTGGTGGTGCCCTTGAGTTTTGAGGGCCACCAGTTGTACTTGTGGAGGTATAGCATGACTGCCGGAACAAAGAAGGGCCAGCTTATGAATGTGTCAATGAGAACGCCGAGGCCAAGCCCGATTCCGATCTCCTGGATTATCCCGATACCACTGAATGCAAGTGACCCGAAAGTGGCAAACAGGAGTGTCCCAAGAGTTATGATGACACCGCCATTCTCAGTGATGCTGGTCTTGATGGCCTCTTCGTCGGTGTTACCCTTGTACACCTCCTCACGTACACGGGCCACCATGAATATATCATAGTCCAGCCCCACGGCAAGGAGAGTGATCACCGTGAACATTGGCAAAAAGATCAGGATGGGAAGCCCCAGGTAGTAATGGAGGGCCACATAGGCAAGCGCCAGCGATATTATCACTGATGCGAAAACCATTAGGATGAGCCTGATCGGCGTAAACAGGGAGCTTATCTGAATAAGCAGGACAACGAATATTGCCAGCGCAAGAATTGGAACCATCTTGACAAAGGTGGATAGTGTGAAGGTGTAAGCATTGTTGAGTGATTCTGTCACTCCTCCAACATACATGTTCTTCACTGCCCCAGTTGTGCCTGACAGGTACTGTGGGAGATCCTTCACAAAGGCGGATGGCTGGTTCCCATAAGCAAGTTGGGAGAGCTGGAAGTCTATCATCACAAACCTGCTGTCATTGCCTATGAACGAATTGATCTGGCTTGTATACTGCGACTGGAACTGGGATGGAACGCTCGAGACATTTACGCTGGCAGGTTGCCCATATGGGAAGGTTGGCCCATAAACCTGTGTCACGTATGTGCTGTTGATGAGTTTTGACTCAACCGCGCTTATGGCATTGATCTCTGTCATGTTATAGGTTGAACCCACTAGAACAGGGCTCGGAAACTCAAGTATCAGGAATCCCCTTTCGAAGAAATCACCATGGAAACTGCTGTTGACTTCCTCAATGGCCTGGATACCGCCACTGGCTGGAACCAGTTTGAACACGTCCATGTTTGTGGGGGTGATTGAGTACACGTATGTTCCAACCAGGGTGCTGATGAGGAACAGGACCAGTATCTTTCCCTTGTTGTTTACCACGAAGTTTGCGACCTTCTTCATGCCTTTTTCTGCTGGGAGGGCAGTCTCCTCAAGAACCTTGTTTGGCCAGAACACCTTCGATTTGGCTCTGGAAAGAACAGCTATCAGGAAAGTGTTTGCGATGAGGATTGTCACCACAACGCCGATGGCATTAGTAAGCCCTGAATCGCTGAATATTGGGACACCGGAAACCCACAGCACCAGATAAGAGAGCCCCACCGTGATTCCGGAAGTGAACACAGCATGGCCTGCCCACCTGGATGTCACCGACGCTGCAGTGTTTGCGTCGTCATTCTTGTACCTGAGTTCCCTCCTGTACCTGGCCATTATGTAAACAACATAATCGCTGGATAGCCCCAGAAGAAGAATGAGCAATAGCGTGGGCGTAATGAATGAAATGGTTCCATGGAGGATGTATTTGTAAAGAAGTGCATTCAGGGAGATGGATATTGCTGCTGACATCCCAAACACAGCCAGTGGGAGGAAAGCTGCAACGGGCGACCTGAAAAAGATCCCCACGATAATGACCGACAGCACTATGCCTATGATGAGGGCCCTTACCATTCCTGTGAGCGATTCACTGGCAAGCTGGTTGCTCAAAGCTGCTGAGCCCGCAATGTAATAACTGGCATTCCCAAGGGGAGAAAGCTGATCGTGGTATACCCTCTCGATCTGGTTGACCTGGGCTGTGGATAGATTGGTGCTGGTGGTGAGAATTGTTATAATGGTAGTATTGTCGTAGCCCACAAACTGGTGGTATACATAACTTGCAGGGACCGCAGGATATACGGAGAAGCTGCCGTCTGTGAGATATTTGTAGGCCGTGACATTTGGGTTGCCAGATTTGTTTACGTCCTGGACAAAATTGAAGATGGTGTTTCTGTTGATTGAAACAAGGGGGCTTCCATTGAAGTATTTCACCGTGCTGTTGGAAACCATATGGTCAGTGGTCTGGTTAATCTGATAGAGAGACATCAGCTGGCCCGAGTCGTAGGAAGCGTTTACAAGGTCCTCCACTGAAAGATAGAGCTGATTGTTTGTGAAATTGACCAGATCGGGCTGGCCCGCCAGCTGTGAAGCCAGGAAGCCAACTGTGTAGTTCTTTGTGTAATTATGGTTGAAAACATTCGGGAAATTTGTTGGGTTTGAAAGGAACTGTATGAATGAGAAATTCTGGTTGATGGAATAGCTCATGTTGTAGAGCGGTGCCGAATATATGTTATTCTGCAGATAGTAGAACTGGGAAGCCGGGCTGGTTATGGCTTGGTCCACTGAAGCATTCAGTTCAATGGGAGTTCCTCCGGTACTGTTGGCAAAATCAGAAAAGCTGTTCACATAAGTCGTGGCAATGGGCTGGAGCTCTGAGGGCAGATTGAGTGAGGTTACGAAGCCTAAGGCAGTGTAGTACGCCGATGTATTGCTGTGAGATACTGTATAGTTGGAGTAATATGCCAATGCAGAACCGTAGATGATCCCTGAAAGGGCATTGAGTGTTCCGTTTATCTGGTAGGACTGGTTATTGAGGCTCTGAATCAGCGGATAGGTCCCGTTAACAAACGCAGATGCCAGTTGGGCAACGCCGGAAAGGGTGCTGTTCTCAACTCCAAAAATGGATGTGAAGTTGGACGAGATTCCCTGCTGCAAGAGAGTTGAATTCACTTGGTTCTGGCTGTTCATGAGGGCCATAACAGCAGAATTGCTGTTCACGTCTGTGCCAGTGGTGACAATGACCATGCTATTGTTGCCTGAACCTGAACCGTTTCCTCCGAAGTAAGTGCTCTGCAGGTTTGCAGCCTTGGTTGACATTGCATTTGGAGGCGCTATGCTGCTTCCAATATCATACGAAGTCTGTGAAAACAACAGGCTGGCAAAAGGGGCAAGAACAATCAGCAGTACAATCCAGAAGATTATTACCTTCCCGCTGTTTCTTGCTGAAAAGCTGCCTATTTTTTCGAAGGAACCCTCAAACATCGCGCTTAAATCGTTGCCTATTTATTTAGGTTTTCCTTATTATTTGCCTGTATTGCAAGGTTCATAATGTAAACCATATTCTAGTGAATGGTATGACAGGGAAATTGGTGGATTACAGTGACTATGATCTTTACGGATACTTCTACAGCCTGGTTAGGCAGATCCCGGAAGGCATGGTCACAACCTATGGGGCACTCGCAAGGGCATTGGGCGATGTTGTGGCAGCCAGGGCATGCGGTTACATGCTGTCCATCAATCCTGATCCTGTTGGAACTCCATGCTACAAGGTCGTGCGTTCGGATGGCAGTGTGGGGAAATTCACGCACCCGGACGGCTCATTGGAAAAAATACGGAGGTTGGGCAATGATGGCGTCAGAGTTGAAGGCGGAACGATCCCTGATTTTGACAAGGCTCTTTTTGAAGATTTTCAGAGCACAAAGCCTCTTGAGGCCATGAAGAAGGAACAGGAGGAAATGGGGACAAAGGTGTCGCAGGAGGATGAATTCACTGAAGAGAAGCTCGCTGCAGTTGATGTATCGTATGACGATTTCACCGGATACGGGGCGATGGTTGTGGAAGAAGATGGCTCCATCGAGGTGCGTAGAGCGGTCATGCCTGTGACTTTCCCATACATTCCGGGATATCTTTCATACAGGGAGTTCAAGTTCATCAGGGAACTGTCAGAAGGATACGACGGTCTGCTTCTTGTGGATGCCAATGGTTACCTTCACCCAAGGCACATTGGCCTTGCCTCTTTCGCAGGAATGAAGCTTGGAATACCAACCATAGGCGTTGCCAAATCCCTGCTCACTGGAAAGAAGGAGGGAAAATGGATCACAATGAATGAGGAGAGGGTTGCCTACCAGATGAACGGGAAGGCCATTGTAAGTGTGGGCAACCGTGTGTCTCTTGATTCTTCCATAAAATTCCTGAAAGCGAGATATGGAGACAGCTACCCCAGGCTCCTGAAGATGGCTCATGATGAGAGCGTAAAGCTAAGGGTTGAATCTGGGAGGAACAACGGCCAACAAAAAGTGGCCAAATCCTTTAACCTCATACCGCGCTAAAGCAAAAAAAGTGGAGCATTATGAACATCAAGACCATTCAAATTGACTCAAGTCATGGAAAACCTGCCGAGTACACATACAGATGCCATGAGAAACCTGCGGAAATTCTTACAGTGATATTCCCCGGCCAGGCATATTACAAGGATGCCCCTCTCCTGTGGTACTCCGCGATTCCTGCATATGAGGCTGGCTCAGATGTCCTGAGCATCGAATATGGATTTCACGCGAATCGGGGCGGATCCACTAATTCAGATATAGGTGAAACTGTTGAGGAAATATCCGGTGCGCTCAAGAATTTCCTGAATAAGCACCGGTACAGAAAGGTGATTTTCATTTCCAAAAGCATTGGAACATACATTGTCTCGATACTGTGCCAGAAAACTTTCAGCAATGTGAAAGACCATATTTTCCAGACTCCTCTTGAACCCACTGTTGAATTCATCCAGACCACACCTAATGCACTTGTGCTCGTGGGGGACAATGATCCCGCATTTGGTAGTGGGGCGATGGCCAAAATCAGAGGGAGGGAAAACGTGAGGTTGGTCTCATTCCCTGATGCAAACCACGTGCTGGAAGTTGCGGGGAATTATGCCAGGTCCCTGGAATATCTCACGAAAGTGGCCTCAGAGACTTTCGGGTTTATTGAAGAAGCTGTCAATGCCGAATAGGCAATTTCCTTAACTGTGCCCTATTCCGGAATGTTTTTCCTTTGGGTCAAAACCGCATATGTTAGGCATAATGAATTAGTAAAAACTATTCTTTGATTCGATGATTAAACAGAATTGTGCATTCAATGCGGTGTGTTCATTCTGTTTTCATCTGCATATGATCCGGTTCAGGAGATAAAGGGGCATTAAAAATGAATCAACAAAATGAGATGGAATTTCTTGAGGAATTGATTGGCATATCTGACAGGAATGAAGATTCTGTGGAAAACGTCAAAAAACTGGCAGAGAAACATGGTTTGATGCCATACGAAGCGGAAAGCATCTGGAGCTTCTACAGGCAGGACAACAGGAAGATGAAGGTCTGCAGGGGACTGCCCTGCCGCCTGAAGGGCGGAAAATCTGAAACAGAAAAGCTCAAGAATTTCGTTGATGACGACACCGAGATCGTTTCCTGCCTTGGATACTGTGAACACGCCCCTGTTGCATGGTCCAATGGCAAATATTACCAGATTGACGGTTCAAATACAAAGGAACTGAAAATCGGGCCCTACGATTCAGGCTTTCCCAAATCTTCAAACCTTCAGGATTTCCTTGAGAGGGATGGATTCCACTCCCTCTTGTCAGTTCTAGATGACCCGTCCGGAGGCTATATTGTTGACTTCGTCAACGGCATCAGCTTGAAGGGTTTCGGAGGCTCCGGATTCCCCGCCTATATAAAATGGAAGGCTGTTCTTGATTCTGAAGAGAAGGAGAAATTCCTCCTGGTGAATGCCCATGAGGGCGAACCTGGAACTTTCAAAGACAGGGTGCTCATGGAATCCAGCCCATATGATCTTATTGAGGCTTCACTCATTGCCGCTCTATCGGTGGGTGCAGACCAGATCATTATTGCCCTGAAGCATGAATATGTTGAATCGGAGAAAAGGCTCAAAAAGGCTTGGGAAGACTCCAGGGAATATCTTGGGGGCAAGGACATTCTGTCAGGGCTTCCCGCAATGAGAATACTGAGGATCCCTGGGCACTACATCACTGGAGAGGAAAGTGCACTGATGGAAGCAGTGGAGGGCAGAAGGAGCGAGCCAAGGCTCAGGCCTCCATATCCAGCCGAGGTGGGGCTCTTTGGAAAGCCAACACTTATTGACAACGTGGAAACGCTTCTCTACTTCCTTGAAAGGCTCAGGGAACATGGAAAAACTGGTAATGCCAAGCTGGGAAAGAAAGCATACTGCCTGACAGGAGATATTGAGCATCCCGGGCCGTACTTTCTGCCATATGGAACCACGAGTTCAACCCTCCTTACTGACATCGGGGGGACAGGGCTCTACGAACTGAAGGCGATTCTCCCTGGGGGGCTCTCCGGCGGGATACTCCCCTCAGAGAAAGGAATCCTGAGTCTTGATTTTGACTCTGTAAAGGAAGCGGGGGCAGGTTTGGGGACAGGCTCAATGATCGCAATTTCAAAGGACAGGTGCATGGTTGACATGCTCGAGAATATTGAGTCCTTCTTCGAGCGCGAATCATGCGGAAAATGCATGCCCTGCCGTTACGGAACATCCGACCTGAAGGCACTGTTCACCAATCTCAAGCATGGGGAGGCAACCCCTGAAGACCTTGAGAAGGCCAGGGAAACTGCTGATGTAATGCTGAAGGGCTCAATCTGCGGCCTGGGGCAGGCAAGCGCCAGAATGTTCATGGACTCAATCAAGTACTTCCGGGATGAAATAGAGGACCACATCTCAGGAAAATGCCCTGCAGACCTTTGCTTCAGGGAGGCGCAGTAGAAATGTCAGTCATTGTGAACATCAATGGAGAACGAATTGAAGCGGGCAGCGGGCAGACCATCATGGATGCCGCAAAGACAGCTGGAATAGAGATACCCAACCTGTGCTCGTATGAAGGAATTGAAAACGGGGTTTGCAGGCTGTGCATGGTTGAGGCTGGCAGCCCTCCGAGATTGATGCCCTCCTGCAGCACAAAGGTTGCCGAAAACATGAATGTCAGTACCGAAAGCGAGACTGTGAGGGAATACAGAAAAACGCTTCTGTCAATGCTTATGAAGAACCATCCTGTCCATGAGGATGCGAGTCTCGATAAATGCAAGCTGGAAAGGTACTCAGAAGATTATGGTGTTGATGTGGAGAGGCCGGTGCCACAGTTCGATGTTTCGCTGGATACCAGCCACCCTGGTTTTTCCTTTGACCCTTCGAAATGCATACTCTGCAGAAGATGCGTGATGGCCTGTGACTTCGACCAGGTAAACGAGGTTATTGCAGTATCGGGAAGAGGCCACAACACCAGGGTCACCTTTGATCTGGGCCTTCCCATGGGCGAATCCAGCTGCGTGAGCTGTGGAGCCTGTGTTGATTCCTGCCCTACCGGGGCACTCATAGAAAAAGGCTGGGAACCTGCAGAGAGAACCGAGGTCACCATATGCCCGTACTGTGCAGTGGGTTGCTCGGTGGAATACGGAATAAAGAATGAAAGAATAATCTGGGCCAGAGGCTACAGTGATAGCGACATCAATCATGGAAAGCTGTGCGTCAAGGGAAAGTTTGGATGGGAACACCAGATGAGCGTTGACAGGCTGAAGGCTCCTCTGATCAGGAGGAACTTGGGCCAACGTGAAAGCCTTGATGGGAGGCCTGTGGAAGAGGTCTTCAGGAGCGCTTCCTGGGATGAGGCCCTTGACCTCGTGTCTGAAAAACTAATGAAGTCCCAGCGTGAGAATGGCAGCAATTCAATTGGCGGTGTAGCCTGCGACAGGGCCTCCAATGAGGATGTCTTTGCATTCCAGAAATTTATGCGTGCCGTTGCGGGAACGGATAACGTGGACCAATCCGCCACACTCTGCCATGCGCCTTCGGCATCAATGCTTTCGTATGCAACGGGTGCCGGTGCGTCCACTAATTCAATGGATGATGTGGACAAGGCAAAAACCATCCTGATGGCGGGGTCCAATGTGGATCGTGCGCATCCGGTTCTTTCTTCCCACATAAAGAAGGCTGTGAAGAATGGCACGAAGCTCATAATTGTGGACCCGAGGCGCGTTGAGCTTGTCAAGCACTCCGATGTGTTCCTCCAGCTCAAGCCTGGAACAGACACTGTCCTGTTTTCAGCTATGGCCAAGCACATCATTGATCACGGCCTCGCTGATGAATCATTCATATCCTCCAGGACTGAAGGGTTTGAGGAGTTTGCAGAAAGCCTCTTTCCCTTCACGCTTGAGTTTGCGGAAAGGGTTACCGGAATTTCTGCAGAAACCATTGCAGAGGTTGCAACCGCTTACGCTACTGAGAAGCCGTCCATTATATTCTGGACACTTGGGATTACCGAACACGAGAACGGTTCGGACAATGTTTCATCCCTGATCAACCTGGCCCTCATAACCGGCAATGTTGGAAAACCAGGCACCGGGCTTAGCCCCATCAGGGGCCAGAACAATGTGCAGGGGGGAGCAGACATGGGTTCAGTGGCAGGATCCCTGCCCGGGTACCAACCATTCTTTGACGGGCCCACGAGGGAGAAGTTTGAAAAAACCTGGAACAGGGAATTGCCGCGTTTCCAGGGCTGGAAGAGCACTGAAATGATCGATGCAGCCAGAAAGGGGATGTTGAAATTCCTTTACATAACGGGCGAGAATTCAGTAAGGTCCCATCCAGACACCAACGGAACCATTGCTGCCCTGAAGAAACTTGACTTCCTGGTTGTCCAGGACATTTTCATGACAGAGACGGCTGAATTTGCCGATGTGGTGCTGCCAGCCGCCTCTTCCTTTGAGCATTCTGGAACCTTCACCAATACTGAAAGGAGGGTCCAGCTTGTCAAGAAGATATTCGACCCACCTGGAGAAGCAAAGCCTGACTGGCAGATATATGGTGAACTCGCTGCGCGCGTTGGATATGACATGGGATTTGGTTCAAGTTCCGAGATCATGGACGAGATAGCAAGCCTGGTACCATCATACGCGGGAATAGGGCACGACAGACTTGAATCGGGAGGCTTGCAGTGGCCTGTCAAGGACAGGTCCAGCAATGGAACCAAACTGCTTCACACAGACTCTTTCATGCGCGGAAAGGGGCGCTTCAGGATCGTGTCATGGAGGGAAAAAGACCCGTCGGAGTACCATTCCTACCCTTACACACTCATAACAGGAAGGCAGAGGGAGCATTACCACACGGCCACAATGACCGCAAGATCGGGCATAATCAGCAAGCTTCAAAAAGGGGGCAATGTCGAAATGAATCCGGATGACATGATTCGCCAGGGACTAGAAAGCGGGGAAACAGTGGAGATAAGATCGAAGACAGGTTCGGTGAAAGCCAAGGTGGTGTCCAGTTCTGATCTGCCTCCCGGTGTGATGTTTACAACCTTCCATTATCATGACCTCGGTTCAAACATACTGACTCCAGAAGTCTATGACCCTCCGACGAAGACACCCGCGTACAAGGACACGCGAGTTAAGGTGCTTAAACTGAAAGCCTGACGGGATGATGCCACCTGCTGGGAAAATCAATTCTTTCCCAGATTCCTGTTCAGGTACCCAACCACTGTGAAGAATAGGCCAAGCAGTGCAAAGAAGAGGTAGTCATTTCCGTGCTGCCTGAAGATAAAGTAAAATAGAAGGCTGATTGCAATGTATATGATGCCTATAATTATAAAATAGGTATACGCAGCGTCACTGGTCTTCCCCGGAGTGTCCTTCCTGATCATGAAGTATGCCAGCACGATTGAGCCTATGGCACCCAGAACTGCAAGCAATAAGATTGTCCAGGTCAGGGTATCCATATTTATAATACCCATACCAGTAATATAAACTTGAATCCTAACATGGCTCCCGCGTGATGAGCGTTGAACGCCTCTGGACAGCGGATTTACGCAGCCATGGGAGATGAGGTCATGTCACGGTAAGACCATCAAATGACCCAAGGGGAAAATTTCGAATTATAGGCTGCAGACCAAGCCTATATTTTGTCAAGAATGAAATCGATATTTTGCATAATCCTGTCCGGAAAATCCTCCGGGTATGCATGCCCCAGACCGGGTACAATATCCAGCCTTGAGTCAACGCCACTGTCCTTCAGCATGTTGTGAAGGCCCTTCGCGCCATTTATGCAATCTGAATCATTCTCTCCAACCAGGATGAGTACTTTTCCTCCCCCATGACTGAACGCATCCACCATGCCATCTATCCCATGGAGATCACCAAGATATGGGCCCATGAGTACAAGCCGCCTTACAGGCAAAACCTGCTCTAGACAGATTTTGGCCGCCAGTGCTCCACCTTTTGAAAAACCTGCAATTATTGTTTTCTCCGGGTCAACGTTGTACTTGCCGGTTATGGAATCGAAGTGTTTCCTGACTTCAGGGACTGCAACTGAAAGGTCGTTCCACACATATGCCCCGGGCATTGAAATCTGGCTTGATTGCGGCGATGCAACCATCCAACCCTTTTCCGACATGAAATTCCAGTCATCCGAAGAATCGGCTGCAGACTGATTGTTCCCATGAAGTGCAAAAACCAGTGGAACAGGTAAATCAGGGGTGTGGGTGCCTTCCTTGGGATCTGTTATTTTGAGCTCAGATCGTGAGTTCTTTCTGCTTTCTTCTGCAAGCTCTGTGTATTTTTTCAGTACAGCTCTGAAACGTGGATTGTCGTGAAGATTCTGCAGGTCATCATCCCCGGCAAGCTGATCCGGATCAGACCAATAGCCCTTCCCGGCTGCTTCTTCCATGAGTTCAAGCGCACCTTCTGCGTCTCCTGCAAGATTTCTTGCACAGTAAGTGTAGTTGTACAGGGTGCCCGCTTTCTCCGGGTAATCCCTCAACATTTGCTCGATAAGGATTCTGGCTTCCCCGTATTTCTTGGCCCCGTAGAGCTCGAAGAACTGTTCTTCCTTAATGTTGTATTCAGTGGCGATCTTTCCCATCTCCAGCATGTTATTGTAAGATTGGTTCTTATACACATGCCTATGCAGCCAACTTTTGTTTTCCCATAGAAATGCAATCCACTTTACCATTTAATTAAAGCGGACAAATATTAATATAGGCATTAAATAATATAAAATTGTATTGACCCAACACAGTGTTCTGAAATTATCCTCCCGGATAATCATGTCCAAGTTCTTTCTGCTTTGCACAGTGATATGGATACTTGGTTCCCTTGCCATTTCGGTTGCTGGAGTCGGGTTTGTCATGAACACCCCTGGGATCGGTTATGAGGTTCCAAACTCTAGCACCTCTTCCATTCTAAAATACAATGCAACCAGCCTCACCTACAACGCCCAGAATTTCAACATGTATGGTGAAGGGATTTCAGGCACTGAAGTCTACTACAACCTTTCGGCATCCACAGGGAATACTGGAAGCACCTATCAGCATGTATCTGGAGGATACGCCGGTGAAACAAATGGATCAGGATTCATACAGTTAAGTCTCCCCCTGGTGCCTGGAATGGTCTATTACGACCTTGAGGTTCATTTTCACAATAAAGTTCACCCTTTTTCCCAGAACAGCTCCAACTATTTGACAACGGAGCCGAACCAGGACACTCTTTATGCGGGAAATGTTGCAATGTCTCCCGTGAAGAGCCTGACCGATCCTGGAACGTTCGCGCTGCACATATGGGCACTTCCGGGCCATGTATTCGACAATGCATCCATTTTTTACCAGTCTTCCCCCCAGATTTCCTCACTTTACTCCTATCCGGCGCCCTTCAACAAGAGCAAGCAGGTTAGCATCACAACCACAACCCTTGCGGGACAGGAGAATGTGCAGACAGGAATACCAATCACAGGGCACACTTACTACTATCTGGCAGGGATGGAAAGCAGTTCGGGGACCCTTCAGGTGAGCGCCTATTTCCAATCTGTGCCTACTCCAGCCATGCAGTCAGTTCAGGCCGTTGGTTCTGTATTTGGCATAGCAACTCTACTGGCAATATTCTCCGCAATGGTTGTGGTCGTGCTTCTGAGCTCGGGCCCTTCCGCCAGAACCGGTTGGATAGAAAGGATCCTCCCGGAAGGGTTCCCTGAAACGGAGGAACGTGATAAGGCAAGTACATTCATTCGCAGGGTGTCAGCCACTACGGTGGCCTCTCTTCCAATAGTGGCAGTGACAGCACTGTTCGCATACTATTCATCCAGCAGCCAATTTGGTGCAAGCGCCGGAATTATAACCATTCTGGCCTGTTCTGCAGGAATGGTTTTTTCAATAGCCATCTCGTCGGCTTATGTATCCATTCTCTTGGGGAAGGGATTTATCAAGAACCTACCCAGGGAGTCACCAGATTTCGAAAAGTATAGCAGGAAGTCTATGCTGGCATTTCTCCCCCTTGCCATGGTTGAAGTGTTCATTTTTGACATTAATTTCTCAGGTTTCATCAGTTCGAAGGCATATCCTGCACTGGTTGCGGTAGTAAATTACCTGAATCCTTTCGACTTCGTGAATCCACTTCAACAGATACAAAGCAATTCCGTCACGTTCGGCAATCCGTACACTTTCAACCCTTCAGAATATATGGTAACATACCCTCTGGTGCTGATGGCTGGATTCATCTGGTTTCTTGTGATGATCATATTGCCGTACATATGGTTCAAGAAAGAAAAGGCGTTGCAGGTTGTGCCTTGAGGGAATGTGCACCATAATTGCCCCAATTCCCGAGATAAGTCAAAAACCCGATCTCCAGAAAAAAAGTGAATGCCCAGTACTCCTTATCGACAAAATGGAATTTTTTAAT